>NZ_JAMPPJ010000006.1:0-96532 GCF_028481025.1 Providencia sp. PROV150 | reverse complement strand
AAAAAAACAGGGACTATCGTTGAAGGTGATAGCTTAATGAAAATTAATGGTATCCCTGTTGCGCTAGAAGGTCATAAAGTCGCATGCGGGTGTTCAGAGGGATGTATACTGATTGCTGATAGCAATTAGCAAGATTGGCTAACCACGACAACGGAGCCGTCATGAGTCAGAAGGTTGAATCGTGCATTATCTGTGAAAACTACCGATTTTGGTTAGAACTGCAATTGGTCGATGATAAAGGACAACCCTTAGCCAACGTGCCGTATACGCTCGCCGAGCGAGGCACAGGCCGTACGTTGCAAGGCAGCAGTGACCCACAAGGCCTGATTAAAGCGGAAGGCTTAACGGCTCGCCCGTATACACTGAGCCTTGAAGCGCAACCCTTAGCCGATGCCCTGACAACGCTGTCGCCTCCGGCAGCGATTCAAGGCAGCGATAAATCACTGAGTGATTATTGCCGTGAACAGGGGTATCTCCTGAGTGAAAATAACCGAGCTGGGGCATTTAACCCTAATACCCCAACGACCGTCCACCGCATAACGGCGGGGCAAATAAGCCGTTCAGTGCATTATCAACAACGGGATAACGGCTATCCCCTGTTGTTCCCCTATGACCATCGTCGCGTGATTGCGATTAAACGCATTGCAGAGCCCGTATTTGCCAAATCCACGTTGAGAGGTCTGGGCAATACCGATGCGGGCGACACCGTCGAAGACTTGGCTAACTTTGGGCTATGTGATTACAACGCGTATACCTGTGGTATTGATGCCGCAGCGAAACAACCGAGCCAACGTTCTTCCTCATTTTTGAGCTTGTTAGGGATTGGTACTGCCAATGCCTTCGTAGCTCCTATGCCTCCGAGTCCTATAGGCGGATTCGGTGGAGCAGCGGCAGGTGGCGCTATGGGTCAACAAGCAATTAATCCACCGGATATCAATCAAGACTCAAGGCGATTTGCTTTCCAGTCTGAGAATGACTATGCAATAGCCAAAGGGGTATCGAAAGGATTCGGTTCGTCGACTTGGTTTGACAGTGCACGCGTATTGGTTGGTATGATACCGAATATCTATGATGGGGATAGTTTAACACACCCAGACTTGCTGGAAATCGCGGAAATAGGTGGAACTGCACCAACACGTATGCGAGTGGGATTTGCCTCAACGGGAACCACAGCGGCAGCGGTGGCAAGTGCATCTCAACTGATTGCGTACCATACTGAGCGAGACAGTGGCTTTGACCAAGTGCCAGTGATTAAAGGTGAATTGGCTTCCGAAGCCGAAGCGCGAGAAGTGTTGAGCTTACCGATATATAAATCCTCAAATGGATTGCCGAGCGCTAATAACCAAGCCGAAATTTACCGTTTTGATGCAGATGGGACAACCCTTTACATGGGCGTGGCGGCATCAGGGGAGATAATTAATATCTCTGCGCGGATTGATGATATTCCAAATGAACCCATCATTCATGCGGGCCCCTCGCCGTTGCCACAAAAGGTCGAAAAACCTGAAGGTTTTGCTATTCATGAGTCTGATACTCGGCCTGAAACACTGCCGATTGCGGATGATGGAATAGTTTGGCGCCATACGGGACACGATGTTGAACCGGTGGATTTTCGGGATTATATTCTGACGGTTGAAAGAAAGGATGTAAAATCTGCTTATGTAAGTCTAGAAAAGGAGTATAAGAAGAAAATACAAGACTTTGAAGCAGAATATGGTAGCGACAATATACATGGCTTACGTAGGCATGGTTCCGGTACAACATTAGAACAACAAAAATACAGATCAAAAACTGGATATACTCCCGATGGAGTACAAGGTAGTCCAACTAATTCAACACGTTTTATCAATCCACAAGATCAGTTAGAAGCAATAGAAAAAGCGGGTGAATTATATGATCCTAACATTCATACAAATGGGCGTGTCGATGTTGACATGGGAAGAATCGTTGCGGAAGGCTATACAAAAGAAGGCGAATACTTTCAAACATCAACAGTAAGAGCTGGTTTTGATAAAAAAACAGGAAAAATGTATAGCATATTTGGAATAGAATGAAATGAAAAAGATAAAGATTAGTAGATGGTATATATCTGGATTTTGGGCTCCACTTGATGGTGGCCCGAATGAAGATGAAGCGTTATTGAAACTGAATTTGAATAATCATTCAAGTATTGATTTAATTGTTGATAAAATACTTAAGCCGTATATTGATATGTTGCCTTTAAAGTATCAAATTCGTTTCAAGGATAGTTTTAAGTATGCGATAGCATACTATTCAGAAAAAGAGCTAAAGGATTGCTACTATACTGGAGCACCTCAATTAGACTTACCTGACGGTATAACCGCTCGGGATTTTTATATCTATGTATGGAATTTAATGTATAAGAACGAAAGTTATTTGGCATCTGAGAAGGATAATTATACTGAGCTTTCACTTAACGAAATTTATAAAAAATAGTAGAGCCATTAAAGTATATCGAGACGAATAAAAAAATAATAGCAATTGTTTGATGTTCAATTACCAATCGATATATTGGGGATAATTTAATAGGGAATATTAGTGACTATGTCTATGGTTTATAATCGATTCAGTTTAATTGCCATCATCATTGGAGCTTTTAGCATTCTTGTAATACTTGTTAATCAAAGCCTTGAGCGTGAATACGTCCAATCCAAACCTAAGTTAGAGCAAATTGTTCATGAAAAGGTAAGTAGTATAAAAAAAGCGACAATCGATGCAATTAAAGGAAAAGCGTATCAAGCTCCTACTGTAGATCCTGCCAATGAACAGCGACAGCTTTTATTAGATAAAATTGAATTATCCAAACAAATTAGTATAACGCTCAGTGTGTTTGGCATTATTTTGACTGCTATTTCATTTATTCGCCATGAAAACAAAAAATCGGGCAGGATAGCGTTAGCGCTAAATGGGAGTGTTCTCGCTATTTCTCTTCTATTGTATGCTGCTGCTGGTGTAGCTAGCATTGTTGCTGTTTTACTTGTCATTTGGTTTATAGGTCACTTTTTTGACATTTTTAGTATTTGCTAACTTTTTCAGAAAAACTTGCTCATATAGCTCGCATATCAGTGTCACGTGTTACTGCTTTACTAATGACAAGCAAATATGCTCTAAATATTCACGCTGTAGCTAGGCGACTAGAGAAGATATCTCGGGGAACATACAAATGTACGTGACCCGAGTCGCCGAACGCAGTCAACAGAGCTACAGCGCGAAGAATGACGAGCATTAGGCATTTAAAATTTGGGAGATCTCCACTGCTGATAAATGATACTGCCTTGGACATGCATGCCAAATCGCTAACATACGATTATATTTTTCCCACATTGGCGTTTGTGAGTTAAACCCATGCGTCCCGCTGTCAAAGTGGGTATAACGCCCTTCTGTGTTGACCATAAAACGGACATAGCTCAGATAACGTGCTTCTGTTGCCGCATCAAAACCCAAAAATTGCACACGGCGGCCATCAATATCTTCCTTATTAGCCATGTTGCTATAAGAGACTTGCAGCGCATGGTACATTTCCATGATATCAATAACAGTACGGCAGGTATCTTCACTTAAATGACCAAAGTCTCTGTCTAACTCACGCATTTGTAAACCGAAACCACGTTCAATAATGGTTTGTTGTCGGCGATAACGTTCTGCATTATCGGGGTCAAGCATGGTCATCATTTTATATTGATTAGATAAGATCAAGCGTTGTGCGTTAGTCATTTCCATCAGGGTTCTCCCACTAAAAAGTATGGCTTATCTTCGCATTCAACATCAATCATAGACAGTGAAAACATCGCTTTTATTGATCTAAACACTATTTTTGCATTACTTATTGTTAAATCTACCTTTTAATAGAAATTATCCCTTAGATATCTTCCATAAAGGAACGATCTAGCTGGTTAAATGCACGTTTTAGCAAGTCAGCCAACGCCATATAATCGGGTTGGTGTTCAACTGGTGCCATCGCAATTCCCGCTTCGGTAAATTTATCACGGATCTCATAAAACCAGCTTAGCAAGCTGGATGGCAAAGGCGTCGCCGCACGTTTTCCTAACCACCATAAGCCTTGCATTGGCAAACTACAGGCAAAAAGTGCCGTGGCAATGGCAGGCCCCAATTGCCCACCTAACGCGATTTGCCATGCTAATGTAAAAATTGCAATGGGCGGCATAAAGCGAATACCAAAGCGTACCGCCTTGTTAATACGAATTTCGGGGAATATCGGCGACAGTTTTTTCTCCATAGGAAAAGCCTTCAGATAGCGGTTACCTAATCTAAAGCGCTTAAAAAAACCGGGCGGTGTACTTTGCAATGTACTCATGAAACGTTTCCTATCGACTTCTTAAAAACTGAGGCAATAATTTATAAATTACGCATGGTAAAATGATAGCACATTTAAGGTAACGAAATTATTTCATTACATTTACCTTAAGTTAAGTCAATTTACTAAATATCAGCTATTCTAATAGCAACGTAACCCTGTGCTATAACACTACTTTATACGTCACTTATGATTTTAATCAATCAAAGTCCCTATTTTTAAAAAAAACGTATAAAATATAAAATAATTTTAGTAGAATCTGCCACATTTAGAATTGCTGTTGCATTTGTTATTTTTTAGCTTTATCCATCTTCGATACTGAAGATAGACAACAGTTATATATTGGGGTTGTTGATCGTTATTTCAACACTAGGTGCAGAGGTTTACTTTTATAACCTTCTGTAGAAAAGAATAGCGCCTGAGTTATCAACCCCTGAAGATCTCACGATCTTTAACTTTTTTCGCCTTTAACATGATATCAATCATGATGTTTCAGGTCATAAATACGCTAGGCTCTAGCGGTATATTTTTATATCTGAGTCTTTTCATGTTTTTAAAAGGCTTCACAACAACAATTAACGATAGGTATTTCCATGTCAAGTAAGCTGGTACTGGTTCTAAACTGCGGTAGCTCCTCACTGAAATTCGCCATCATCGACCCAACTAATGGCGATGAATTTTTATCTGGATTAGCTGAGTGCTTTAACCTCCCGGAAGCCCGTATTAAGTGGAAAATGGATGGTGCTAAGAAAGAAGCGCCTTTAGGTGCTGGTGCAGCGCATAGCGAAGCATTGGATTTCATTGTTAACACTATTCTTGCTGAAAAACCTGAGCTATCAGAGCAAATCACCTCCATCGGTCACCGTATTGTTCATGGTGGTGAGAAATTTACCTCTTCTGTATTAATCACAGATGAAGTGATTGAAGGCATCGAAGCGGCTATTCCATTCGCGCCATTGCATAACCCTGCTCATCTCATCGGTATTGAAGAAGCAAGAAAATCCTTCCCGCATCTGGTCAACAAAAATGTCGCTGTCTTTGATACCGCATTCCATCAGACCATGCCGCAGGAAGCTTATCTGTATGCATTGCCATACGAATTATATTCAGAGCATAGTATTCGCCGTTATGGTGCGCACGGTACAAGCCATTACTATGTTTCCCGTGAAGCTGCGAAAAAACTCAACAAACCTGTTGATGAGTTAAATGTTATCACTTGCCACCTAGGCAATGGTGGTTCTGTTACTGCTATTGTTAACGGTAAATGCGTTGACACTTCAATGGGTTTAACGCCATTAGAAGGTCTGGTAATGGGAACACGTAGTGGTGATATCGACCCTGCAATTATTTTCCATTTACATGATTCTTTAGGTATGAGCGTTGAACAAATCAACAAAATGCTGACCAAAGAGTCTGGTTTATTAGGTTTAACTGGCGTAACAAGTGACTGCCGCTATGTTGAAGATAACTACGGCACTAAAGAAGACGCAACTCGCGCAATGGATGTTTTCTGCCATCGTTTGGCGAAATACGTTGGTGCATATAGTGCTCTGATGGAAGGCCGCCTTGATGCTATCATCTTCACGGGTGGTATTGGTGAAAACTCAGCGCAAGTTCGTGAAATTACCTTGAAGAAACTGGCTATCCTTGGTTTCGAATATGACCACGAACGTAACTTAGCGGCGCGCTTCGGTAAAGAAGGTTTAATCACTACCGATAACAGCCGCCCAGCACTGGTTATCGCAACCAATGAAGAGTTGGTTATCGCCCAAGATACTGCGCGTTTAACCGCATAAGCAACTTCTACCGCCAGCAACCTGCTGGCGGTATCGTTTTGTCATTAGAGTAACCGAAATAAAGAGGTTCCCGTGTCCCGTACAATTATGTTAATACCTACTGGCACCAGCGTTGGCTTAACTAGCGTTAGCCTAGGTGTCGTTCGCTCAATGGAACAAAAAGGTGTTCAATTAAGCGTTTTCAAACCTATCGCACAGCCACGCGTCTCTGGCAATAAAGACCAAACCACTGAAGTCCTGCGCTCTCATTCAAGTATTACCACCATTGTTGAACCACTAACAATGGAATACGTAGAATCGCTACTGACCTCTTCCAAAAAAGATGTGTTAATGGAAGAAATCGTCGCTCGCTATCATGACCACACAAAAAATGCGGAAGTGATTTTAATTGAAGGTTTAGTGCCAACGCGTAAACATTCATTTGCTCAATCATTAAACTATGAAATTGCCAAAACATTAGGCGCAGAGATTGTTTTCGTCACTGCACCAGGCAACAGTTCAATCACACAAATGCAAGAGCGTTTAGAGTTAGTACGTAACGAATTTGGCGGCCAACGTAATAAAAATATCATCGGCGTTATTATCAATAAGGTGAATGCACCTGTTGATGAACAAGGTCGTACTCGCCCTGACCTATCTGAAATCTTTGATGATTCAACCAAAGCGACTGTGGCTAACCTCGATACTAAGCAACTTTCTGCGCTGAATCTGCCTGTACTGGCATCCATTCCATGGAACTTTGATTTAATTGCCACCCGTGCAATTGACATGGCAAAACACTTAGGTGCAGAGATTGTTAACGAAGGCGAAATCAAAACTCGTCGTGTTAAATCAGTGACTTTCTGCGCACGCAGCATTCCGCACATGCTTGAACACTTTCGCCCAGGATCATTATTAGTGACCTCAGCGGATCGCCCTGATGTATTAGTTTCTGCCTCACTAGCGGCAATGAACGGGGTTGAAATCGGTGCAGTTCTACTAACGGGTGGTTACAACATCGATGCGCCTATTCGCCAGCTGTGTGAGCAAGCTTTCGAAACCGGCCTGCCTGTTTTCATGGTGAAAAGCAATACATGGCAAACATCGCTGAATCTACAAAGCTTTAGCTTAGAAGTCCCAGCTGATGACCATGAACGTATTGAAAAAATTCAAAACTATGTGGCTCGTCATATTAGTAGCGATTGGATTGAATCACTGGTTGCTGACTCAGAACGCCCTAACCGCCTATCACCACCAGCATTCCGTTATCAGTTAACTGAATTAGCACGTAAAGCTGGCAAACGAATCGTTCTTCCTGAAGGCGACGAACCGCGTACAGTTAAAGCTGCATCTATCTGTGCAGAGCGCGGCATTGCAACTTGTGTTCTATTAGGTAACCCAGAAGATATTCGTCGTGTTGCTGCTGCACAAGGTATTGAACTCGGTACTGGTATTGAAATTGTTGACCCAGTTAAAGTACGTGAAGAATACGTTGCTCGCCTCGTTGAATTACGTAAGAGCAAAGGAATGACTGAGGTTGTTGCTCGTGAGCAATTAGAAGATAACGTTGTATTAGGCACATTAATGCTAGAGAAAGGCGAAGTGGATGGCCTAGTTTCTGGTGCTGTTCATACGACGGCAAATACTATCCGTCCACCGTTGCAATTAATTAAAACAGCACCGGGTAGCTCATTAGTTTCTTCTGTGTTCTTTATGTTATTACCAGAACAAGTATTTGTGTACGGTGACTGCGCTATCAACCCAGACCCAACTGCAGAGCAATTATCTGAAATCGCTATCCAATCTGCGGATTCTGCTAAAGCGTTCGGTATCGACCCACGTGTTGCGATGATTTCTTACTCTACAGGCGATTCAGGTGCGGGTAGTGATGTTGAAAAAGTGCGTGAAGCAACGCGTTTAGCACAAGAAAAACGCCCTGATTTAATTATCGATGGTCCATTACAATATGACGCGGCTGTTATGGCGGATGTTGCTAAGTCCAAAGCACCTAATTCACCAGTTGCAGGTAAAGCGACCGTATTTATCTTCCCTGACTTAAATACCGGTAATACCACGTATAAAGCCGTACAACGTTCTGCTGACTTAGTCTCTATTGGTCCAATGCTGCAAGGTATGCGTAAACCAGTCAATGACTTGTCACGCGGTGCATTAGTTGATGACATCGTGTATACCGTTGCGTTAACTGCTATCCAAGCAGTACAAAACGAAAACGCTTAATTCATCTCTTTATGCTAAAAAGCGCTCAACTGAGCGCTTTTTTATTGCCTGATTATTTTTAACTATCTTTTACGCGTAAATAATGAAACCACTACTGCAACAATAATATTCAGAATAAATGCAGCAATACCGATATTCATAAAGCTCAAACTTTCTCCTAACCAAGGGAACAATTGTGCTAAAGAAATTTTCTCTATATAGGTTACCGCAAGGAATAAAACCCCCGCAGAAATCCCACAAATAGCACCCGCTGATGTCATTGGGTTGTGCTGTTTAAAGCTCATCAGTAAAGCAGGGAAAAACTGCGCGACAATATTGACCCCGAGTAACATAATAGCCACTAAGGTATCATTACTGTGGAAAATAAAATACAAGCTGACCAACGCAACGACAGGTACCATAAAGCGAGCATACACACCAGACTGGCGTTTTTCTTCACTTACTCCCATCGCTTTTTGCACAACTCCCGCTAACATATTAGAAGTAGTTAGCAACAACATCGAACCAGGTACTAATGCGGTTAACATCCCTGCCGCACCAATAAAACCAACCACAATCGGTGAGAAGGTGCTCTTAGATATCTCAAACAGCGATAAATCCACTGCCGCCCCTTCAAGATGTGGAATTTGCAATATGGATGCATAACCAACGAAAAATGCGAATAGCATAATCAAACTGTACGCTGGAATCAGAATACTATTACGTTTCAGTGATTTTTCATCTTTTGCGGTAAACACTGCGGCCATATAATGCGGCCAACAGAAATAGGCAACCACAGATAAGAATATTGTGGAAATATACCAAGGGATATTTAGCCCCGTTTCGGAGAATGTTAAAAAGCTTGGCATCGCCGTATCTATCGCTTTAAACATGTCCCCAAAACTACCGTAATAATGAAGTGGAATATAAATACCGATAAAAACCACCACAATTAAAATCATTAAGTCTTTTAGTGCTGATGTCCAAGCTGAGCCATGAATTCCTGAAATCATCACAAATAACGTCACTGCAATAATTCCAATCCAAATGGCAATATCTGCTGGAATTGCGCCATAAGACGCTTGAGAAACAATAATGCCTAATCCTTTAAGCTGTAAAACAAATAAAGGCACCATTGCAGCAATAGATATTAAGCTAATTAATAACCCTAACCCCGGGCTTTGATACTTTTTGGTAAATAACTCAGAAATCGTTCTGACATCATTATCTTTTGCGAATCGCCATACCCTTGGGTGTACCCAGTATAAAAAGATCCCCATAAAAGCATTGACTGCCAAGGTATATAGAATCGCAGGGCCTTTACCATAAGCCCAGCCACTCCCGCCAAGGAAGGTAAACGTGGTATATATTTCCCCCGCACTCAGCAAGAAAACTAACAGTGCGCCATAACTACGACCACCGACAGACCACCCTTCATGGTCCATCGTTTTTCCTTTCTTCGCACGAATAGCAAGATAAATACTAAACAGGAAGAAAACAGTAATAATAATTAGCGCGGAGCTCATGATGTTTCCTTAGTATTTTTATTATCTAATATATTGATTAGTAACATAACTAAGGCTGTAACAATCACCCATGAGACAATCCAGAACATTAAAAATGGCAAGCCCATAACAAAAGGCTCTACTTGGTTGGCATAATAGATACCCACGGTTAACGCTAGGATTGGGAAAATAACTAAATAATGATACCACTTCATATTCCGCCCCTTATTCCACTTGCCCGAAAGAAATCAATTCACGAGGCAAATGACTTAACATTTCCACACCGTCTTCAGTAATCAGCAGCATATCTTCAATCATAATACCGCCAACACCAATCCCGTAATAAGGTGTTTCTAAGCTCATTACCATCCCAGCTCGAAATATTTCTGTGGTCGCAGCGCTCACAAAAGGGGCTTCTTCCAACCCAACGAACACCCCGTCCCCATGGCCTAAGTGCCCACGGTTATAATGGGGCAAACCCGAAGAACGAATGAGTGCCATTGTTTCATTGAAAACATCACTTAATGCAACGCCGGGCGCAACTCGACTTAACATATATTGATGGCCTTTTAAGATAGTTTGATAAATAGCAGCGACTTTTTCATTCGGTTTACCAACCACAAATGTACGTGCAATATCAGCACCATAACCTGCCACATCAACGCCACAGTCAAATTTAATTAAATCCCCTTCTTTTGCAGGTTGGTCATCAGGGATCATTTTCGGTGAAAAATCACTGCCCACTGAAATTAAATTGAAGCGGCTATAATTCGTTTCAGGAAATTCCATCACTTTCGCTTTAAAAGCGGCGGTTAATTCCGCTGAAGTACAGCCGACTTTGATCAATTTACTCGCAGCAGCAATACCAGCCTCTGTAATTTGTGCTGATTTTCTAAGATGAGCAATTTCCCACGGGCTTTTAATCATGCGTAATTCATTAAATAGCGGCGAAGAATCAACCAAATTTAATTCAGGAATAACCTTATCCAACCATACTTTACCTGTATGTGTAATTTGGTTTAATTCAATTGCAACCGGTTTACAATAAACTCCCGCTTCTGACAACGCCTCTTTGAGTAAATTGAAAATGGTTTCTATTGGGCTATTAATTGGCCTTGCCTTCACCACTTTGCCATTTTCCGGGTTGTAAGGGTCATCAACATCCACCCAAATTGGAAATGTTTTAATCTTTGCGTTAGGCATTTGAAGTGACAAATTTGCCGCTTCAAACTCATTCATAATAACTAATGACTCAATAAAGGGATCACGAAAAATAACCGCAATCGCCGAACCTGTTTGCCTGAAAGTGTACATAAAGAAGCTCGCAAAACCGGTTAAGTGATAAAAGTTATCACCCACGGTTGCGATTAACGCTTCAATTCCTTCACGCTCCATAATCTCACGGGCTTTATTGGTTACGTTATCAAGGTGTTGTTGTTTCAAAAAAGTATCTTGTTTATCAATTGTCATTTTTATTCTCTCGAAGCGTCATGTATACACCAAGCAGTGCATCATATCGCAAACGATAAATGTTAAGATCTGTCACATTATATCTAGTGTAGAAATGAATACATCGTTTAGCTTGCAAGTTTGTTATAACTAATCGTTATATATTAGCTTGAAATTAACTTTGCTAGAGATTTGATTTTGGGAGAAATAAAGTAAAGGACTAAATAAAATAGCCCTTTAACAATTTTAATCTGATCAACTATGAGTTTTCAGCACAAGTGATGGTTTTTTCTAACTCATTATTCCGAGTCAACCATAAAGAAAGCGCTTTAAGTGAATCCGGCGTAAATTCGTCACAGCGTGCGCTGATCTCTTTAGGGGTCAACCAACTGACCTCAACAACTTCAGATTCTTGTAAAGCAAATGGACCATGGCTCACACAGCTAAACAAACCACCCCATACACGACAATGCGCATCTTCAAAGTAAAAATGGCCATGTTCAGCAAAAGGAACGCCAGCAATACCTAGCTCTTCTTCAGCTTCACGCTTTGCAGAATCAAGAATGTTTTCACCTTGCGTAACCACTCCTCCAGCTGTTGCATCGAGGAAACCGGGGTGAAAATCTTTAATGTCTGTGCGTCGTTGAACCAATATTTTGCCCATTCCGTCATGAACAACAATGTAAGTTGCACGATGACGTAGGTTTTCTGCTCGCATTTGGCTACGTGTTGCCTGAGCAATCACAGTATTGTCTTCATCAACAATATCGACCCATTCAACAACTTCGGTTTGTTGTTCCATCCTGTAAACCTTTTATTTTTAAGCTAAAACTGCTTATATCATTAGACTGATTATTATTGTATGCCTGACAATACCAATCTGCATTGATCCGCACCTATGAAAATGATCCTAGCTGAATTTGTGATTGGTTGCCATCATAAAAAGCACTTCTTATTACAGTGATAATGAAACCGAATTTTTTAAAGGCAGGCTAAGCAAATCATACAAATTGTGTTCACAAATGCTATAGTTAAATCATAACGCTGTAGTTTGTTACTGATCTCAGGGATATCCCCTAAATAGTTCAAATTGCAGCTAGGCGCCAAGAGATGGCAGCCTTAGGAGCATACACAAGTATGTGACTAAGGTGACAAAACGTAAGCAACAACGCTGCAGTTTGAAATATGACGGGGATGGCGATGAAGATACTCATAACAGGCGGCACCGGGCTAATCGGAACACCACTAATCCAAAAACTGATTTCTCTTGAGCATCAGGTTACTGTATTAAGCCGCTCTCCACAAAAAGTTTATAGCCAGTTTTGCAAGGCTGTTGAGTGCTGGACGTCTCTCAATGGTAAAACCCACTTAAATGACTTCGATGCTGTCATTAACCTAGCAGGCGAACCTATTGCTGATAAGCGCTGGACAGAGGAACAAAAAAAGTTACTGTGTGATAGCCGTTGGAAGTTAACTCAGCAGCTTAGTGAGTTAATCACAGCCAGTGAAACCCCTCCCCGGGTATTTTTATCGGGCTCTGCTGTCGGCTATTATGGCAATCAGGGCCAATCGGTCGTTACCGAAGACGAACAGCCCCATGATGAATTTACTCACCAACTCACACAGCATTGGGAAGCTTTAGCCGCTAATGCTCAGTCAGAAAAAACTCGCGTTTGTTTATTACGCACTGGCCTTGTGTTATCAGCGAATGGCGGTTTACTTGCCAAAATTCTCCCTATTTTTAAAATGGGTGCAGGTGGGCCAATTGGTGACGGGAAACAATACATGCCGTGGATACATATCAACGATATGGTTCGTGCAATTTGTTTTTTATTAGATAACCCAACGCTTTCTGGCCCCTTTAATATGACCTCACCTTATCCAGTCCATAATGACCTATTTTCCGCCACATTAGGTGAAGTTATTAATCGCCCTTCATTTGTACGAACGCCCGCTTTTGTGATTAAAGCCATCATGGGGGAATCCGCAGCGCTGGTATTGGGTGGCCAACAGGCGATCCCCAAACGGTTAGAAGAGGCAGGCTTTCAATTTGAACATATCGAGTTAAAAAAAGCGTTAGAAGATTTACTTCAAAATAACAATAACACCGAAAAATAGTACATAACATTTTAAATTAGGCTAATTACAAGACCGCACACTCAATTTTTCGATATGCAATTTTAAAACTACATATCAATAATTGATATTTGAAAGAAATAAAATCATGAAAAACATACTGTGATTAAACTAAATTAGTTATCGGAGTATAACGTGCCTAAGCAAATAACCTACAACAAATTTATTCCATTTTCTCAAAAATGTTTGGTTAATGAAGCTAAACGCCATTCATTTCAAGAGCAATTATTCGGAGTCTCAAATACCAACCAAGCCTATGCCGGTTATTGTTTGGGACTATCAATGAAATTTTTGCATAGCCACAATAATAATAGCATAAAAACATTTATGGATAACTGTGTTAATTTCTCTCATAATACATCTTCTTTCTCTAACAATACAATTTTACTACATTTCCCTGAGCACAGCAGATACCGTACGAATATTAATCAATATTTATCAACAATAAAAGAGGAAATGGCCAAAGTACAGACTAAAAAATTGCTAAAACAGGCAATGAAAATACAAGATTTTCACTGTAAATCTAATTTTATACTTAATTTAAATTCTAATTATTTAAAAACTTCACAATCTAGTGGAAAAAATAAATATTCAGTAGAGGAGTTCAAGCAATTAGTCTACGAAGCACTAGAGAAAACCTATTCAGATACAATTTCTTCCAATGAATACTACATAAATTACAAACCTACAGTGGAATATGCCACTATAAAAACAAATATGGATAAATTCTTTTCAAATTTAGCTAATAATAAAACTC
Organism: Providencia sp. PROV150; assembly: GCF_028481025.1. Classification (NCBI taxonomy): domain Bacteria; kingdom Pseudomonadati; phylum Pseudomonadota; class Gammaproteobacteria; order Enterobacterales; family Morganellaceae; genus Providencia; species Providencia sp. PROV150. The sequence continues at coordinate 82,357 of NZ_JAMPPJ010000006.1, read as the reverse complement.
TTGATGATAACTTCAATAATCACATGGATTGCCTAATAAGAAAAATTGACTTACCCAAAGAGTTATTTTTAGAAAAAGATATCAATCTATTTATAAATTCTGTCATTGATTATACTTTCTCATGCCAAACATTAGGATGGCAAAAAGTGAACAAGAAAAATCATGTTGATGCAGGAGAGAATATTCATTATTCTAATGATAGAAAGATTCAAGTAGAACTTAGTCATTTTCTATCTCTCATAAAAAACAATGATGAAAAAATACAGTCATATATTTTCTACAGTACTAATCATGCATGTGCAGTTGGTATAAAGAACAATCAAAATGGCAAAGAAATTTATACTTTATTTGACCCAAACAAAGGGCTATATGAGTTTGGCTCATTTAAACAATTTAAAGAAAATTTAACATTATTTGTAAATACTCACGCAGAACCCTATAAATTTAAAAAGAATAGCAGTAATTCCGATTTTTTAATCAAATATACAAAAGTGAATGGACTCCCAAATGAGTCATCTATCATTAGCGAAAAAGAAAGAAAATTAAAATTATTAGTTCAAAACGAAGTTTTAGCATTAGATGAATTTAATGTCGTAAGAATAAACCATGATATTTTTAGATCTGATCGAATATTTCATTCACACTTTAATAAAAAAAACGGTCTAATAACATTAGAAAACACGTATTATACTGATAAGCAAGGTACCATGCATAACTACTATATTTACTCTAATCAATTAGATTCTGAACAGCTACACAAACATATTAAAAACAAATACCATGAAATCGTAAACTTGAACAGCTCTATATTTATAGGTCAAGCAGGCAATATTTATCAATTGCGAGATAACCATTCTATGAACGATTTTACTCAACAATCGAATATCGCCGAAATGTTTGGCTCACCGACTATATCAGCATCATTGATTCAAGATGATATCGCGACCGTTCAGCATGAAAAACTAACAACCGCCTTACCACTTAGTGTTAAAATTCAATCAATTTTAACATTTTTCAGTTCAAAGCTACCCTCAGTAAAAAATAGATTTAAAATACATAAAAGTTAGTAACCTAACAATATGATTATCTTTAAATATTATTTCGCCCCCTGCCAACGATGAAATAGGTCTTGTTCCAGTTCGATATCAAACTGATCAAGGATACGATTAACTGTTTGGTCAATAATATCTTGAATAGTTTCAGGCTGGTGATAAAACGCAGGCATGGGAGGCATAATCACGGCTCCCATCTCCGCCGCTTGCACCATCAAACGTAAATGGCCGACGTGCAATGGCGTTTCGCGTACACCTAACACCAATTTTTTACCTTCTTTAAGCACTACGTCCGCCGCCCTAGTGACCAACGTATCAGTATAACTGTGAACAATACCTGATAACGTTTTCATGGTGCAGGGCATGATCACCATCCCAGCAGTACGGAACGAACCGGAAGAAATCGCTGCAGCAATATCACGACTGTCATAGTTATGATCGGCTAACTGTTGAACGTCTTTCACCGTGTAAGTTGTTTCAAGTGCTAATGTTTGACGGGCGGCCGCACTCATCACTAAATGGGTTTCTACACCTTTGAGCGGTTTCAACACTTCAAGCAAGCGGACACCATAAATAGCCCCACTCGCGCCAGTTAACCCAATGATAAGTTTCTTCATTTCCCTACCTAACCACCCTAGCAAACAATAATCGAGCATTATATACGAAATACGCCACGGTTGCAGATGCAAAGAAAGCATTAAAATTAATTAAATAGGCGACTAATAACTCACTCATTATTTTAGCCTGTAGCCAACAACGCTACAGGTTAAAAGGCAAAAAGGATTTCTGGATCAGCCGCAATCCCAATTATACACCACACGACTAAAATCACGTTTTTTCAGGTCATCTGGGTGAATAAAGAAATTACCGACTCCCATATCTCCCCACATGATCCCTATTTCATAATCGGTATTTATTTGTAGAAGCAATTCATATTGTTGAATATCTTCTTCGTATTCTCTTGGGTCGGTTTGAGTGAAAAACGGATAGCCGCCGATGCAGTGTGCCCCTGATTCAAACGTATCACTGTAGGGCTCAACCCATTCATCGTAAAAATCTTCCCCTTCAAATTGCTCTTCATAATCATAGAGGTTGTCGACCCCTAATATTTTCTGGCCAAATTGGAAATCATCGATGCTGATGTACTGCTCCGCAGGCGTATATTCAATACTGTATTGATGGTCTATGGGGGTATAGTAGTCATCAGAATGGGCAGCAATCACCGCAGAAAAATCTTGGGTTAATTGCTGAGTATCTTCAATAACCTCTTCCCAATAAATAATACGGAAATCTTCTTGTTTTTGTCGCTGCTCAAAATCAGCCCCATATAAATCATCACCACCAATAAAAAACTGTAAAATCCCCTTTTCAGGGTAATTTTCTAATTTAGGCATTTGTGCAAAATTAATTTGAGCAAGCAACTTGAGTGGCATCCCTTCGCTATTCGTCGGGTATTTTTCATTTAGTGGCAAATATGGCATTCCCCCAACACGACTATCCCATAAAACATAGTCTTCAATAGGGGTTAACGTCATTTCAACAAGCGGTTTTTTAGTGGCTTTGATTTTATCTGCGAAAGGTTTAATCACATCAGGGAGGGAGTTGAAATCAGCCATATATCGCTCCAAATAGGCAGTTAATGTCCCTCTAGACTACTCGATTTTTACGTATTTTAAATCAGATATAACTGTAACTTAGGCCTTCATTTGACGTCATAGTTTTCTTGATATTTTAGGCTACAGATTAAAGATGGGAAAAATCAGAATCACTGTGGATTTTCTATATAGTTAGGGTTACAGCTAGGCGGCTAGCAAAGAGACCCTAGGAGCGTAGAAAACTACGTGACTAGGGCGAATTTGTGAAGCCAACAACGCTGTAGCCCAAACTATGACGAAAATTGACGAAAATTTAGCCTTCGTTATAAATCTCTAGGTCTTCAACCTCACTCTGATCCTTCAACTTTAACTCATCGTCTTTTCGTAAGTTTTCTAGGTAGTCTAAATAACTTTGGTCGATATCTTTGGTCACATAAATGCCATCAAACACGGAACACTCAAATTCTGTAATTTCAGGGTTTTCTTCACGCACCGCGTCGACTAAATCCGTTAAATCTTGGAAAATTAGCCCATCTGCGCCGATAAGTTTGCGAATTTCATCCACTTCGCGCCCGTGTGCAATCAATTCATTTGCATTTGGCATATCAATGCCATATACGTTTGGGAAACGCACTTCGGGTGCCGCTGAGGCAAAGTAAACATTTTTTGCTCCGGCTTCACGCGCAAGCTCAACAATTTGCTCCGATGTTGTTCCGCGTACAATGGAGTCGTCAATAAGTAAGACGTTTTTATCACGAAACTCCGCACGGTTCGCATTAAGCTTACGGCGCACCGATTTACGACGTTCTTGCTGACCCGGCATGATAAATGTACGGCCTACATAGCGGTTTTTCACGAAACCTTGGCGGTACGGTTTATCAAGAATATGCGCGATTTCTAAGGCGATATCACACGATGTTTCTGGAATAGGAATTACCACATCGATGTTTAAGTCTTCCCATTCGCGAGCAATTTTAGCGCCCAGTTTTTGCCCCATACGTAACCTTGCGTTATACACAGACACTTTATCAATAAAAGAGTCTTGGCGAGCAAAATAGACATACTCAAAAATACATGGGGTTAATTGTGGGTTATCAGAACATTGGCGTGTAAATAATTGGCCTTTTTCTGTCACATATACCGCTTCGCCAGGCGCCACATCGCGTAAAAACTCGAAACCTAAAGTATCAAGCGCAACACTTTCAGAAGCGACCATATATTCATGTTCACCACTTTCAGTAATGCGGCGCCCTAATACTAACGGACGAATACCGTGAGGATCACGGAAGGCTAACATGCCATGGCCAATAATTAATGCCACACAAGCATACGCACCGCGTAATTTTTTGTGCATCGCGGACACAGCACTGAAAACATTGTCTGGCTCGAGAGGGAAATGATCAAACCTGTCCAGCTCATGGGCTAATACGTTCAGTAATATTTCAGAATCAGAAGTGGTGTTAACATGGCGGCGCGCTGTTTCAAATAAACTCCGAGTGAGTTCATGAGCGTTTGTCAGATTACCATTATGCGCAAGTGTAATACCAAAAGGTGAGTTTACGTAGAAAGGTTGCGCCTCGGAAGCACTTGAGCTACCTGCCGTTGGGTAACGGACGTGCCCTAACCCCATGCAGCCCTGTAATCTCAGCATATGACGTGTTTCAAACACATCTTTAACAAGGCCATTTGCTTTGCGTAAACGAATGTTGTTTTTGCCATCAATAGTGGCAATACCTGCTGCATCTTGCCCACGATGTTGAAGCACCGTGAGAGCATCATAAATTGATTGGTTTACCGGTGTAACACCGGCGATACCGACAATACCGCACATTTAGTCTTTCCTCATCAGCCAGACGGAGAAATGTTCTCCGGTAGGAAACTTGACGCATTTTGCAGGTAGTCAAAAAACCACCTGATTATATGACTGAACTGCGGAATAAGTTCCGAACGCTGCCAGTCCTCACTTTGAGGTAATGGTGTAAAGGTATCGAGAAAAAACAGCAATGCCGAAACAATCAATACACCACGCAACGCACCGAAGCAGATCCCCAGAACACGATCTGTGCCTGACAACCCCGTTTTTTGTACTAATGAACTAATCACATAGTTTACGACTGCGCCAACAATCAAAGTGGCAATAAACAGTGCGGCGATAGCAATGCCATTTCTAACCAGCACATCCTCAAAGCGAGTAAAATAGTCAGCTAAATAAGGATAAAACGTACTTGCAACAAAAAAAGCACAGCCCCATGTAACCAGTGAGAGCGCCTCTCGTACAAACCCACGGATCAAGCTAACTAATGCCGAGAAGCCAATAATGGCGATAATTGTGTAATCTATCCAGACCATATTCCATTCCAAAATTCGCACTCGCGACATCAGCGAAGTGCATTCTAACAGAAAACGAAAACGTTTGCGTAACCATTTTTCTATCAAATTAAAAAAAATAGCGGCGAAAAGAAAAAATCATAATCGCCGCAGTAAGTTACTAAATCCCCTTACCTTTTAGGGATTATTTAAATTCTATTTTAAGGTTTATAGCTTTGAATTATCCCTTTTGTTCCCGTAATCCTATTCAGTTCTGGTAAAGCCGCTTCTAGCCTTTGCCTTGAGGCCTCAGGCCCTACGTAAATCCGCGTGAGTTTATTATTCACTGGTTTTGCAGGAACAGTATAAACTTGGTAACCAGACAACCTGAGTTGTGCGACTATCTCCTCAACTTTACTCGCATTGTTCAATGCGATGACTTGCACCACAAATGCTTTGCCTTGTGGCTGAGGTTTCGGCTCGGGCTTAGGTTCAGGTTTCGGTTGTGGCTTCGGCTCAACTTTAGGCTCAGGCTTCGGTTCTGGCTTTGTGGGTTCAACTACGCTTGGTGCGGGAGTTGTCGTCGATGGCCGTGTTTCAACCTGTTCGTTTTGCTGCTGCGTAATCGCTTCTGATAACATGGCTTCAGAAGCCCCTTCTGAAGAAGCTGTTGTTGTCGTACTTACAATAGGCGCTATTGCCTCAATGTCTTCTTCATCACCTGGTTTAGGGATAATAGGAATGGCCGCAAATTCATTTTCATTGTATTTCTTATCGCCATCAAGCAGAGCAGGAAGCACAATGACCCCCACTGCAACAAGCACAATGGCGCCAGCAAGTCGATTCTGAAATTTACTAGCCACCGGCACTATCCTTCTTGATTTTCCAATAACATCATAACGTGAGCGACGGTATGAAATGACCCGCACACCACAATCACATCTTGCTCATTAGCATCGACGCAAGCTTGCTGCCACGCTTTTTCTACGCTTTCAAACTGGTTAGCTGTGGGTAAATATTGACTAAGTTGGGCCACATCTGCTCCCCTAAACTCAGTTAATGGCGCAAGGTACCAGTCGGTGACTTGTTGTGATAAACACTCAAGCGTCCCTTTGATATCTTTATCGCCTAGCATCCCTACCACCGCGAGAATGCGACGGTTTTTAGTTTCCGGTAAGGCCACTAATTTACTGACTAAGTACCCTGCGGCATGGGGGTTATGCGCTACATCCAATATCATTAACGGTTTTTCACCAATAATTTGGAAGCGCCCCGGTAATTGAGCAGATTTCAAACCTTGATGAATAGCGGACTCAGTCACTTTTTGGGCAATATCAGCATCAATTTCCAATAAGCAACTCACCACACCCAGCGCTGTTGCTGCATTCGCTAAAGGTACATTGGGTAACGGTAAATCATGCCATTCACGCTGTGAACTTTTCCATGACCAGCTATTTGCTTGCTCACTGTATTGCCAATCCGTACCACGGCGAAATAGCTGTGTACCTAGCTGCTCAGCCACTTGGGCAATTGAAGCTGGCATGTCCGGTTCACCGACCACTCCATAGTGATTTTTGCGGAAAATACCGGCTTTTTCATAACCAATATGTTCACGGTCTGCACCTAACCAATCTGTATGGTCTAAGGCAATACTGGTGATCGCCGCAATATCCGCATCAACGACATTGGTCGCATCTAACCGACCGCCTAAACCGACTTCTAAAATCACAATATCGAGTTTAGCTTGCTTAAATAATTGTAACGCCGCCAAGGTGCCGTATTCAAAATAGGTGAGAGAAATATCTGCACGTTGTGCTTCAATTGTGGCAAATGCTTCACAGAAATCAGACTCAGGGAGCTCTTGGCCTTGAATACGAACGCGTTCGGTATAACGAATAAGGTGCGGTGAACTGTAAACCCCAACTTTTAACCCAGATGCCATAAAAATAGACTCTAGCGTATGGCAAGTTGTCCCTTTTCCGTTGGTCCCAGTGACAGTGATAACTTTAGGTGCAGGTTGCGTTAGGTTCATTTTCCTAGCAACTTGACCAACTCGCTCCAACCCCATATCAATATTTTGACTATGTAAGTCGGTGAGATAAGAAAGCCAAGCCTCCAATGGAGACTTGGCATTAGGAATGATTAGATTACTCATCATCTTTTTTATGCTTTTCAGAATCCTTTTTTGGCTCTTGGGCATCAAGTTCATCAACGGCGTTAATGTCGATTTCAACCGTTTCCGCTACGACGATAGGCGTGTCATTAAAGCTTGGTTTATTGGTTAACATCGCTAACACTTCAGCTAAGCGATCACGCATCTCAGGGCGGCGAACTATCATATCAATCGCGCCTTTCTCAAGTAAGAATTCACTGCGTTGGAAACCTTGCGGTAACTTTTCGCGAACAGTTTGTTCGATAACACGTGGCCCTGCGAAACCAATTAATGCTTTCGGCTCTGCCACATTAATATCCCCTAACATCGCTAAACTTGCAGACACCCCACCCATGGTTGGGTCGGTCAATACAGAGATGTAAGGTAAACCACGTTCTTGCAATTTTGCCAAAGCTGCACTGGTTTTTGCCATCTGCATCAATGATAACAGCGCTTCTTGCATACGCGCACCGCCACTTGAAGAGAAACAAACCAACGGGCAGTTATCTTCCAGAGCTTGCTCCACTGCACGCACGAAACGCGCGCCAACAACAGAGGCCATTGAACCGCCCATAAAAGCGAACTCAAACGCCGCAGCCACCACAGGCATACCTTTCAACGTGCCTTTCATCACGATGATCGCGTCTTTTTCACCTGTTTCTTTTTGCGCAGCAGCAATACGGTCTTTATATTTTTTTGAATCTTTGAACTTAAGAATATCTTTTGGCTCAAGTTCACTGCCCAATTCCGTTGTTGAGTTTTCATCAAGGAAGGTTTCTAAGCGCTGACGTGCGTGAATTCGCATATGGTGGTCACATTTTGGACACACGGATAAATTACGCTCTAATTCAGCACCATATAATACTTGCCCGCAGCTATCGCATTTGGTCCAAACCCCTTCAGGGATATTGGCTTTGTGTGATTGGGTCAAGTTACCTTTCTTTAAAATTTTTTCAATCCAGCTCATTAATGGACCTTTTTGTCTGATTCACTCTGGTTATCACCAGTATGTAATTTTTTGCCATTAAACCACAATGATATCTCACTGTAGATAAAAACTTGTTAAACCACCTTACTAAACCGCTTAGTGGTTATCGATTTTTTGCGCTGCCGCACGCTTTTCTTTCGCAGCTATTCGACGATGACGAATAATTTCAACAACACCCGGCAGAATTGAAACAAAGATAATCGCGACTATCAGTAATTTCAAATTCTTTTGTACGAACGGTAATTCACCAAAGAAATAACCCGCATAAGTGAATAATAATACCCAAATAAACGCGCCCGTCACATTATAAAAAGCAAAGTGACGATAAGACATTTTCCCCATTCCTGCAACGAATGGTGCAAAAGTTCTGACTATCGGCACAAAGCGTGCCAGTATAATCGCTTTACCGCCATGTTTTTCATAAAAAGCATGAGTTTTATCTAAATAAACACGACGAAAAATCTTCGAGTCTGGATTTCTGAATAATTTCTCACCAAAAATACGCCCAATTGCGTAGTTTACAGCATCACCAATAATCGCTGCCGTAATCATTAAAGCGACCATTAAATGGACATTCAGGTCATTACTGTCTAATGACGAAATCGCACCCGCAACGAATAATAACGAATCTCCAGGTAAAAATGGTGTGACCACTAACCCTGTTTCACAAAATAGGATCAGAAATAGGATACCATAGACCCATGTACCATAATCTCTGACCAGTTCAGCAAGATGGACATCGATGTGTAAAATAAAGTCGATAATAAAAGTGATAAATTCCATAAAATCCTCATTGATAATAGCATCCATGCTATTTACAAAAATTATGAGATAAATAAAAATTCGCTTTACATCAGTTCATCTGCCAGAAAAAGCGGCCCCATCACATTCTGAGGTAACTCAAATTTCTCTGGGTAATCGACACTCACTAAATACAACCCTTCCGCTTTTGCGGTTGCAGCTGCCTTGGTACGGTCTTTTAACTCAAGAAGATGCGCCATCCAATCAATGTTTTGATTGCCACAACCAATCTCCAACAGACTTCCGACAATATTTCTCACCATATGGTGAACAAACGCATTGGCTTTGATATCTACCACCACATAATGACCGTGGCGACTGACATTCACATGCATCACATTACGCCATGGCGACTTTGACTGACACTGGACTGCTCTGAATGAGGTAAAATCACGTTCACCCAATAGCGCCTGTGCCGCTTCATGCATTCTTTTTTCATCGAGTGGATAATGAAAGTGCGTTACGCCACTCGATAAAATTGCTGGCCGATAACGGTGATTAAAAATCACGTAGCGATATCGACGCGCTGTTGCACTAAAGCGTGCATGAAACTCCTCGGCCACCGGTTTACACCAGCGGACAGCAATATCAGGGGGCAAATGCGTATTCGCCCCCATAGTCCAAGCCGCTTCTTTGCGGATGGCAGAGGTTTCGAAATGCACCACTTGCCCTGTAGCATGAACGCCTGCATCTGTGCGCCCTGCGCAAAACACGCTAATTGGCTCCGCTGCAATTTTTGACAAGGCTTCTTCTAAACAACCTTGAACACTTTTCACTTCTTGCTGACGCTGCCAACCAAAATAACGACTGCCGTTGTATTCAATACCTAATGCGATTCGATACAACTGTGTAGACTCAGACATTAGTAAAACAGCTCCTGAGCCAGTTTTTCTGCTGTTTCTACCGCCATCAGTGCCCCACCGAAACGCACGTTATCAGCCACTGACCAAAATTGTAAAATTTCAGGTATGCCATAGTCATTACGTACACAACCAATGCTTAATTGGTCATTACCTGACGCTTCAGTCACCTGTGTAGGATAATCACCCTCTTCTGAGACCTGAATATCTTCAAAACGTTCAAGTTCTTCGTTCGCTTCTTCTGCACTCATTGGGCGCAAAGTTTCTAAATGAACGACTTGCGCATTCCCATAAAAAACAGGAGATTGAATAAAACTCACCGCCACTGGCAAGCCATCATCTTGCAGCACCTTACGCACTTGCTCAACCAAACGACGCTCGTGAACGACACTGCCTTCCGTATCCGCCAGTAATGGCAACATATTGAACGCTAATTGCTTACTAAAACGGCCTTCTTCTGCAGGAATACCATTTAATAAACGCGCACTTTGCCCTGCTAGCTCGTCAACGGCAGCTTTACCATAACTAGAAACCGACAACATATTTGTTAAAGTAATACGCCCCACCCCTGCCGCATCCACCAGCGGTTTAATTGCCGTTAATAATTGACTCACAGAGCTGTCCGCCAATGAAATAATATTACGGTTACGGTAATCGGCTAAGACTTGCGGATTCACATTCGGGACAACCAGTGGCACATCCGGTTCTTGAGCAAATACGCCACTCGTATCGATGACAATGCACCCTTCTTGTGCCGCTAATTCGGCATATTGTAGGCTGACACCTTCATTGGCTGCAAAAAAGGCAATTTGTGCCTGTGACCAATCAAAGTCGGTCACATTTTCAACTTGAATACTTTTACCATTAAAGCGTACGCTCTCCCCTGCACTACGCTCACTGGCAAGTAAATATAATTCGCCGACTGGGAATTCTCTTTCTTGTAACAGTGAAATAATAGCTTCACCTACAGCACCGGTTGCGCCTAATACTGCAATATTCCAACCTTCAGTCATGGCTATTCCTCTAAAAAATAAAAAATTAAATAACACCAATCGGTGTTATTTAATCAGGTGTTCATTTTAACTAATCTATTTTGTGCAAACTAAACTTGCTGTAAAACCAAGCTCATTGAGTTTTGATGCCGTTTGTTCATCATCACAAATAATTTCAAGGGATGACCATTCACGACGCTCTTGATAATTTTTGCGCAGCTTATCAAATTCACCTTTTACCCCTGCAACGGCTCTTAACACTGCATCATCTCGGCGCACATCATACACGAGATGTACTAACCTTTTGAGCTGGTTTTGCGTTAATTTACCATTGAAAGTCAATTGATTGATATCTGGCTTAGGCAGTAATGATGAAAGAGAAACTTGTGACGATTTGCCGAGAAACTGGCAGTAAGCTTCATAAACTTGCGTCGTTCCTCGGGCTTTACCTTCTAGCGTATAGCCTGCAATATGCGGCGTGCCAATATCCACTAATGCTAAAAGTGCCGTATCTAAATCAGGCTCTGGCTCCCACACATCTAAGATAACGCTCAGTTTTTTTCCGCGGTTAAGCACAGATAATAGGGCTTTATTATCAACCACCTCACCCCGACTTGCGTTAATTAAAATGGTACCATCGCGCAATTTTTCTAAATGCGTTTCATCCATTAAATGGAAAGTTTTATATTCCCCTGACATATTCAGCGGAGTATGAAAGGTAATGACATCAGCGTGCTCAAGGATATCATCAAAAGAAACGAATGACTCGTCATCCCCCTTGGCTGCACGTGGCGGATCGCAGAGTAATGTTTTGACTCCCCAAGCCGATAACCTTGCAGCTAAACGCCCTCCGACATTACCGACACCTATGATCCCTACTGTTTTATCACGCAAATCAAAGTTATCACGTTCCGCTAGGAATAATAGTGAAGAAATAACATATTCAACAACCGCTATTGCATTACAACCCGGCGCTGATGAAAAACCAATATTTGCCGCCGATAACCACTCGGTATCAATATGGTCAAAACCGGCTGTCGCGGTTCCAACGAATTTAACTGGCGTATTACCAAGCAGTGATTCATTAACCTTAGTGATAGAACGCACCATTAATGCATCTGCATCAATTAATTCTTGTTCTGGTATAGGACGTCCCGGTACTGCTTTCACTTCACCAAGCTCGCTAAATAAAGTTTGAGCATATGGCATATTCTCATCGACTAAAATTTTCACGCTGTTGTCCCAATCAATAACTTTTTTGTATTGTGTCGTTATATAGATAAGTGGAACAATATTTTGCCACGGTTTAAGCCAGATGCCTATGAGAGGTTGCCTTCTACGTCAAATTCTTTCGCTCGAAAACGGTCTGGTGTGACACCTGATATCTGCTGGAACATCGCAATAAAGGCGGATGCCGAGCTATACCCAACATCCAATGCCACTTCATGGACACTTTTCCCCTTTTCTAACCCGGCAACGGCATGTAAGTATCGCAAGCGTTGACGCCATTCACTAAACGACATACCTAATTCTTGCTGGCAGCGTCTTGATAACGTGCGTTCCGATGTATAATAGCGTTTTGCCCATTGTGCTAACGTCGTGTTATCAGCTGGGTCGCTTTGTAACTCTAATAAGATTGGGGCAAGAAATTTGTCTTTTGAAATAGGCAAATAAGTATCTTGGCAAGGGGACAATGGAAATTGGTCAATCAGCACATGAGCCAAACGTAAGTCTTGCTCTGTTTCAGGCTGAACAATACCGCGTTGGTACATATCCGTCATAATTGACTGAAATATAGGGCTAAGCTTAATCACACAAGGCCGCTGGGCAAGCACTTGGTTATATTCATGAGAAAAATCGATGATCCGAAATTTGACACTTTCTTTATTAAAGCTAGCATGGGGAATGTTCGCTGGGATCCAAATGCAAAACTCTGGCGGCGCTAGATAATGTTGACCAGCCACCTCCATTTCCATAATGCCACAGACCACATACAGCATTTGCCCAAAAGGGTGTGAATGGGATTTATACTCAGTGAGGGCCGCGGTTTGCTCGTGCCGAAAAGCCACCAATTCAGGCTCTGCGATATTACATTCACTGATTTGCCAAATGTCTGATTTTAAGTTTTCCATGGTTCCTGTCTGAAAAGCGTTATCGGTTGTCTGGTTATCAGTATATATAAAAAATCGGACAGATGTATACTAGCGCCCATTCAATATGGGAGAATATTTTAATGAAGAATCTTCTTTTTCCGCTGATTGCGGTTTTATTATGGTCAATTAATGCCATTGTTAACAAAGCGGCATCCACTGCCATTGACCCTGCGGCAATCTCATTTTACCGTTGGGCGTTGGCATTTCTTGTCATGACTCCTTTCGTATTACGTTCGGTGCTCCGAAACTTTAAAACGGTAATGAAACATTGGTGGCAACTCGCCATTTTAGGCGCGCTAGGGATGATGCTATACCAAAGTTTAGCTTATTATGCGGCTCACAGTGTAAGTGCGACCTTTATGGGAATTATGAATTCAATGATCCCATTACTAACAGTAATTATTAGTATCTTTGTGCTACGCGTTATTCCTACTGTGGGGATTATATTAGGCTCAATTCTTTCATTATGTGGATTAGTATGGTTAGTGAGCCAAGGAAGCCCAAGTGCGTTATTTTCTCAAGGCTTAGGTCAAGGGGAAGCCATGATGTTGGTTGCGTCCGCTGCATACGCCCTGTACGGTGTTCTGACTAAGCGTTGGTCAATCCAATTATCTAGCTGGGACTCGCTGTACGTTCAGGTTTTCTTTGGCGTTATCATGCTACTCCCTAATTTCTTGCTAGCTGAAGATGTCTCTCTGAACAGCCAAAATATCGGTTTAGTGGTATTTGCGGGGATTGCCGCCTCCATTGTTGCTCCGGCATTGTGGATCCAAGGTGTTATGCGCCTTGGTGCGAATACAACCTCTATTTTTATGAACCTAGCTCCCGTTTTCACTGCCATTATCGCTATTTTCGCCTTGGGTGAAGAACTTAAAAGCTACCATTTAATCGGTGGTGGTGTGGTATTACTCGGGGTAATGTTAGCGCAACAATTACGTACACCACTGACAGAATTATTCCGCCGTGAAAAAAAGGTGGTTCAAGAAGATTCTTGCCAGTAGAATAGAATTACAAAAGCAATAAATGCAATGTCGTCACTCATATGCCCCACTTTGTGGGGCTATGTTTGAAATCCTCGCCGTCCCTTCGTTTATTTCCCTTCATATTCCTTACCATTAATACTTTGTGACATTTTAAATCCCTCTCAAATCACCTTTAATTCGCCCACCATTGATATGATTTATCGAATTACCGTTTTTCAGATAGAGGATAATCCGATTGAATCTTCTGGAATTCCAATTAGACTTAAGCAAAATCAAATACCCCTTTAGGAGTATTAACTCCACTCAATAAGCCGTGATAATGCGATAAACCTAAATGGATCGTGGCAAGTAACCACCATAATAAGGAATGACAATGACTAAGCCGTTCAAAGTTGGGTTGTTCATATTGATAATAATTGCTGTAGCCATTGGCATTTATTTCGTCAATACCACCAACTCATCCTCTCCCTCACAATTAGGCTACGACTTATATCAACAAGGTGAATCTCAAGCTGCATTTGAACAATTCCAAAAAAACGCAGATAAAGACTCACAATCCGCTTTTGCCTTAGCCATGATGTATAAAGAGGGTATTGGCACAAAAACCGATGATGTGGCAGCCCAAAACTGGCTAATTAAAGCGGCGGAAGATAACAATAAAAATGCATTATATAACCTTGGCTTTTTTCGTTATAAACACCTAATAGAAGACACTTCTACTGATGAAAACGGTTTAATTTCTTTAACTAAAGCGGCTGATCTCGGTGTCAAAGAAGCACAAGAAATGATTGGGGGTATTTATTTAGCTGATAAATACGAACAAGTTCCACAAAATATCGAACTTTCTCGCCAATATTTTACGTTGGCTTCTAACCAAGGTTCAAAACTGGCAAAATTTGCTTTGGGCTATATCGCTCATGACTTTGAAAATGACAGTAAGAAAGCCGTTGAAATATTAACACCGCTTGTCAGCAACGACTTTCCCTTACCCGCGATGTTACTCGCGTCGATATATGAAGAAGGTGGTAACGGCGTACCACCAAATCCGCTGTTAGCCAAAAAATATGAACGCCTCTCTTTTTCCTCTGCATTAGAATACATTTCTGACGCAAGTGAATTAGAGCCAGGGGCTTTATCATTGTATGGTTCACAAACAGAAGAAGAAAAACAAAAAGTCATCACTAATTTAGAAGAACGTGCGAGCCGTGGTGATGAGAACGCCATCTATGCTTTGTACCAAAAATATATGACCGGCGATGGCGTGCGGAGAAATAAAAACCGTGCGATAGTTTATCTGCGACCGCTTGTGGAAGCTAAACACCCTAAGGCATTATATTTAAATTACAAAGCTGACACCGACCGTATTCAGGATTTAACTGATGCCGCTGATGGCCAATACCCTCCCGCGATGTATCAAGCCTATAACGTGTATTCTGGCCGTACATTTAGCGATGTTAAGCGAAATGACGCTTTAGCTGAAAAATATCTCACCGCTGCCGCAGATCTTGGCGACTTAAACGCACTTGTTACCATCAACGAGAGAGCAATCTCCAGTTACGATTTTCCAAACAAAAAACTGAGTGGTATTGTCGCCAAATACACTCCTATTTTAATGGAAAAATACCCGAACTCCGCAGATGCTTTAGTGGTAGCAAGTGAAGTTTATAGTGCTAAAGGTAGCCCATTATTTTCGCCAGAAAAAGCCTTCGCTGCTTTAGAAAAAGCAAATCGCATAGACCCCACTTATGATGCTCAGATGCAATTAGCGCGTTATTATATTAATGCTTTTGGTACTCAGCAGGATGTGCAGAAAGCCGCTAAACTACTCATCGACAACCTTAATGAAAACGGTTACCCATCAACGGCCGATCGCTTATTAGTTCAAGTATATTATCGCTATGATATTAAAGCACTTATCGATGAAAAAACGATTGTCGATATCCTCAAAAACGATGTCATTAAACGCGAAAATTACGCCTTAGCTTATTTGTATGCTGACTATTTACTAAAAGAAGATGCAGAGAAAAATAGTGATCAGGCCTTTGATTTATATGAAAAATCAATCAAACAAAATTATAATAGCCAGGTTTATTATGCTGCTGCATTATTAAAATACCGGCCAACAGAAACCAATAAAATAGCTAACCTGATAGTCAATGTGCTCCATTCACCTCAAGCACAAGCCGAATTACTTCCAAGTCAGTTACAAATCGCTAAAGATATTTTATTAAAAACAGGTTTAAATCGCGCTGACACAAAAGCGTTATTAGTCAAAATGGCTTTATATGGAAACCATACTGAGGCTCAGAAATTAATTGAACCACTGATTAATAAAGATGCTGATATCACCTATTTATATGGGATAAACAAGCTCACTCAATTAACTAATATTGATACCTTAAGTGATGCTGAAATAAAACCATTGTACGATTATATTTTAAAAGCTGCAGAATTGGGTAGTGCATCTGCTTATTTATATATTGCGCAAAACCTTGATGGCGTTACTTATCACAATGATAAGGCGTATTACAAATCTCGCTTCCAGCAAATTACTGGGCTTACCGCAAAAGATTTAGTTCCTCAATATAAAAAATGTGCGGCACTCAAAAATAACCGCTGCTTATATGAATTAGGGGAAATATATCAAGAAGGTAACTACGGCGAAGATGCCAATTATGATACCGCCCTTTTCTATTACAATCAGATTTCTGACCCTGATTTTAGCTTTTTAAAATCACGTAAAAGAGAAATTGAAAAAGCCAAAGCTTCATTTGCCAATATTCAACTAAAAGCGAAACAGAATGACCCTGATGCGTTACGTACGCTCGCCAATGCTTACAAATATGGTAATTATGGGCAAAAAGTCGACCAGAAAAAATGGCTTGAATATTTAGAGAAAAGTGCAAAATTCAATCAAGAAAGCGCACTTGAGGAACTCATTGATTATTACCAACAGGATCAATATCTCAATGCAAATAAAGCAAAAATCTTAGGTTATTACGACCAATTAGCAGCGATTGGCAGTAAAGACTATACCCGTAAACTGGCACATCAGTATTTAAATGGCAGCCAGCTTGTTGAGCCTAATCGACAAAAAGCACGTGAGTATTACCTTAAAGCAGGAAGCTGGGGCAATGAATTCATCAAATATATGGATGATTATGACATTGGCATGAAAATGCTCAATGAAAGTCCTTCAGCAAAATACAAAGTGGGTCGAGCTTATTTCTATGGCCAAGGTGTCAAAGAAGATCGCCTTGAAGCGGCTAAATACCTGAAACAAGCTAGTGATGAAGGTAGTGACCACGCAATCGCGCTCTATAGTGAGATGCAATATATGGGCGTGCTAAATGAAGAAAAAAACGCTTGGGTAATGGAACCTGACTGGGATGAGGCCATCGTTTATTTACGTAAACATTCCAATCCAAAACGGGTTGATGATTATATTGAAGTCTATGAAACTCTCGTTGTTCCTGCCAAAAAAGGCGATACCTCTGCTTATATTAAACTCGGGGATTGGTATAGTTCACGCGGCCAAAATCTCGCGGCGCAAGATTGGTATAAGAAAAGTATTGAAGCGGGCAACTTAGCCGCATATCAACCGCTTGATTCGGTTACTAAGGATAACCAAGAAAAACGCCAGAATTACGTTGAAGGTGCAGCAAAAGGTGATTTGTTCTCTAAAGTTCAACTAGCCAGAACGTATTTATATGATAACAAAATTCTCTCTGGCTCTCCTGAATATGATTTAGCCATTCAATATCTACAAGAGGGTATGAAATCAGCTGATGATAAGGTTTCTAATAATGCCTTCGATGCATTGGTGGATTTGTATCGAGATGGAATTAAAGATAAAAAAAGAGAGCTTAATCGCCCTAAAGACGAACAAAAATATTTAGCGCTGCTGCTAAGTGAAGAAAACACGCGTACCAAAGCTTTAATTAATCTGTATTACTATTACGTAAATAGTGATAACGCTAAAGCCTTAACTTATTTACAACAAGCTTACGATAAAGGTGATTTAGCCGCAACGGAGAAACTCTATCAAATCTACTATCCTGGCCAATATTGTGGAAACAGCGATAATGTGGATATGGATAAAGCAAGCCGGTATTTGAAGGAATGGATTGAAAAAAGCAATTTCCAGAAAAATACCGACAAACACTATATTCATTATCCAGAAAGTCTTTCCAAAGAGATGGGAACCCTCTATTTAAAAGGCGATTGTGATATTGATAAAAATATTAACAAAGCCATCGAATGGTATCAAATTTCGTTAAATTACCACCCAACTCACGCACTTGATGCAATTTATCAGGCTTATGTAGAAAAAGGCGATGCCAAGCAAGCCTATTACTATGCATTACAACTTGATAAAAAACCAAGTTCTATTGAGCTAATGGATACACTTTCAGCCCAAGATAAACAAGCAATTGAAAAACAAGTTGCCGATGAAAAAGCCTATGAGAAATATGGTCGTTTCGCCGAGCAAATTGAAAAGCAGCGCGTCGAAGCTGAGGCTGGCGACAAAATGTCAGCCTTCTCATTAGGTATCGCTTATGCACGCGGTGAACGAGTGCCTGAAGATACCCAAAAGATGATCTATTATTATGAATTAGCAGGGAAAAATGGCTATCCTCGCGCTTATAATATTTTAGGTAATCTTTATCGTAAAGATAATGAGCGCGGTATAGAAAAAGACTTCCCGAAAGCGCTTTATTATTTTGATTTAGGCGCACAACAAAATGACAGTAACACTGCTCATTTAGCTGGGGATATGCTCTATTTTGGCCAAGGAGTGCCAAAAGATTATGTCCGTGCAGCAAAATATTACGATATGACAGACCTTGAACAAGGTACTCACCATGCGATGGCTAAATACAAACTTGCTTATATGTATTACAACGGCTGGGTCGGTACCAAAAGTAAAGACGATATCCAAAAAGCCCATGATTACCTTGAACTTGGCGCAAAATACCAAGACAAGGACTCAATTAAAGCACTAAAAGAGTGGGATTTTAGTCTAATTAACCAATAATTGACTTATAAAGGCGCTAACTTCCTTTAGCGCCTTAACCTATCTACAATTATCATTTTTATATCTAAATAAAACAATATCATTCCCTCCACTTATGAGATTGCTAAAAATTTCATTGCTAATAATTTAAATTATACTAATCGCATTTTTATATAAAATAAAAATTAGTCTACTTCTTATTGTTAGATTATATTTTATTGGCATCTGTATATATGCAAATTTCAATAACCATTAACACGGAGTGTTTACTATGAGTTCTACATTTAATAAAAATCAGATATCGCTGGCAAATATAGATAGTAAAAATATATTTAAGGAAATAGACTATTCAACAATCTTATCAATTAGTAAAAAACCAACGAAAAATACCATTTACTTAGAAAAGTTATATCAAAGTGTTAGCGATAATCTAGATAAAAATAGCCCAGCCATTTTTTATTTACTTGCTAAAATTGACAAATTAAAACATAAATTTAAGATAAACGAATCTGATGAATGGTCTGATTTAAAAGATATAGAATCTATGCTTAACGAACAAGACAGAAATCAAGAAAATAATTTCAGAATATTACAGGAATTACATGCTACACATACAAATAAGCAAGGCTATTATACAATCCGGGAAAATTCAGAATCTGTTCTTTTCAATAAATCCGAATTCAATAGTAGATATAAGGATGATTTTTTCCGTTTAATGTATGATTTACAGTATAGTAAGAAAGGCCATTTTGTTTCACCCGATGTAATTTCATATCAAAAAAATCCTATTATTCTAAACACTATAAGTGTCGATCTTAATCAAATTAATGAAGGCCTTAAGAATAGTTATGATTTATCCCAACAATATCTATATAAAACGGTCGAGAATATGGGTATTAGATCTGATCATATGCAAAGAATATCAGGATTAGATATAAATATAACTAATTTATACATAACTGCTAAGAAAAATCAAAATAACATAGAACAGCTACTAAGAGAACTTAACAGTAATAGCTTAATGCATTTCAACAGTAATAATACAGTCGATGAGTTAATAAAAAATACGACAGAGTTAAATACTAAATATACAGAAATTAAAGATTTGCATAACGTTTTTGACCAAATAAAAAGTTCTGAATACTTAGATGACATTCATGATATATTTAAACAATATAAAGACACTCAAATTAATTATCAGGAGAGTGACTACCAAAACAATAAAGAATTTAAATTATTAACCGAATTAAACCAGTCAATTAAATATTTAAAAAACTTAAAGACCAACATTAAAGAAAAATTTAAAAACCACAAAGCATCAGTTTTTGATTTGCTCAAACTTGACTACAATAAGCAAGAAAAATATCAAAAAAATATTGATGAAAAGTTAGAAGAATTATTCAATAAAATTGAGTCACGTATCAACATAGAAATAAAAAAAGAAGCAGGTTTATATTACAACCAGTCCACATATTCAATCAATAGATCCCAGCTAGAAAAAGACATATTAAATTTAAAAGAAAGTTTAGCTAGTTATATTATTGAGAGCAGGATATTGACTCATGAGAAGGAAACCCATAATTTTATTGAAGAATTAACAACTCAGTTTCATGATGAATTGCTTAGAGCAAAAACACTCGAGAAGTTTGTTAATTTAGAATTAAACAATCACCTACATCAATTTACTCCACCAAGTAAAATAGTCTCTTACACTAATAACTTTGGTGATAAAAAAGATAACATATATATGCTAGCAGTAGAGAAAAAAATATTGAAAGATGAAATAAACAATTTGATTTCTAACATTCATATAAAGATCCCTTTAAAATCAGGGTCGCCTGCTATTGATAAAGATACATATTACCAAATAGTTAAAGACAAAATGTATACATTATTAGACTTAACTGAACAATTAGGGAATTTAACTAAAATGTACAGTTCAAAAGAACATTCAGAGATACTAGAATATATCAATGATATACATTCTTTAGAAAAACAAATTAATCAGACAGAAAAAGAGATTTCTCAATATATTTATACTTATTCAGAAAATAAAGACAAAAAATCAATTTCTTCAGAGATTACACCATTACTTATTGAGTTAATTAACAAAAAATCAAAAATCATGTCAATTGAAACTCGTATTAACGAGGAGAAAGATAAAATAAATCTCAATTTTATTGATGGCGATGAAAGTGATAAAGACCTTGAATCGCTATTATCTTCGATCATCGCTGAATTTCCACAAGACACGGTAACTAGCGATGTATACGACCAACCATTGCATAACAAATCAATGCCTGTATTTATCCCATTACGGGATTAGTATGTATTTTTATTTTCACTAGATTTACATTTCACTGTTTGTTATAGAAACCACCTACTGTATTGGGTGGTTTCTGTTACCATGGCGCTTGGCTGGCTTTAAATGCGATTCTAACCAATAATCCATTAAGTAATTTACCTTTTAATAATTGAGGTTCAGAGCCATGATAACTAGCAATATCTTTCACAAGCGCCAGCCCAAGACCAGCGCCTTCCTTACCTAACGCATTATTTAAACGTATAAACGCTTCCATAGAACGGTTAATTTTAGGGGGAATTGACACTCCAAATTATAATTCTCCTTATAAAATCCGTGGCTCTATCTGAATATTATTAAAATAAAAAACCCATCAAATAAAACCGTTCCACTTTTAAATATATAGTTAGATTTTAAAAATCATCTTTGAATACCAAACAATATTTCAAATGATATCAACAATACTTCCATACCAAATAAAAATTAGTCACCTCATTTTAAGTAGGTTATATTAATTAACTACGACCACAGTAATGAAATATTCAAAAATTATTAACATGGAGTGTTTACTATGATTTCAAATTTAACCCTAAATACGAACCAAGAGTTACAACAAAGTGAAAACAATATCAATATATCTGAGGTATTACGTGAGAAAGAATATCTAACCGCAGTAAGAGATGACTTTATTTCTAACGTATATAATTATGTTCCATTAAAATCTGTCACATCTAATGTCAGCGAGGAAACCTATTGTCAAACGATTAAAGATGCATTGTTAGATATCACTAATCAACGCTTACAGTTAAACAGAAGACAAGATACGAAATTAGAGCATACTGATGCTATATATTCATTAGAAAACAAACTTGCTAATACAAAAAATGACCTCGTGACATACATTAAAGACCACTCAGAAAATAAAGATTCAAATTTGATTTCCCAAGACATATCGGCTTTGCTTGATGAAATATACAACACAGATTTAAAAATAGAATCAATCGAGACATTTATTAATGAAGTAAAAAATGACACAGCGCTAGCTATAGCCAATATATTTCTTAATGAAGACAATAAGTTAGATTCAGAATCATTATTATCATCCTCAATAGCAAGCCTCGAACAAAACACAATAACCTGTGATTTTAAACACGAACCTTCAAATAACACGCTATCACAGATATTAATATCAATGTGAAACTAAACGTATCTAGCTTTTACTGCGTTTAGACTTTGTCACCAGAGAAACGCCTTAGTAAGGGCGTTTTTCTTACCACGGCGCTTGGCTGGCTTTAAATGCGATTCTAACCAATAATCCATTAAGTAATTTACTTTTTAATAATTGAGGTTCAGAGCCATGATAGCTAGCAATATCTTTCACAAGCGCCAGCCCAAGGCCAGCGCCTTCCTTACCTAACGCATTATTTAAACGAGTAAAGGCTTCCATAGAACGGTTAATTTTCGCATCTGGGATCCCAGGGCCAGAGTCTTCAACCTCTAAGACCCAATGAAGATGGTCGTCACTGCTGACCACACGAACGGTGACCACCCCATTTGCAGGTGTATATTTAATCGCATTATCAATTAAATTTGCACACATCTCAGCTAATAAGATAGGCTCGCCTTTAATCCATGCCGTTTCTGCACCTTCATAGCCTAAGTCAATATTTTGGCTTTCTGCTTGAGGTAACCGAGTAAAACACGCTTGGTGAACAATTTCTACTAAATTTATGGCACGATACTGCGTAATTGATTCTTTTTCATGGGCTTTTAACCGCGATAGCTGCAAAAGCCTATCAGTCAAAATGATCGTATTATCGAGGGTTTTATTGATGGCTTGTAAACTCTGTTGCCGTTGAGTTTCATCTGTACTATTAATCGCGACGGAAACCTGAGTTTTAAGAACGGTTAGAGGTGTTTTAAGCTGATGAGATGCATCTGCACTGAACCGCTCTTGTCGTCTAACCATCCGCTTTAGCCGTGAAATATAACGGTTTAATGCATCAATTAATGGCGATAAATCCGACCACGGCAGTAAGTCTGGCAAGGGTGTTAAATCATTAGCAGAACGGCCTAACATTAAGTGAGATAATCTTTTCAACGGTGCCAGCAGCTTACTAAGTAGAATATAGGCAAGCACCATGGTTAAAAGTACCACGGTACCTTGACTCATCAAGGCAGAAATTAATAATTGATTAGCGAGATCTTGCCGCGAATAGACCGTTTCCGCAACACGAATTTCAACCATCCCAGTGATGCCACCTTCATTAATCGGTTGATAAAACGCAGCAATACGAATAGGTAAGCCCTTGTACTGCGCATCATAAAAATAAACTAGCGCAGTATAGTGCTGTGAACGCATCCAATAAGGGGGAATTGGCGGTAAGTCATCATAACCAGAGATAGTTTCACCGTCAGGGGAAATGACCTGATAAAAAATTCGGTCATTATTATTTAGTTCGAAACTATCAAGCACCACATAAGGCACATTCACCGAGAGGTGCCCATCTACCACTTGTAAGCGTTCTGCAACTGTTCGAGCTGAAGCTAGTAACGTTCGATCATAGGCTAAATTTGCAGCATTTTTTGCACTGTAATAGTGGGTATAAACCGAAAAACTCCCCAACAAAATGAGGGGGATACCGAAAAAGAGCAGTAACTGATGAAAGAGAGAGCGTGGATGAGCGACTAATTTCATACACTACACTGCTCTAATCGGTATCCCAATCCGCGTAAGGTATTGATGTTAACATCCGAACCGGCAAGTTTTTTTCTTACACGGTGAACATATAACTCAATACTTTGTAAATTGGCTTCATCTGACAGCGAAAATACCTGTTCAAATAATTGCATTTTAGAAACAGGCCGACCTCGTCGATGAAATAGGGTGTTTAACACCGCATATTCCCTTGGTGTTAAGCCTAGCGGCTCTTCGCCTAATAAAAAATAACCGTCCTCATGGTAACTAAGTAAACCAAACTGTTGTGACTCATTAACTTGCCCTTGACTACGCCGCAATAAAGCACGAAGACGCGCTTCTAATTCCGCAATATCGAAAGGTTTAGTCAGGTAGTCATCAGCCCCTGCATTTAGCCCTTGTACACGGTCGGCTACGTCGGAATTCGCTGTTAGTAACAATACGGGGGTTTCTTGATGCCGTTTGCGCATTTGCGCCAATACCTCAAGCCCACTCATTCTAGGTAGTGATACATCTAACACGACTAATTCATAGCGTTCAGTTTGTAATAGCTGGTCTGCTATCGCACCATCACTAGCAAGATCAACCGCAAACCCAGATGACGATAAGGCCTTCTGTAACCATAATGACAACTCGTCATGATCTTCAACCAATAAAATTCTCATTCCGCATACTCATTATAATTATTTATCAGTATACGTTGGCATTCCATTGAATGAATGGAAAGCAGATGTGCACATTTTTACTGTGTCCATCACAACTATTGCTAACAAACACTATTAACGTGATTAATTTAACATTAAGTTAACATAACAAAAAAGTAAAAATACAAAACAATCTGATATATATCACATAAAAATAATAATATTTGTTAATGAAAGGTAAATGAAAGCTTCATCGGGCAATGATGCCATACCAGCACAACAAGCAGTAATAATATATACCTCTAATTATTGTCTTAGTAAGGAAAAATAATGAAAAAATTCACCCAAACGGCCTTAGCAACAGCAATATTTTTAGTTGGCATCAATCAAGCAAACGCCCTACCCGAACGTACAGAATGTATTGCCCCTGCCAAACCTGGAGGCGGTTTTGATTTAACCTGTAAGTTAGTACAAGTATCTCTTCTGGAAACCAAAGAAATTGAAAAACCAATGCGCGTAACCTATATGCCAGGCGGTATTGGTGCCGTTGCTTATAACGCCATCGTCGCACAACGCCCTGCCGAACCCGGCACTATTGTTGCTTTCTCAGGAGGTTCCTTACTCAACCTCGCACAGGGAAAATTTGGTCGTTATAACGAAAACGATGTTCGCTGGCTCGCCAGTGTGGGAAGCGACTACGGTATGATAGCCGTACGTGCCGACTCACCTTATAAAACCCTGAAAGATTTAATGGATACCTTCAAAAAAGATCCTAACAGCATCGTATTTGGTGCGGGAGGGTCTATTGGCAGCCAAGATTGGATGAAAACGGCCTTATTAGCCAAAGCCATTGATATAGACCCACGAAAAATGCGCTATGTGGCCTTTGAAGGCGGCGGTGAAACCTTAACTGCACTACTGGGCAACCATATCCAAGTCCTTTCAGGGGATATCAGCGAAATGACGCCGTATATCAATGAAGGTAAAATTCGTATCCTTGCTGTCTACTCAGACAAACGCCTTGGGGATGGTTTATCAGATATCCCAACAGCAAAAGAGCAGGGTTATGACATTGTTTGGCCAATCATTCGTGGTTTCTATATGGGGCCGAAAGTCTCCGATGCTGACTATAACCAATGGGTCGAAGCCTTCCAAAAACTACAACAAACCGACGAATTCAAAAAACAACGTGAACTGCGTGGTTTATTTGAATACAACTTAACGGGGCAAGAACTCGATAGCTATGTCAAAAAAGAAATCGAGCAGTATCGTGAACAAGCCCGTGCCTTCGGTTTAGCCAAATAACGGAGTAAACGATGAGCCAACGCATATTTGCCATAGTTTGGCTAATACTGTGTGCTATCGGAATTTATATTGGTTGGGGGATCCAAAGTGAGTTCAGTTATGAACCACTGGGCCCCCGCCCTTTTCCGGTTGTCATACTCTCCTTAATGGCGCTTTGTGCCCTTGCCTTATTATTTGGCAAGCAAGAAGCCGTTGAGTGGCCAAAACCCTATGTATTACGTCGTTTAGTTTTATTAGTTGTTGCACTTGTTATTTATGCATGGGCTTTTGAATGGTTAGGGTTCCCGATTGCAACCAGCTTACTCACCATCAGTATCGCCCTGCTATTTGGTGCGACACCTATCGCCGCGATTATTTCGGGCCCGGTCTTAGGTATCTTTTTGTTCTATGCCTTTGATAAATGGCTAGATGTAACCTTGCCTATTGGCAGCCTGCTAAGTTAAGGAGCGAAATCATGGAAACTTGGATGTATCTATCGCAAGGTTTTGAGGTCGCACTGGTTCCTCAAAATATCTTGATCGCCTTAATTGGCTGTTTTATCGGTACAATCGTGGGTATGCTTCCCGGCCTTGGCCCAATTAATGGTGTCGCTATTTTGCTACCATTGGCCTTTGCCCTGAAATTACCCGCCGAGTCCGCATTAATTTTACTCGCCACGGTTTATTTAGGTTGTGAATATGGCGGACGCATATCATCAATCTTACTCAATGTCCCTGGTGATGCCGCTGCCATCATGACCACGCTAGATGGTTACCCTATGGCAAAACAAGGGAAAGGCGGGGTTGCTCTCTCAATTTCCGCAGTCAGTTCATTTATTGGTTCAACGATTGCAATTGTAGGGATAATTTTATTCGCTCCCTTGCTTGCTGAATGGTCACTCGCCTTTGGGCCTGCCGAATATTTCGCCTTAATGGTTTTTGCTATCGCCTGCTTAGGTAGCATGATGAGCCAAAACCCAATCAAATCACTATTGGCTGCATTAATTGGTTTATCACTCGCCACTGTGGGAGTGGATGCCAACTCTGGGGAATACCGCTTTACCTTTGATAGCGTACATTTATCGGATGGCGTGCAATTTATCGTCGTGGTTATTGGTTTATTTTCTGTTAGTGAAATTTTATTGATGCTCGAAGGCACTGCCACAGGCCAAGGGCTGATCCGTAAAACTGGTAGAATGCTGTTTAACCGTAAAGAGGCCAAAGCTTGCGCAGGCCCTGCATTACGCTCTTCATTTATTGGTTTCTTTGTTGGGGTATTACCGGGAGCGGGAGCTACCATTGCCAGCGCCATCACTTATATGACGGAAAAGAAAATCAGTGGTGAAAAAGGCGATTTCGGTAATGGCGATGTCCGAGGGGTAGCCGCGCCTGAAGCCGCCAATAATGCCTCTGCGTGTGGGTCATTTATTCCTATGTTAACTCTTGGCGTTCCGGGCTCGGGAACAACAGCAGTAATGATGGGTGCCCTAACGCTCTATAATATCACCCCAGGCCCTGGTATGTTTACAGAGCAACCGGATATTGTGTGGGGGTTAATTGCAGCTCTGTTGATTGCTAACGTGGTTTTGCTCATCATGAATATTCCGTTAATTGGCTTATTCACGCGTATGCTAACCGTTCCGTTATGGTTTTTAGTCCCTGCTATTGCTTGCATTTCTGCTGTCGGGGTATATGCCGTTCATAGTACGACGTTTGATTTGTTACTCATGATGGGGCTAGGCGTATTTGGGTTTATATTACGCAAAATGAACTTCCCACTTTCACCATTAATTTTAGGGTTTGTACTGGGTGAAATGTTAGAACAAAATTTACGCCGTTCATTATCCATCAGTAATGGTAATTTCGATATTCTTTGGAGCAGTACGATTTCCCAAAGTTTATTAATTCTAGCGGTATTAGTGCTAATTTTGCCACCGATTGTAAAACGCATTCGTAAAAATAGAACAATCTCTACACAAAAATAAATTTATACTAATTTTCCAAAAGACTGCCCCAAATATATTTTGGGGCTTTTTAGTGTTTAATCGGTAATATTTTAATTATTACAGTATTTATTTTTATGTAACTTTTTTAACATTTTACCTTCTTGACCTACTATATACACTTACTGTTTTTTTGCTAAAAAAGGAAATGATTTACTGCATTTTTTGACTTTAAAAATCATATTACTAAACTTTCTGTAAAAATGATTAACTAACCCTCGACTTAATATTTTTAATATCGCCTTTCAATATTTTAATATCTTATCATATTCATGATATTCCCAAAAAATATTAATTACTTGAATCCATTGAAACCACTTATTTAATCTTATTGCTCCTGCTTTTTATATTCATATACTGACTTAAAAATTCATCTCCAACCAAGGCATTACTCTTGAAATAATCTTTTCTTCTATCATAAGCTTTTGCAAGCTCCTTAAATGCCTCTTGTTTAATTCCAATATATTTATTATCAATTGTCGATATTGAACTAAAAACACTTTTATAAGGGAAGTCATCATTACCAAATAAGCTACTCATAACCGTATCACTCAAATTATCATACTGGATATCTAGTTTTATTGTCGCATTTTTTAAATTAGTATTCGTAAAGTTGTAATCAACATCTATTTTAACTGGGATGTTAATTTCCGTATTTTCAGCGTTGGCATCAGAAAAATCAGCCCTTAACAAAGGGATGTTATTACTTGTTTCAACTACTGTGTTCGACAAATCTGAGCCTGAAAAATTAATATTTGCGCTACTAACATGAATATCTCTATTATAGATACTACCAAGAAGAAAATTCATCATGCTTTCCGCAGTTATTTTTTTATTCGAATGGTCATAGTAGGCTGCAAGCATATCGAGTTTATGTTCTGATTTGACGTGTAATAGATGACTACTATCACTATTTTTCGATTTGTCGGTATTTATATCCACTAGATGATTTAAAATTTTAATTTGCTTTGTGATTTTCTCTTTACCTTTTCCTTCAACATCCCACCCATATCGGTTGTATATGTTACTTATCTTAGAAAAAGCCATGTTAAATACATTTTTTTTATTCGCTTCGGAGCTATTTTTAATATAGACTTCAAGCATCTTTGTCGAACTATTACTCATTGTGTAAAAGAAATTTTTAATACTCATAAATTTTTCCTATATCAATTAACTTTATTTATTTGCCATATACTCCCATATTCAAAATATTAATTATTTAATAAAACAACGATAGTGTGCCTATTGATTTCATATATATAAAAAAAAAGCGAGAACCGAAGTTCTCGCTTATTTAATACGTTAGCCTAATACAAATTATGCTTTGTATTTGCTCATCACTAATGTGGCGTTAGTTCCACCGAAACCGAAACTGTTAGACATGACCGTATCCAGCGCTTGTTCGGTTGGTTTTGTCACGATATTCAAGCCCGCAGCTTTCTCATCTAGGTTTTCGACGTTAATACTTGGCGCAATAAAGCCGTGTTCTAACATCAGTAAGCTATAAATTGCTTCGTGAACACCCGCAGCACCTAATGAGTGACCACTCATTGCTTTCGTTGCTGAAATTGCTGGAGAGTTGTTACCGAACACTTCTTGAATCGCTTCTAACTCTTTCGTGTCACCCACTGGCGTTGAGGTACCGTGTGTATTGATGTAATCAATTTTATCAACACCTTGCATCGCCATTTGCATACAGCGAACAGCACCTTCACCTGATGGAGCAACCATGTCTGCGCCATCTGAGGTCGCACCATAGCCCACGATTTCAGCGTAGATATGTGCACCACGCGCTAACGCATGCTCTAATTCCTCAACAACAACGATACCGCCGCCACCTGCAATAACGAAACCATCACGGTCTTTGTCATAGGTTCTTGATGCTTTGTCTGGCGTCTCATTGTATTTAGTTGACAATGCGCCCATTGCATCAAACTCACAGGTCATTTCCCAGCTCAGTTCTTCACCGCCACCAGCGAAAACAACATCTTGCTTGCCTAATTGAATTAACTCAACCGCATGACCAATACAGTGCGCTGATGTTGAACAAGCAGAACTGATGGAGTAGTTTACACCTTTGATTTTAAATGGCGTTGCTAAACAAGCAGAAATACCCGATGCCATTGCACGAGTCACCATGTATGGGCCCACACCACGTAAACCTTTAGCACGCATACCGTCAGAACCTGCAACTTGGTTACGTGGAGAACCACCACCAGAGCCAACAACGATACCTGTACGTAAATTTGAAACTTGTTCTTCTGTTAAACCTGAATCCGCAATCGCTTGTTCCATCGATAAATAAGCATAGGCGGAGCAATCACTCATAAAACGGAAAATTTTGCGGTCGATTAAATCTTTTGGGTCTAAATTTTTAACATTACCCCAGACATGGCTACGCAGCCCTGCCTCTTTGAATTCTTCTGAGAAAGTGATCCCGGAACGACCTTCCTTCAGAGAAGCCAGTACTTCTTCCTGGTTATTACCAAGGCTGGAAACAATACCTAGACCAGTGATGACTGCACGCTTCATTCGTTACCTCATGTCTATAATTATATGATTGCGGGATTACAGGTTGTCACTTTAGCTTACACTTGTACGCTGAACAAGTCCGATCAGGGTAAATATTTGTATTTTTTTCTTTATGACGCCAATAAGACTTTTTTATGACGGTAGCCTTACACCCATATCAGCGGTAAAATTTAGGTATTAAATAAAGAATGTAGGCTTATTGTGAAAAAGAACGCTGTACAAACCGCACGCCTAAGTTGGAATGACGAAGGCACACCCATGTCTGAACAGTTTGCAGATATCTATTTTTCTAACCAAGATGGCTTAGAAGAGGCTCGTCATGTGTTTTTGCAAGGAAATCATTTTCCTGATCGCTTCGCGACACACCCTTTCACAACCTGTGTGATTGCCGAAACTGGCTTTGGTACTGGGTTGAATTTTTTAGCATTATGGCAATCTTTTAAACAATTTAAAGCAGAAAATCCAAACGCAAAATTGCAACAATTACATTTTATTAGTTTTGAAAAATACCCATTAACACAATCTGACTTAATGACAGCCCACCAATGTTGGCCTGAACTGAGCAGTTTCTCACAATCCCTTTGTAAAAATTGGCCACAAGCCTTACCGGGTAACCAGCGGATCATGTTAGAAAATGGTAGCGTGATATTAGATTTATGGTTTGGTGATGTAAATGAGCAAATATCTTTACTAAAAAACAATTTAAACAATAAGATAGATGCTTGGTTTTTAGATGGTTTCGCTCCCTCAAAAAATCACGAAATGTGGAGTGAACAACTGTTCACTAATATGGCAAAATTCGCCCGCATCAATGGAACTTTTGCAACATTTACCGTGGCAGGTTCCGTTAAACGAGGCCTTCAACAAGCTGGCTTTACCCTTAAAAAAGTCAAAGGCTTTGGTAACAAACGAGAAATGTTAACTGGGGTCTTAGCTGAAAAAGAAATTGATATCCCAACGCCTTGGTTTGCCAGAAAAAGCGCAGATAACCCAACTGATGTCGCTATCATTGGTGGTGGGCTTGCCAGTTTAACAGCGGCCTACGCCCTTCATAACCGCGGTGCTAAAGTCACCTTATACTGCCAAGATGCACAAGTTGCGCAGAATGCTTCGGGCAATCGCCAAGGGGCTATTTACCCCTTACTCACCGGCAATAACGACCCACTCGAACGTTTTTTTGTCAGCGCTTTCCCCTTTGCCTCTCGCTTTTATCACCAATTAGCAAAACAAGGGCTCGCGTTTGAAGGGCAATGGTGTGGCGTGAGCCAATTAGCCTATAACGACAAAGTGGCTCGCAAGATAGCGGGAATGCTAGGAACCGAATGGCCGACTGATTTTGCTATTGGTAAAAGTCGTCAGCAACTGAGTGATATTTGCGGCGTTGATGTCAACCATGATGGCATTCATTATGCGTCTGGAGGATGGCTGTGCCCTGCCCAGCTTTGTGAGAGTTTACAACAATATTTACAACAGCAGGGTATTACCTTCTGTTTTGAACATAATGTCGTTGAATTAAAACAAACAGAACAAGATTGGCAGTTATTAATTGAAACCGCACAACACAAACAGCTAACACGTGTTCACTCAACTGTCATTATTGCTAATGGGCACAAGCTGCGCCAATTTGCTCAAACCGTTAATTTACCTATTTCGCCTGTGCGTGGGCAAGTCAGCCATATTCCAACCAATCACACCCTACAACAACTGAAAAATGTTCTGTGCTTTGAAGGCTATTTAACCCCTGCCGATGCCACGGGTACACAACATTGCTTAGGTGCTAGCTACCAACGTGAACGACTTGATTTCGATTATAGTGAAGAGGAACAGCAAGGGAACCGCCAAAAGCTGGTTGATAACCTACCCGATGTAACTTGGCCTAAGGATATCGATATTTCTCAACAACGTTCACGCCAAGGTATTCGTTGTGTTATTCGCGACCATTTTCCGTTATTAGGCAATGTGCCTGATTTCGAACAACATGTGGCACTCTATCACAATTTGCCCACTCAAATTGCCAAAGAACAGCCTATTGCACTCGCTCCAGTGCACCCAAATTTATTTATTTTTGGTGCATTAGGGTCAAGAGGGTTATCAACCGCACCACTTTGCGCAGAATTGCTTGCGGCGCAAATTTTTGGGGAAGTACTCCCCCTAGACGATGAAACTCTTGCAGAACTCAACCCAAACCGTTTTTGGGTAAGGAAATTATTATTAGGTCGCCCTATTAAACTCCCTTATTAATGCATTAAGTTAATGAGATAGCCATTGCACAACGGTCTTCAGCAGTAAACCCTGCATCGACCTCAGACTGTAAAATAGCCTGTAGTTCGGTGGTTAGCTCACTATCTTCAAGAATTTTAAAACCCAAGCGTTGGTAATAAGGTGCATTCCAAGGCACATCGCGGCAAGTGGTCAATGTCACTACCGTGATATTACGTGCCAAAGCAGCATCAAGAACCTGCTTAATCAGCTTTTTACCCAGCCCGCGTCCTTGCCATGGCTGGCAAACAGAAACCTCACAAATATGCAGGCTAGTATGATGATCTTCAGCATTGATAAAACCAATTGGTTCATCACAATCATTCACTGCTACCCACTCTAATTGCTCAGAAATAAAATCGAGGTGGTCTTGCTCCGTTTGCCCATCACCTTCAGCAAGCCATTTATATTTTTCGATACTCGTAAATGCCTGGCCTGCGGAGACTTCCACCGGAGGAAGATATTTGGCATCAAGGGGGGTTGCTAAACGAATATTCGCCATAATTTTTACTCGCAACAAAATTTAGCTAACAAAAAAGCGGGTTTCCCCGCTTTTCATGCAGAACTCAACAAATTAAATGGCGTTATTTAATAAGTTTTTCCACATATCTAAAACCAGTACTTGGTCTGGTGGTGTCAATTCGCCAGCTTTGATGGCATTTTGAATACTGACTTCGACACGTTGATATAATGCTTCAGAACTGGTTTCGTTTTCTTCTTCCAGTTCAGCCACAGCAAGGGTTAAGTGACCACGCAAATAGCCGCCAGCGAAGAGTTCATCATCGCTCGCGTGTTCAACCATATCATCAATTTTCGTTAGTATGCGTGTTTCTAAATCCGCAAGCATGCTTAATCCTTACTTAAATGTGTGTTCATTAGGCAAAAATATCTTCCGGATAAGGAAAAGCTTCTGCACAAAGAGGTGGCGTATTGTAAAACAATTGTAACGCATTAATAAAGCGTAATGGCCGTTCAGGGATGCCATTTTCTAAATAAAGCATGACTTGTGCATGAACTTTGCGCATAAACGCAATACGATCAGGCTCAAAATCCCCCTCTAAGTTGTCACAACTGACATTAAATGGAATGCCAACGGCAACACAAAACAGCCAGTCCAACGCTTGGGGCTTGATTTCCACCACTTCAAACTCACACTGTGTTTTTTCATCTCGCCCATCTGGGCAATACCAATAACCGTAATCGACTTGCTGACGTCTTGCTTCCCCAGCAATACACCAATGTGAGATTTCATGCAGCGCACTGGTGAAAAAGCCGTGTGCAAAGACGATCCGGTGATAAGGTACTGCCTCATCTGCGGGTAAATAAATGGGTTCATCATCCCCTTTTACCAGCCTGGTGTTATATGTCACACCAAAACATTCATCAAAGATATTGATTAGATCCTGATAATTATGTGTACTCATGAATAATTTAAATCATCTTAAAATAATGAGAGAAACCAAGCTTTAATCACGTCACCATGGCTATCATGGAGTAATTTAATACTCATCAGTAACGAAATCACCACGATCATCGGCCTGATCAGTTTTTGTCCTTTAGTTAAGACCAAACGCGCACCTAAACGAGCGCCAACCATTTGGCCAATTAGCATAACAAAACCTAAGGCCCAAAGAACATGACCCCCGATAATAAAGAACACTAAAGAGCCAAAATTAGAGGCAAAATTAAGTAACTTCGCATGCGCGGTGGCTTTGGCAAGATTATAACCAAGCAACAAAACATAACCCAATGCCAAAAATGAACCGGTTCCGGGACCAAAGGCACCATCATAAAAACCCAGCGTCATCCCAATTGCCACCCCGAAGAAAGGCATACTGATACGCTGTTGGCGGTCTTGTACACCAATTGATGGCGTCAATAAAAAGTATAAGCCGACACAAATCACCAAGATGGGTAATAGCTGTTTTAAGAACGCGGTATCAATCATTTGAATGACAATCGCACCCAGCATGGCACCAATCATGGTCATAATGAACGGAAACAGTTGTGCTCGTAAATCTATGGCTTTGCGCCTAACAAAATAGAGCGTTGAAGAAAACGAACCGCCAACCGCTTGCAACTTATTGGTTGCTAAAGCTTCAACAGGTGTTATTCCCACAGATAACAGGGCTGGGATCGTTAATAACCCACCACCACCCGCGATGGAGTCAATAAACCCTGCAAACAGCGCAACAAAGAAGAGTAAAGCATAAACTTCAGGTGCAACGGCAGTTAGCCAATCCATTTTACTATCCAAAGAGAAGAAATATCATGATGTTGATGTGAATATATCGCCAGTCAGGTTTGGTGATATCACAACCTAGATGAGGTATTTTTAGGAGGCTTCATCCGAACCTTCATCATCAACAAAGCGACCTTATAGGCCGCTCTGTTGTCACTACATAAAACACAGTAAAACCGATTACTCAAAAGGTTCCATTGCTGGCGTTACATCCGCACACTGGCCACGATGACGTAAATAGTGGTCCATTAGAACAATCGCCATCATTGCTTCCGCAATCGGTACCGCGCGAATGCCTACACAAGGGTCATGACGCCCTTTGGTGATCATTTCCACTTCCTCGCCATCACGGTTTAATGTTTTACCTGAAACGGTAATACTGGATGTCGGCTTTAACGCAATATGTGCAATGATAGGCTGACTACTGCTAATACCGCCTAAAATACCGCCTGCATGGTTTGATGTGAAACCATTTCGTGTAATTTCATCACGGTTTTCGCTGCCTTTAAGCGCAATAACACCGAAGCCATCACCAATTTCCACCCCTTTCACTGCATTAATACTCATTAATGCATGAGCGAGATCGGCATCTAATCGGTCAAATACGGGCTCACCTAAGCCTGCAGGCACATGCTCTGCAATGACAGTAATTTTAGCGCCAATCGAATCACCCTCTTTCTTTAAACCGCGCAATAATTCGTCAAGAGCCTCTAATTTGCTTGGATCTGGACAGAAAAATGGGTTTTCTTCGACAATTGACCAGTCTTTAATTTCACAAGCGACGGAGCCCATTTGCGTTAAGCAGCCATGGATTTGCACACCGAGCTTTTCTTGTAAATATTTTTTCGCAATCGCGCCTGCCGCAACACGCATTGCCGTTTCACGTGCTGATGAGCGGCCACCACCACGGTAATCACGCTGGCCGTATTTTTGTTCGTAAGTGTAATCCGCATGGCCCGGCCTAAACACGTCTTTGATTGCACCATAATCTTGCGAACGCTGGTCAGTATTTTCAATCAATAAACCGATGCTGGTTCCGGTTGTTACCCCATTAAATACACCCGATAAAATCTTTACTTGGTCAGGTTCACGACGCGCAGTCGTATAACGTGATGTTCCTGGACGGCGACGGTCTAAATCTTTTTGTAAATCTGCTTCTGTTAGTGCTAAGCCTGGGGGAACCCCATCGACGATGCAACCTAATGCAACCCCGTGTGATTCCCCAAATGTGGTCACACGAAACAGCTGCCCAATTGAATTTCCTGCCATCGGAGTTTCCTATTCTAAGCCATTCTTGTTTTACCAAGAATTTTGGTTGTTAGTTATTATATCGTTGTGTCGTTATTATTGATTACATGATCTTGGAACATCACGCAACTGTTGATTAATCGATATAAAGCTCAAAATGTGCGTGGTGCTCAACAAGTTGTTCACGTGTTAACATAAACACACCATCACCGCCGTATTCGAAGTCCAGCCAAATAAATGGAATTTCAGGGTATTGTTCAATTAAATGAACCATACTGTTACCCACTTCGCACACTAACACCCCTTCTTCCGTCAGAAAACGCGGGGCATTCGCTAAAATACGGCGTACCAGTTTCAAACCATCACTTCCAGCAGCCAGTGCTAATTCAGGCTCGACACGAAACTCTTCTGGTAAATCGTCCATATCTTCCGCATCAACATACGGTGGATTCGTCACGATCAGGTCATATTTAACCTCTGGCATATCACGGAATAAGTCAGAACGAATCGGTATCACACGGTGTTCTAAACCATGATTGGCAATATTTTGTTCAGCCACCGCCAGCACATCACTTGAAATATCAACCGCATCGACTTCTGCATCAGGGAACTCATAAGCACAAGCAATCGCAATACAACCACTTCCGGTACATAAATCAAGAATGGTTTGCGGTTCATCAGCCACTAAGCCAACAAAGTGGTTATTGATTAACTCACCAATTGGCGAGCGAGGGATAAGCACACGTTCATCAACATAAAATTCATGACCACAGAACCATGAACGATTTGTCAGGTATGCAACTGGAATACGCTCATTGATACGGCGTAAAACACGCTCAATAATACGGTGACGCTCTGTTGGCGTTAAGCGGGATGTTAACAGCTCATCGGGCAGGTCTAGAGGCAAGTAAAGTGTTGGTAACACCAGTTGTAGCGCCTCATCCCATGGGTTATCTGTACCGTGGCCATAGTACACATTAGCCGCATTAAAGCGGCTCATCGTCCAACGCAAAATATCTTGAATGGTATGAAGTTCTGCAACGGCTTCATCAACGAAAATCTTTTCCAAGAAGGGGTTCTCCAGCCTGTATTTTGAAAGGGAATATATGAATAGTTAAAGTTTGCCACGAAGTGAAAGACAAATCAGCAGATTAATATAATAAAATTTGCCCAAAAAGTCTGGTTATCGCGCTTATTAATGAATGCGGTGATGTAAAAACGCCCTTTATTTTAGCTAAAGGGCGTGAGAAAAATAACAAGCTCAGTAAGAAAGTAACAATATTAGCTTTCGTTTTGCAGCACGACTTCCGCCTCTTTCGTAGGTTTTTTGACCCAAAGTGCATAGGCGATAGCCAGTAATACTAACCAAACAATTCCGACATAGAGTGCAATTCGTGTTGATTCAAAATACCCCAGTACACCAAAAACAAATACCATAAATGCGATGGCTAGAATAGGTGCGACAGGCCACATAGGCACAGGGAATTTTAGTTGGCTAATTTCTTCTGGTGACATTTTTTTACGCATTGCAAACTGTGACAATAAAATCATCAACCATACCCAAATGGTGGCAAATGTTGCAATTGACGCAATCACTACAAACACATCATCAGGAATGACATAATTCAATACCACTCCGACTAACAGCACCGCAACCATGACTAATACCGTCATCCAAGGCACACCATTTTTTGTCAGCTTGGTAAAGGCTTTTGGCGCTTGTCCTTCATGTGCCATGCCATACATCATACGCCCAGCACCAAATATATCACTGTTAATCGCCGAAATTGCCGCCGTGATCACCACAATATTTAAGATATTCGCTGCAGATTGAATACCTAAGCTATCGAAAATTTGCACAAATGGGCTACCTTGCTGCCCAATTTGGTTCCACGGGTAAATGCACATTAAAACAAATAAGGTCAGGACATAAAACAGTAAGATGCGAATTGGCACGGCATTAATCGCTCTTGGGATAGTGGTTTCCGGGTTTTTCGCTTCACTCGCGGTAATACCAATAACTTCAATTCCCCCAAACGCAAACATCACCACTGCAAAGGAAGCAATCACCCCACCAATACCATTTGGCATAAACCCATCGTGAATAAATAAGTTTGATACCCCAACCGCATGGTCTGCCGCTTGGCCAAAGCCAAACATCATAATGGCTGCACCACCAACAATCATTGCAATAATCGCAATAACTTTAATGATTGAAAGCCAAAACTCCATTTCGCCGAAAGTTTTCACATGGCATAGGTTTATTGCACCAATAAAGAAAATAATGCTCAACACCCAGATCCACTGCGCAACCTCCGGAAACCACAGTTTCATATAAACACCAAATGCTGTCACGTCCGCCAAGCAAACAATAAGCATTTCAAAAACATAGGTCCAACCCGCAAAAAAACCGGCTCTCGGCCCTAAATAATGACTAGCATACTGTGAGAACGACCCAGCAAGTGGCCGATGGACCGCCATTTCACCCAACGCTCTCATAACCATAAACACTGCAGCACCGCCGATAATATAGGCGAGTAATACCGCGGGACCAGCAGTTTCTATTGCTTTCGCTGAACCATAAAACAAACCTGTACCAATCGCAGAACCTAAAGCCATAAATCGAATGTGGCGCGCAGAAAGCCCTCGCGCAAGTTGTGATGTGCTTTGCATGATTTATCCTTCGTATTATTTTATTGTCGTGCAGATAAATACTTCAGGCGGCCAGTACATTGCCGGCCACCTTTTATTTGCTTGATAAACTAGTTAGAAAAAACTGAATCAGCCTTGAACAGCGAGGACAGTTTATATTGGTTAATTAAATTAATTGCCGCTTCAATATCAGGGGCAAAATAACGGTCTTTATCATAGTAAGCCACTTGGTCACGTAATGTTTTACGTGCTTTCTCCAAGGTTTCACTCGATTTCAAACCTTCGCGGAAATCCATTCCCTGACACGCTGAAAGCCATTCAATGGCTAAAATACCCGTGACATTCTTTGCCATTTCCCATAGACGACGACCCGCGGCAGGCGCCATCGAGACATGGTCTTCTTGGTTGGCTGATGTCGGCAGGCTATCAACACTCGAAGGATGGGCTAATGCTTTGTTTTCACTGGCTAATGCAGCCGCGGTGACTTGAGCTATCATAAAACCTGAGTTAACCCCCCCATTATTCACTAAGAAAGGAGGCAACTGTGACATGTGGGTATCCATCAATAATGCAGTACGGCGTTCAGATAACGCACCGATTTCCGCTAACGCAAGCGCAATATTATCGGCTGCCATAGCAACAGGCTCTGCATGGAAATTACCGCCTGAAATAATATCACCATTATCGGTAAAGACTAACGGGTTATCCGACACGGCATTTGATTCAATTAAAATCACTTCAGCGGCTTGGCGAATTTGGGTTAAACAAGCCCCCATCACTTGTGGCTGACAACGTAGTGAATAAGGGTCTTGCACTTTCACGCAGTTCTCATGGGACTTCGCCAACTCACTGGTCGGTGATAAAACATCACGGAACATCGCCGCAACATCAATTTGCCCTTTTTGCCCTCGAACCTCTTGCACGCGTGCATCGAACGGTTTACGAGAGCCCAGTGTGGCTTCAACACTAAGCGCACCACAAACAATGCCAGATAACAGCAATTTTTCTGCTTCAAATAACCCTTTCAACGCGAAAGCCGTGGAGGTTTGCGTACCGTTTAATAGGGCTAAGCCTTCTTTAGCTTCCAATTTTAGCGGGGTCAACCCTGCTTTTTCTAACGCTTTTTTCGCTGAAATCCATTTGCCTTCATAGCGGGCTTTCCCTTCTCCTAACAGAATTAGGCTCATATGTGCTAATGGCGCTAAGTCGCCAGAAGCTCCCACAGAACCCTTCGCAGGAATAAATGGATAAACTTGCGCATTCACTAATGCAATCAAGGCATTAATGACTTCAAGACGAATACCCGAGAAACCACGAGCTAAACTATTAATTTTGAGCACCATGATTAAACGCACGAGGTCGTCATCTAACGGCTCGCCAACACCCGCAGCATGAGACATCACAATAGAGCGTTGTAATGATTGCAAATCTTTAGTTGCAATGCGGGTATTGGCAAGCAAACCAAAACCTGTATTGATACCGTAAGCGGTTCTATCTTCTTCAATAATTTTATTGACCGTTGCAACGCTTTTTTCAATAGCCGCGTGAGCGCGTTTATCCAGTACCACTGTTACTGCCTGTTGGAAAACAATGCGGAGGTCTTCGAGTGTCATTTTTCCTGGGTGAATGGTTAACTTAGTCATCATGGCACTCCTTAACGTGTTTTAATCATTGGTAAATTAAGATTTTTTTCCTGCGCACATGCGATAGCGATGTCATAGCCCGCATCGGCATGGCGCATGACACCGGTTGCCGGGTCATTGTGCAACACTCGGGCAATACGCTCTGCTGCTTCATCCGTTCCATCACACACAATCACTACCCCAGAGTGCTGAGAGAAGCCCATACCTACGCCACCACCGTGATGTAAAGATACCCATGTCGCACCACTGGCTGTATTTAATAACGCATTGAGTAACGGCCAGTCTGAAACGGCATCAGAGCCATCTTTCATGGATTCTGTTTCACGGTTTGGGCTGGCCACTGAACCTGAATCCAGATGGTCACGACCAATAACAATCGGGGCCGAAACCTCACCGCTTCTTACCATCTCATTGAATGCTAAACCTAATTTAGCGCGGTCCCCAAGCCCTACCCAACAAATACGTGCTGGCAAGCCTTGGAAGCTAATACGTTCACGAGCCATATCCAACCAGCGATGTAAATGCTTATCATCCGGTAGCAGCTCTTTCACTTTCGCATCGGTTTTATAGATATCTTCAGGATCCCCTGATAACGCGACCCAGCGGAATGGGCCAACACCGCGGCAAAATAGTGGGCGAATATAAGCAGGCACAAAACCAGGGAAATCAAACGCATTCTCTACGCCCATTTCCAACGCCATTTGGCGAATATTGTTCCCATAATCAAACGTAGGAATGCCTTGTTGTTTGAACGCTAACATGGCTTTAACATGTTCAGCCATGGATTTTTTCGCTGCCAACGCGGTGGCTTGGGGCTCTTGGACACTGCGCTCACGGTACTCTTCCCAGCTCATCCCAATTGGCAAATAACCATTTAGCGGGTCATGAGCACTTGTCTGATCGGTCACCATATCCGGTTTTACACCACGTTTGACAAGCTCAGGCAGAATTTCAGCGGCATTGGCACACAGTGCAATAGAAATGGCTTTTCCTTCCGATGTATATTTTTTAAGACGCGCTAATGCATCATCAAGGTCGACCGCTTGTTCATCCACATAGTGAGTTCTTAAACGGAAATCAATACGGCTTTGCTGGCACTCAATATTCAATGAGCATGCACCAGCCAATGTTGCAGCAAGAGGTTGCGCACCCCCCATTCCACCCAAACCTGCAGTCAATACCCAACGCCCGGTTAAATCACCATTAAAGTGCTGACGAGCGGCTTCCACAAAGGTTTCATACGTTCCTTGAACAATGCCTTGACTACCGATATAAATCCAGCTACCTGCCGTCATTTGCCCGTACATGGCGAGGCCTTTCGCATCCAACTCATTGAAATGCTCCCAGTTTGCCCAATGTGGCACTATATTTGAGTTAGCAATTAAAACACGTGGAGCATTTGCATGGGTTTTGAAAACACCGACGGGCTTACCTGACTGAACCAGCAGTGTTTCATCACTCTCGAGTTGTTTTAAGGACTCAACAATTTGATCATAGCATTGCCAATTACGTGCTGCACGCCCGATACCGCCATAGACCACTAATTCATGAGGATTTTCTGCAACATCAGGATCAAGGTTATTCATTAACATGCGTAATGGGGCTTCTGTCAGCCAACTTTTGGCATTTAATGTGTTTCCCCGCGGCGCCCTAATTTCGATATTTCGATATTTATTATTCAGTGCTGTCACTTGTATACCCTCTTTTATCTGTCCATTAGCTACCTTTTATTGTTCTTATAGATATAGTTGTATATACATGTACGATCAATCAATCTTTTAACATAAAGATTAAAAAAATATGATATAAAAATATTTTTATTCAAATAAAACAATTGGATATAAAATGAACCTGATATTTTTGTGTGTGTTTTTTATTCTAAATATGCTTGTTGGATCACATTTAATTCACAATAAATTCACACGAAATGGGTATGAAAGGAAATCACTCGATACGATAAGCGGAAAATATGTTGTATATCATTCCGCCCATACTTTTACGTGGAGAAATAACTTATGACGTGAAACTACCTTTAAGCTTATAGCGGTGACCAGGAAACAATAGTTTGGTACTTGTCACCGTGAAAGACTGGGACCAAGTACGCCTTGTAATTAACAAACAAGATGCGCCTGTGGTAATTTGCAATAACCTCGCTGAGCGCTCATCTGCCTCTACGGCCTCAACAATATGCTCCCCTTGTGTTAAAGGAGCGACTTGAGACAAATAATCATGCGGTGTAATCGATGAAAAATTTTGCTTTAAATAGTCAGGTGCTGCTAAGGCATTGACATATCTGTCTTCAATTTGTACAGGGACATCATTTTCTAAATGAACAATAATAGAATGAAACACGGCGCTATCTGGGCTGATATTTAATTCATTTGCGAGCGCTGGAGACGCTTGTATTTCTTCGAGCTTAATGATCCTGCAACTGTATTTATGGTTTCTTGCCAGTATTTCGGCTTCAATGCTGTGTATTTCAAATAGTGCGGATTGCCCCTTTGGCTCAGCCACAAACGTTCCCACACCTTGCAAGCGAACCAATAACCCTTCAGCCGTTAATTCACGTAGTGCTCGGTTAGCGGTCATCCGGCTACATTGAAACTGTGTCACGAGCTCAGACTCAGATGGAATACGGTCATTTGCCTTCCACTCTGCCGTATGGATCTTTTCAATTATCGATTGTTTTACTTGCAAATAGAGTGGGAGCGGTGCCCCCTGTTTATCCTTTTTATCGGCTGTCACAGTCATTTCCAATTTAATGATTAAAATCTTAAGTATTAATATGCTATTCATTGGATAGCATACAACACGACCTTAGTGCTATCGGACATTTTTTATCCTGACAGTCGCGAATAAAAACATCATGCTTAATTATTAAGCATTCACATAATTAAACGATGTAATTTTAATAAAAACAAACAAAAAACAGAAAATATTTAGGGTAAATTGCGGCAAACAACATCATTTACCACTATTAATTATTGTTATTTTCGTAGCTAGAACTGCGGGTCACATATATCACCCGTTTCGATGGGTAATTTTGCCTTCATGCACTCTGATGAACAATGGGTTACTCCCTTGTTCATAAATCATTTCGACAGGCTCTTGCGCATTCCACACAACAAAATCAGCAACAAAGCCCGTTTTCAATTGCCCATGGCTATTTTTACGGCCTAACGCCTTTGCAGCATTACGTGTCACGCCTGCCCATATCTCCTCCGGTGTCAGCTTAAATAGGACGGCCGCCATATTCATAATAATACGTAATGAGGCAAAAGGACTGGTGCCCGGGTTAAAATCCGTTGAAACTGCCATAGGAACATTGTA
Source organism: Providencia sp. PROV150 (assembly GCF_028481025.1). Taxonomy (NCBI): domain Bacteria; kingdom Pseudomonadati; phylum Pseudomonadota; class Gammaproteobacteria; order Enterobacterales; family Morganellaceae; genus Providencia; species Providencia sp. PROV150. Next base: position 38,621 of record NZ_JAMPPJ010000006.1, on the reverse strand, counting down.
TTCCCGCAACAGCTCAATTGGCGGTAACTTGGTTTCCCGTAAAAAATAAAATGCCCCCGGTAATAAAACTGCAACCGTTCCACTCGCTTTAAGTGCTTTAATCCCTTCTAGGTCTAGATATTCAATATGGTCAACTGACAAACCTTTGTAACGAGCAACCAACTCGCTCCCACCTAAGTTTGATAACTGCTCCACATGCCCTTTCACTGGGATCCCTAATTTCTGAGCCGCTGAAAATAATTTTTCACTTTGATAAAGGGAAAACCCCACACTTTCACAGAAAACATCTACCGCCTCAAACAGGCCTTTTTCCCATAATTCAGGCATGATTTTTTGGCAAATCAAATCAATGTATTCATCAGGTCTATCTTTATATTCAACGGGGACAGTGTGAGCGGAAAGCAGGGTTGAACTGACTGAAATAGGATATTGTGCAGATAACTGTTTCGCGACTTGTAATTGTTTTTCTTCATTTTCATAGTCAAGCCCATAACCTGATTTCATTTCAATACTTGTCACGCCTTCTCGAATTAATGCTTCGAGCCTTGGTTTAGCTCGTTCAAACAATTCGTTCTCGCTCATCTTACGAGTTTCACGCACAGTAGAATTAATTCCACCACCTTGAGAACTAATGGTTTCATAAGAAACTCCATTCATTCGCTGTTCCCATTCAGAAGCACGGTCACCACCAAAAACTAAATGTGTATGGCAATCAATTAATCCTGGGGTTATTAATTTACCTTTGACATCAATAACCTGGCAGTCATTTAATTCAACTTCCCGAGAAGGGACAATTGCAACTATTTTATTATCACGGACAACTAAATCATGGTGTTCAACAAGTCCATAAGGGACCGATAGTTCTGGGTCCATAGTGGCAATACGGCCATTACGCCAAACGATATCTTGTGAGTGTGTTTTGAATACCATCGTTTTTCCTATTGTTATTGAATTCAGTTTTAATCATTGTATTAATAAATAGTATAGATATGTATATACAATTAGACTAGCAAGTCCCCTTTTGTCAATGCTTACCTGTAAAAAGGTTATAAAAATGTTACTTCACGCGAACAATCTACGATTATCACCATTCATTAAAAATGAGTTACACTAGCAACCAGAAAAATTAATCACAAAAATACATTACTAAAATTATGAAAAAAAAATTTGGTCTAGAAGATGAAGATATTCGTCTTTTCAAAGAAGCCATTAATGGAGCAAAAAAAATCCGTCAGGACCAAGTCCTGCACGCACCTGTACGTGCCAAAGTGACACAAGCATCAAATAAAAAAGTCATGCAAGAACAGGTTGACGCCTCTTTTTATTTTTCAGATGAATTCCAGCCTCAACTTGAAAATGAAGGGCCTACACGTTATTTAAGGCCAGAAGCCAATCCTTATGAATTAAAGAAACTTCGTCGGGGTGACTACGTTCCCGAGTTATTTTTAGATTTGCATGGCTTAACACAAATGGAAGCAAAACAAGAAATTGGCGCGCTTATTGCCGCCTGCAAGCGTGAAAATGTCTATTGTGCCTGCATTATGCACGGCCATGGCAAGCATGTTTTAAAGCAGCAAACACCACTATGGCTTGCCCAACATCCTGATATTATTGCTTTTCACCAAGCACCTAAAGAATGGGGTGGTAATGCTGCCTTATTACTACTTATTGAAACTGCGGAGAGCGCTCGCCGTTAAGCGCTCATACTGTTCTGTATTATTTAGCAAACAGCAATTGTGATGGGCTCAACATCCATTCGAAATGACTTTTCTGATGAGCCACATCAATATCTACGCATGCAATTGTTGATGTGGTGAACATAGGTGGTTCTTTATGTGGGCACAGCTCCGATACTAAATAACCAACCAGCGGTAAATGAGACACAACTAATATCGCATTTGCACCTAGCACAGCAAGGTCTCGAATATGATCAGCCACAAATTCAGCATTCCCTCCAGGTGTTAATTGCCCTAAAATTTCCGACTTTGCTGGCAAATCAAGGTATTGACTCACAACCTGCCTAGTTTGTTCGGCTCTTAAATAAGGGCTTACTAACACCGAATCAATCTTAATACCTTGGTTCTGTAACCATTGAGCCATTAATACTGAGTCGTCTTTTCCCTTTTGAGTCAATGGGCGCTCAGCATCGCTAGGCGCTTGTATCGCTGCATCACCGTGACGCATAATGTAAACTTGCATAATCCACCATCTGAGTAACCTACCTTATTAAGGTGGTTATTCTTTTGTTGTTAAGATAATTGTTGTAAAAGTAACCATCAGTTGGGGTGAAATGTGATTCTGCATGAAATGACCAACAAAGAAAATGATTTGAGTAGATTTTTATGTATGTTTCTTTAGCTGGCTATGTTGTGGGCTAAATTTTGCTATTTATTATCAATCAGTTAAAGATAATATAATTATTTATTCTAATCATACGAACTTTACTTAAAAAAGCCTGATAACCAAGAATATATTTGGTATCAGGCCTTGACTGGTTCTATTGAATCAAACAACCATCGGCTAATAGTCTACCCTGCTATGCCATTATTGTTCGTTACTTAGCTTTGTTGCATTAACCTCATCTTCTACATTTGCAGAAAAAAAGGTTCGATTATTTTCTGCCATGTTACATAACAATTCACAAGGCTCGAATTTATCACCATATTTCACAGCGAGGTTATTCAGGGTTTCTACGGTTTTTGCAATCCCCAAGCTATCCATATACCTGAATGGGCCACCAAAGAAAGGTGGGAAACCGATACCAAATACCGCCCCTACATCCCCATCACGCGCACTTTTAATGATATTTTCATCAAGACAACGGGCAGCTTCGTTAAGCATCATCATAACGCACCGCTGTGCAATATCCGCTTTAGTTAGTGTATTGTTGGGAACTACACCAATCAGTGAATAAATGGTTTTATCGACTTGACGTTTATTGGCTTTTTTCCAAAACCACAACTTATTTGTGTGATGACCATATTCATAAAAACCTTTGCCGTTTTTCTTCCCTTTTCGGTCATCTTTAACGACTTTATCGAGTAAATCAGGGGCTTTAAAACGCTCACCAAAACGCTCAACTAAAATCGGTAAAATTTTAGTCCCTACATCAATACCGACTTCGTCTAATAGATTAAAAGGCCCGACAGGGAAGCCAAATTCAACTAAAGCACGGTCAATATGCTCTATTGATTCACCTTCAACAAGGCATCGGGCGGCTTCACATAAGAATGGCGCTAAAATACGATTTACATAGAAACCTGCATCATCCCCTACAACAATCGCTGTTTTGCCTTGGCGTTTTGCCAAAGCAACAACAGTTGCAATCGTTGTTTCATCGGTGTGTTGATGAGGGATGACTTCAACCAACGGCATTTTATCCACTGGACTAAAATAGTGTAAGCCAATAACTTTTTCAGGATGGGTCGCATTCTGTGCAATTTGGTGAATAGGTAAAGATGATGTATTAGAAGCAAAAATGGCTTGTTGTTTCGACATCTTTTCAACTTCAGCAACCATTTTTTGTTTTAGTGCTAAATCTTCAAATACCGCCTCAATAATAACATTAGCGTTTTCAAGACCTTGATAACTTAATGTGCCTGATACTCTAGCCATAACGGCTGCACGCTCTCGAGCTAATAACCGCCGCTTGATAACTCGCTGAGTCAGCAGATCCCAGCTATAGCGCAAGGCTTGGGTAACACCTTTGTCTGAAATATCTTTAATACGAACGGGTAATTTACCTTGAAAAGCCGTGACATAAGCAATTCCACCCCCCATCAACCCGCCACCAAGCACACCAACTTGATTAATCTTCAAGGGTTTTGCTTGTGCACCTGTTTCATTTTTTAACGCAGTAACCGCAAAAAATAAATTACGTAATGCAGCAGACTCTGGTGTCATCACAAGCTCACCGAAGGCTTTCGCTTCTTCTGCATAACCGGCTTGCAACCCTTTATTCATTCCTGTTTTCACGACATGAATAATTTTTTCAGGGGCGGGGTAATGGCCTTTGGTTTTGCTAAGTGCTTTTTGTTTGGCACTATCGAACACTTTATTGCGAAGTAATTTGCTACTTAATAGGCGCTGTTGCCAATGGATAGCAGGACGCTGAACACCCCCTTTTTTTACCATTTTAACTGCAACGTCGAGTAAAATAGACTCAGGAACCACATCATCAACCAACCCTAATTTCAGCGCCTGTTTGGCTTTTAACTGACGACCGGTCAGCATTAAATCCAATGCATGTGGAATGCCGATCAACCTAGGCAAACGCTGAGTTCCTCCGGAACCGGGTAACAACCCCAATTGTACTTCGGGTAAGCCTAATTTCGTTTTATTATCATTTGAACAAACTCGTGCATGACATGCTAAGGCAAGCTCTAGCCCGCCCCCTAAACACGCACCATGTATCGCAGCAATAATAGGCAAGGGGTAATTATCGATTTTATCAAACAATACATGGCCTGCTTTTGACAACTCACTGGCTTGGGCTTTATTTTCACAGCCAGCGATCATGCTAATGTCCGCACCTGCAATAAAATTATCTTTTTTCCCTGAGGTAATAACTAACCCTTTCAGCCCAGAGGTAGACTGCGCTTGTTGTAAAATCGCAAGGAATTGCTCCGCAAACTCAGCTTTTAATGTATTGACTTTTTCATTGGGAACATCAATGAAAATCACCCCCACGTTTTCGTCATAAATTTCTAAGCTAAAAGCCTGTTGTGTTGTTTCTCTTGCAACTTCTGTAGCAGAATTTTGAGCCATTATTCCACCTCTAAGATCATTGCTGCACCTAAACCACCCGCAGCACAAGCTGTTGTTAAACCAAAACCACCACCCCGTCTGCGCAATTCATTTAGGGTTTGAGTCACCATTCGTGCGCCTGTAGCCGCAAATGGGTGCCCATAAGCGATAGAACCGCCTAAGACGTTAAATTTAGCCATATCCACTTCGCCAATTGCGTTATCCATTCCCAGTTTCTCCTGAGCGAATTTACGGCTACCAAACATTTGTAAATTAGCGAGCGTTTGCGCAGCAAAGGCCTCATGCATATCAATCAGAGATAAGTCTTGCAACGATAACCCTGCACGTTTTAATGCGAGTGGTGTGGCATAAGAGGGCCCTAATAGCATATCTTCCCATACGTCTATCGCTGAAAACGCATAGCTTCGAATATAACCTAACGGTGTATAACCCAGCGATTTCGCACGAGATTCTGTCATCATCAATACTGCTGCAGCACCATCTGTTAACGGTGTGCTGTTCGCAGCGGTAACGCTACCGTGCTTACGGTCAAAAGCGGGTTTTAATTTCGCATAGGATGATAATACTGAGTTTGTACGCACATTGTTATCTTGGGAAAAGGCTTGCTTAAAAGGAGGCATATAGGCAGTCATAACTTCATCATTTAAAACGCCATTTTCCCACGCTTTTGTCGCTAATATATGCGAACGATGGGCGAGTTCATCTTGCTGGACTCGGCTAATTTGATAACTTTTCGCCATTTGCTCTGCGGTATCGCCCATACGCAGCCCTGTAGAATATTCCGCAACGCCTGGTGCGACTGGCGCTAAATCCTTCAGGCGTAATTTCGTTAACAGGGATAATTTTTGCCCAACAGACTTCGCTTTACTTAATGCTAATAATGTCTCGGCTAACTTTTTTGATACGCCAATAGGAAGCACAGAAGATGAATCGGCCCCGCCAGCAATACCGATAGAAATATCACCTATCATCATACTTTGAGCAACGTTAACAATTGCTTGAAAACTTGTCGCACAGGCTCTTGATACACTATAGGCATCTGTTGAGACACTCATACCTGTTCCAAGAACAATTTCCCGCGCAATATTCGGCGCTTCAGGCATTTGTACTACTTGCCCAAATACCAGTTGCTCAATCAGGTTTTTGTCTAAATCACTGCGGGCTAATAATTCAGCAACGACTGCTTTACCTAAATCGACGGCTGGAATTCCTGCATATGCCGTAGATTGCTTTGCAAAAGGCAAGCGTAGACCACTGACAATGGCGATCCTTTCTTTTGTTTTATCTGTCTTTTCACCATGGTGGAGATGTTGATTCATGGCCGCTCCTGCTAAAAGCAAAAATGAAAATTATAGTTAACTAACTCACTAAGTGGACAAAGAGGTCTGACCTGTAATGATTGTTAACATAAAATTCACAATTATCAATGGGTATTAATAAAAAATGCGAGCAGGTACGCAACTTAGAGTAAAAACTCAACGATTTGCGATAGAAGAAAGTGAAAGGATAAAGGAAGCCTTTTACCACTGAACGTTAATCACACCATCGTTTTAGTGATAAAAGGCAAATCAGAGCGAATTCAATCGTTTGATTAACGAAGGCCTAATTGAAAAATCAGGCTTTCAGCTTCACAGCTAAAACTAAACTCAGCCGTCAGTTCAACTCCACCCTCTACAGGCTTGATAGAATGGTTTATTACACAAGGATCTGACTCAACAGACTTTGCTTTCTCTGTGAGTGTTTTCAACATGTTTTCTGCTTCACCTTGTGTAGCAAAAACATGCTGATACGAAGCAGTACAGTCTTTATTATCCAATACTGTTCCCACATCTACACAGCAGCAGGCTGCGGTTTCATCCGCGCTACAACGGTTAATCGCATCAGTCATCTTACTCTCCAAATAAACAAACTGTTAAGCTGCTATCATAACGCTGAAAAAGTGCTAAAAACTAGTGTGTATCAAAATATATCGCTAATAATTAAACATAAGTTTGATCTTACCCCGTATTCGTATACTTATTGCTCCCAATTCGTCATTTTATGTTGCCATTTTGTTAAATATGTCGCATTTTTGAAAACAAAGTCACAATAACTACAAAACAAGCTTGCAACATATCAGGTGGTCAGACCTATACTCTAGTAACTGGTCTGATTTGTCATAGCGGCAAGGGACCCTACAATTCTGCGCTTCTTGCGATAGAAGTCGCTTTATTCAAAATAAAACATAAGAGGGTTTTGGTCATGAACCAGAAAAACCTGTTTTCTAGATCAGCTTTAGCAATAGCAGTGGCAATTGTGTCATCCAACGCAGGCGCGGCTGGTTTTTTGCTTAATGAATATTCTACATCCGCACTGGGACGCGCATTTTCGGGAGCGGGTGCAATGGGCGACAACGCAAGTGAGGGAAGCCGAAACCCTGCTGCCATGATGTTGTTTGATCGCCCTTCTCTTTCTATTGGTGCTGTTTATATTGATCCAAGTGTTGATATTAAAGGTAAGGGGGGCTCTTTACTCGGCAGTAACACAACCGCAAACGATATTGCGCCAAGCGCTGTAGTACCCAATGCTCACTTTATCTTCCCAGTTAATGATAAATGGGCAGTCGGTACCTCAATGACCACCAACTTTGGTTTAGCCACTGATTTTAATAAAAATTATGCAGCAGGCCCTATCGGTGGTAAAACAGACCTAAAAACAGTTAATCTAAACTTAAGTGGTGCATACCGCGTAAATAATAATTTCAGTTTTGGCTTGGGTTTGAATGCCGTGTATGCCGATGCTGAAATTACTCGTCATGCTGGAGATCTAGGAGCTTTAGCGCCTATGGTTCCAGGAATGAACCTTCCTGCATTTCCTGCCAGCACGACCATGGCCAAATTAACAGGCGATGATTGGGGTTATGGTTGGAATGCGGGCATTTTGTATGAAATCAATGATGATAACCGTTTAAGCCTAAGTTACCGTTCAAAAGTTAAAGTTAAGTTTGAAGATGGTAAATATTCCAATGATATACCTAAATCAATAACTCAGTTACATGGTACTGGAGGTGAAAAAGTCAAAGGTAAGTTAGACCTTAATTTACCAGATATTTGGGAGTTCTCTGGGTACCATAAAGTTGCGCCTAAGTGGGCTTTACACTACAGCGTTGCCTATACTGGCTGGAGTGAATTTAAAGAATTAACCGCCTATAGAAAAAGTGATGGCGAACAGTTATTCCATAAGCCTGAGCACTTTAAAGATGCTTGGCGTTTAGCACTCGGTACCACCTATTTCTATGATGAAAACTGGACATTCCGTACCGGTATTGCCTACGACCAAACACCTGTACGCTCAAATTACCGTTCAATTTCTATACCTGACCAAGATCGTTACTGGTTAAGTGCCGGTACCACTTATGCATTTAATGAAAATGCCTCTGTTGATGTAGGAATTTCTTATATGCACGGTAAAAAAGTGGATATTAAAGAAAGATTAAGTGAAGATATTCCTGAAAGTATTCTTCCTGCATATCATTTCAAATCTGAAGGTTCTGCTTGGTTATACGGCGTAAACTTCAACTATACATTCTAATTAATTGAATTTTTAAATATCAGGGAGCTCTCTCCCTGATATTATTTTCAACTTCAACTACCTCATCCCACTAATTTTCAAAACTTAACATAAATTTTCTTGACCCTAACCCACATCATATGTAAATTAAATGTTAAGCACATGAGTTCACCTCATCATTTCTTTATAAAATACACACTATCGCATTTTTAAGATAAATCGCTTTATATTTCATTAGATTATCATTCATTCTCTGAATGTTCTTATTTGCAAGTACAACCCAATAGCATATTTTATACTGATGATATCCACTAATATGTATGGCTTTTTCATCAAACTGTATTAATCACGCTATATTCTATTATTGGCTAAAGCCGAAAGGCATGTAAAAGAGGCAACAATGACTAAAACTTAGGAGGCTTTATGGGAACACTGTTTACTGTCGGTTTTATTGGTGTATTAGGGGTAATAGCCTTAATTGACACCGTCTCTCAACGAGGAAAGCGAGACAATGATTAGCTTTTTATTTATCACTCTCTAGTATCATTCGTATACAAGAGAGTGATAAACCTTCCAAAACAATTCAATATACTAATCTATCGAATCAAGTTGGTCTTCAATCGCTGCCGCATTTGGGTTTTCTGTTGCTTTTAACGCACCACCACTTGATAAAAAGTCATTACGTTGGAAATAAGCTTCTCGCATCATTAAGTACGGGTCTGAAGAGTTTTTCAGTAATCCATCTGAATCTAATAACCTTGCTCGAGTTTCAATTCCTTCCAGTGCCCACTTACCTGCTGACATCCAGAATGTGAGATAGCTTAGCATTGGATATAAATCATCAACTAAGTCACCGCCTTCTTCCCTTGGTGTTACACTGCCATATCCTGGCAGAACCACATAGGGGCCATAACCCACATCGTAATAACCCAATGTATTACCAAAGCGTTTGGGTTCTTCTTTAACTAGCTGAGGATTGGCCATTGATGCAACATCAATGAGCCCCCCCATACCAAAGACGGTATTAAGGAAAAAGCGGTTAAAGTGTTTGAAACCTTGAGTAACTTCACCCCGCAAAAAGCTATTTAACATACTTGCAGGTTCTTCAAGGTTAACAAAAAAATTGGTTAATCCATTACGGGCGGGCATCGGGACATAATCGTTCCAAGCAACAGCGACTGGCCTTAACACATAAGGGTCGAGGACGTTATAGTTGAAATTAAACATTGCTCGGTTGAACCCTTCTAAGGGGTCTGAACGCTCATGTGTTTCTGGGTCAATGCTACTTGCACAACCTGCAATTAGCACCCCTGCCAGAAAAACACCCGTCATGCGAAACTTCATAACATTTCTCCATTCCCTGCACCGTTCCACTACGGTACTTTCCACTGTAATAACTGTTTTGCTTATAGTAAGGCTAAAAAAAGAATTATGTTAATCCTTTTGAGTTATTTAATTCCCTTAAGGATTAATTATACGCCATTTAATCATATTCTTATTATAAGAAAATTGAACAATTAGTACAAAGCAGAAATGCTCACTTCCCTTGATTATAGAAATGATAATCACCCTATTTTCGAGTGAAAAATAGTCAAAAAAATATTTATAGAAGATAAATTGGATTATTTGCCCGTAACAACTTGATTCAATTAGACCTGAACAGTAAAATGCCTTCGCTGTCGTAATTACGACTCCAAAAGTCCCCTTAGTTAAATGGATATAACGAGCCCCTCCTAAGGGCTAGTTGCAGGTTCGATTCCTGCAGGGGACACCAGTAGCACTTCTAGAAACATCTCATAAAGTCCAATTTTAACACTAAAACCAATTAGTTAAATAACATCATTGTCTAGCAATGTCCTGTAATGTTTACTGGAATCTAAGTGCTAATGTGTATATTATTGCGTATAGGTCTAGGTTCAATGGAAAAACTATACACATTATGCTGCTAACTGACATTCAAATTCGCAAAGCCAAACCTAAAGATAAGGCGTACACGTTAAATGATGGTAAAGGCTTGTCACTGCTTGTTGAGCCTAATGGATCCAAAGGTTGGCGTTTTCGTTATCGGTTTGCTGGCAAGCCTAAAATGATCTCTTTAGGTGTTTATGATCAAGTATCTTTAGCTGATGCTAGAAGAAAAAGAGACGAAGCAAAAAAACAACTATCAGAAAACATCAATCCTAGTGATGCACGTAAATCAGAAAAAATAACCCTCAAATACACCACTGAGAATACATTCCACGCAGTTGCAATGGAATGGCATGCATCAAAATGCACCACTTGGACAGAAGGTTATGCAAATGAAATATTACGTTGCTTTGAAAATGACGTTTTTCCTTATATTGGAAGTAGACCGATAGACCAAATAGCTCCATTAGAATTGCTTGCTGTTCTCCAGAAGATAGAAAAGCGCGGCGCACTTGAACAAGCAAGCAAGATCCGTCGTCGTTGTGGGGAGGTATTTAGATATGCCGTCATTACAGGCAGAGTAAAATATAATCCTGCTCCCGATTTAGCCGGGGCTATGAACAAGCCAGAAACTAAACACTTTCCGTTCCTACGTGAAAATGAAATTCCCGAATTTATCAAAGCGCTGAATAACTACCAAGGCAGTAAAATAACTAAATATGCCACTCAGCTATTAATGCTTACTGGTGTTAGAACAGTTGAATTACGACTCGCTGAATGGTCAGAATTTGATTTTGAAAATGCACTTTGGGAAATACCTAAAGAGCGCATGAAAAAACGTCGCCCTCATTTAGTACCTTTATCCCCACAAGTGATTGAGATTCTTGGCAAGTTACAAGTGATTACAGGAAACTATCCAATACTTTTTCCGGGTCGCAATGATGCTAGAAAGCCTATTAGCGAGGCCAGCATAAATAAAGTTATAGCTAAAATTGGCTACAAAGGCAGACTAACTGGCCATGGATTTAGACACATGATGAGCACAATTTTACATGATAAAGGCTTCGATAGTGCATGGATAGAGCTTCAGTTAGCTCATGTGGATAAAAATTCCATCCGTGGAATTTATAATCATGCATTGTATTTAGAAGGAAGAACAGAAATGATGAATTTGTATTCAAATTATTTAATGCAAAAATAACTCAAACTTCATCTATAATAACATTATAGATGTTTCAATTAGTATAGATAAGGTACAAAATCAGCACTTCCAATTTGGATATTCTTTATATATTTCATTAAACCAATCAAGCATTGCAGGGCTACTCGTTTCTTCTAACCAAGATAATTCAGTTGTATTTTCAGTGTTGGAAAATATTAGATTAGTAATTAACATAACTTTTTTAATTAATAAACTAAATTTATTCATTTTTACATCATTATCTAATATTTCCATGTGGCAAGCATAAATAAAATGAACTCTGGCTGCCGTTGATGGATGCGTTGAATTAAAATGTTCGCAAGGATTAGAACCGTCAGAAAGCTTGAAATAACAAGTTATCAATAACATTGATAGAAAAATGTCACTTTCATCTTCCTTAAACCATTCTAAAAAATCATTAAAATCAAAAAACTCATTATGAAAGGCAGATTTAACATGTATTTTTAGCTTATTTAACGCATAGTTATCAGCAACTAACTCTCTAGCGTGGCTTGCTATTAACTCTTCTCTCTTAATATATTTATGACCTGTAATATCATCAAATACATTATCCGCTTTATTATTTTTCATTCGCAACCCATGCTTATTAACATAGTGACCTATTTCATGTGATATGATAAAAACAAGAAAACCATGAAGCAAAAATAAAAATAAATTGAGTTCTGAATCACTTAAATTTTCATCATGTTCGTTATTATTAAATCCCACATACGGATTATCAATCAAATGTAGATTATAATACTCTATATCTTTTTTCTTACCTGTTAACACTCCAGATTTAACCATCAAATTTGCTAACTTACATAATCTATCAAATGTGCCATATGACATGAATATCAATTTATCATCATGAATGATCCCACTCCTATGGTTGATATCTGTAGTAATACAAAAATCCAAACCAGCTTTATTCGCATATTTCATCATAAAACTCGAGAATGGATATAAAATACCATTATCTCTGTCCTCCATATAATTATAAATAAAACCTAGATTTTTCTTTTTGATTGCTTCATTCATAGACTCTAATTTATTGAAACTTATCATTTCCATTCTCTTTTAAATGTAAATTTAACTCTATCTAGTTTAATTAATTCGAATATACTATTATAAAATTGTTTGCAGGAAGCAAATTTTTATTAAAAGGAATAAAACATGATTCAACAAAACCAACCCATTACACAAAATCCAACGATAACCCTAGCCCTTGATGGTGAAGTCATTCCCCTGAAAAACATCAAAGTAAGCCTATCCGTTCAATTCCAAGATAAAGACCAATCAGGACAAACATCCAGCACAGCAGTAGCAGAACAAGGTGTTAAGCCAAAGGAACTTCGTATCACTGGGGTTATTAATTTTACGGATGGGGCTACCTTAGCCCGATTATTTACACTCGCAGAAGCGAAAGAGAACGGCAAACTTAAACGCTATCGAGTAGCAAATCATACCGCTAAATCGGTAAATTTTCGGATTGGTACATTTACCGGAAATATCGATGCGTCTGAAATTAATGGACAAATGGCTTGGCAAGTTTCTTTTACGCTAAGAGAACATTTATCTGTTTCTGAGAAAAAAGAAATTAGAGCCGTGAGTAAAGTTAAAGCTAAAGTACAAACGGGTAATCCGAAAGCCCCTACCACACCAACTAAAGAAGATGACGTTGAGTTAAATGCATGGGAAAAAATCTTACAAAAAGTTGATAGGGATTGGATTGGCCCTGCATGACCCCTGTAATTTGCATTATCCGCCACTGTAAGCCCTCTAATTATCAAGGTACACCTCCCCAATCAATATAAGAGCCGTGCTCACTGTGACTGACTAGAGAATCACAGTGCGCACGAACGAAAAGTTTTTACCACGTAAAACGCACTACACCGCACCCGCCTGCACAATTTGGATCTAAAAATTATTTCAGTTTTAAAATTCTACAAAACATATCGCCAAGCCGCGCCAATACTAGGGCGTTGCCGAAAATCTCAAACTGAAATGTGTGAAAAGATTTTCAGTAAATTTCAGTTTTCAGGTGGAGTCCGATTAGCGAGTCAATGCATAACATATTGAAATAAAGTGATTTTTCTATTTTACGTGAGATTTTCACTTGAGCGTATGCACCGCACAAAAACTGAAAAGCCAGTGTTTATGCGGGTTGCGAAGAATTGAAAAACTGAAATCGAATGAAATTTATTTTGCCAAATGACACTTAACGTTTAAGTGACCACTTCAAAAAATTACTGTGAGATAGCCACGTAAAATACAAATCAATCATAACGGTAAAATAGGCTGGTTACTGGCTGGCTTTAAATTACTTGGCTGTATCGTGTGTGAAAAAGTCAGAGTTAACATGTAAGTATGACCACATTCAAAGTCATTACAGGAACAATAAATATGAGGAATGTTATCAACGCCCTCCATTTGAATTTTTCGAATTGTTGCCTGTTCACCACAAACAGGGCAGTACACTTTCATGATTCGCATGGTTAATCACCTTTGCCTTAATGCCTTCCAGAATAAAGCCAATTAAATATATACCTTGCTATTTTAAAGGGTAACAGGTGTAACAAGGGTTACAACGTTGAATAATAAGAACTTATTTTGTTACACTTTCAAAAATTCAAGGTGTAACAGGTGTAACAATCGCTAACGTGTTACACCTTGTTACCCATTTAAAAACAAAAGGTGTAACAGATAAAACCCTTTTAAATCATATCTGTAACCCTTGTTACACCTGTTACACTAAAAATATAAGATGGTCAGTTTTTATTAGAGAATATCCGCTGAACCGAGGACTTCACTGTTAAAGACGTACACCCGTTTCACCCCTATTTCTGGTAGGCGTATACTGGTTTGGGCTTTCCCATCTTTCCCCGTTTCAAGCCAGCCTTTCTCAATGCACAAGCGAACAACCTTTCTAGCGTCAAAACCTTTGCAGATTTCTTTCCATGCCGTCGGTAATACGTAAAATTGGATAGTTGGCTCTTGGTTGCAAACTCCTTTTTCGACACGACGAAAGCCCATCATGTTCATCGGGCGGCTGTTTTCGTCATACCAATCAGCAAAGCGGCTGAACTGATTACGCGAAATAAAATCGGTGATTTGTTCTAACGCGGTCATGTCTTCCTGATTAGCCGTATGACCACGCTCATTCATCCATGCATCTAAACAGGTTTTTGCGGCTGTAAAGGCTTCACCTTCTTTCCAGCCTGTAATCCCCGCTAATGTGGCAATTTCCCCCGCCATTGCCACAAGCGCAAAGCGCGTGATAGCTCGCCCGACTTGATTCCCTGCATTTTCAGGCGTCAATTTAGCGGTGTACTCTTTTAATAACGCTTTAGCCGTACTGGAAATAAACGTTAAATCATTGGTGAGATATTTCAGCCAATCACGGAACGGAGAACCATGATATTTCGTGACGGCTTGCTCAAGGTGCTCCGCTAAGGCTTTACCACTCGCAAACTGGTGCAAATCCTCAAATACACCGTGTTTACCCGAATCACTGGGGATTTGTATCATACGGACTTCAACCCCTGCATAGGTGCGTTCGCCCGCATTGGCGGCATGTTCAACCAATGACAGTTCGCCTGTTGAGAGAAACAGTAGGTTCCAGCGATTTGTTTCTCTGACGCTGCCGTCTGTTTTTGCGCGGGCTTTACCTTGACCGTTTGCCAGCATGTAAGCAATGTTACCCGCTTCGCGTCCGTCCACTTCGCGGATTTCATCCAGCATTAACGTAGCGTCATTACGACGGCAAGCCGTTCCCTCAAGCGCGTTACCTGTTGCCCGCCATGTGTACCAGTAATCCGTACCACCACAAACCGAAGCCGCCACTTTCATCGTGGTAGTCTTACCGTCTGTTGATTCGCCTTTTAAATGGTAGCCACCGCCCCCCACACCGACTAATTTTAATAATGACGATGCAAAGGCAAGACTCACGGAAAACGCCAGCCTAGCGTTTCCTACGCAATATTTGCCAATGTGCTCCCGCCATTCGTCGCTAGTGCCTGCTACCCTAAAATCTTTACCTTGTACACTGGAGGTTTGTAAAATAACGGAATCCGCCCCTGTTCCAACCACTTCATCCTGCAAGACATACACGTTGCCATGCCAGCCCGTTTTATTTACGCAAGTGACTTTTTTCTCTGGTCGGCACAATGAAATGTATTCCATTAAATGCGCGCGAGCTTGCCCTGAAATATTGATATAGGAAAGTCCGTTCACCAAAAGGACACGACGTAATTCTTCACCGCTGCCGCTTAACATTTCCATTGGCATTGCCCATTTACGGCAATTTCCGTAGGTATCATCCCATTCCAATAAACGCCCATAATTACTGCCGTCCGCATCACAGGTAATTGCGGTAACTTTTATCGGGCTACTGATTTTGATGTTTCTAACCTCGGTGTCACCATCCGATTTATTCACCAATTTGTCATACCACAAATATTCTTGAGTCAGCCTAAAGCCTTGTGGCAAATAGGCTTTATCCTTACCGCAATAAGTCATTTCCTCAAAAAAGGCTTCTTTGACTTTAACGGTGCTGTTTTCTTGGCGGTAATCATCCCAATCCGCTTTGTAATGGGTGGGTGGTAAGGTGATCCAACCGTCAACCGCTTTAGCCGCTTTTTCTGCCCACAATTTGCCCGTATTTTCTTTCCCATCAATATAATCGTTATCCCCTGCAATAATGATTTTTGCCAGTGGATAGCGTTCGCGTAGCTGCTGGGCGACTTTCACAAGGTTAGTAGCGGCAACCGCGGCCACAATAAACGAATCAATCACTTTTGATAGGCTTAACCCTGTTGCAAAACCCTCTGTAATCACGATTTGCTCAAGGGATTCTTGTGCCTGACCCAACACAACAATAAAGGAGCCAGAGAGCGCAGAACCAGATAACAGGGCTTTCTCACCCGTTGGGCTGATTAGTTGCCCGCCTTTCACCAAAAACTGGTTATCAACCAACGGAAGCAATAACGAACCAATTGGAAATTTCAGCTCACCTTGTGTATAGTGTTGCTGAATGATTAAGCATTGGTGATTGGTTAAGCCCTTATTTGTTAGGTACTGGCTTTCCCCTGAAAGAGACAAGGCTTTCAATTTTTCAAATGACTCAATGCCACGTGTAGCGCTAACCTTTTTTATTTGGGTTGGCGCTATTTTTTTGAATTCAGGTAAAAGTAGTATTTTATTGATTTCTAAACAGGCGGTTTTAACATCTTGCCCTGTCACTAATTTGAGTAAATCCAACCCATCACCGCTGCCACAGTGATTACAAAACCATGTGCCTTTCCCGTTCTTATCATCAAAGCGAAAGCGATCTTTGCCGCCACATTTCGGACAAGCCCCATGTTTATGATTATCAGGAACAGTAACGCCCAAATTATTTAAAATATATCCCCAACGACCATTCGCGGATTTAACAATGTCGCTCACTGATGGAGTGCGTGTTTGTGCCATTGAAGAATTTGGATGAGTTTGATTGTTCATTATGTAATGTCCTTATTCATCAAGCTGCTTTCAGTAATCACCTGCTCAACTTGCTCCGCTAAACATTCCATGACTGCCGCCATGCCCTCGCTAGATACATGGGGAGATCCACTAATCACATTGGCTTCGAGTAAATCAGAAAGAAAGGAGGCTATTTGTGCAGCCCTTAACAGTTGTTTCTCACCTGCGGGGGAAATGACCGTATTTCTTAGAGGATTGTTTTTCATAATTATTCCCCTTTTATTGATTGCACAGGTAAACGACCTGCGAATAAGAGAATAAAATCACGAACAAGTAGGCTTCTTGCGCTTTGTTCGGTCGGTGCTATTGCAGAAAGGCGGCACGGTTTTGCAGTGATATCTGAACGTTTTACACACAAGAAAAGAAATTTAAATTGAGTTTGGGTAGGGATAGCCATCATAACGATGATCTCCTTGAAGTTTTTTAAGGAGTCACCACCAGAGGTTCCAATCTCTAAAGGGGTGGTGACGTTGAGAGGGTTGGAACTACTGGACTTCAAGGAAACCAGCCAGCCAAAAGGCTGCCCTAACAACGCCACCATTGAATTCGAATAGGCGCAATTCGCCATAAGGTAGGCATTATTTACGACATAAAAAAAGACGCATTGGGCGTCTACTGTCGCCTCGAAGTATTTCAGGGTTCCAATCCTGACGTTAGATTTTGCTAACGTGTAAGAACTATAGCCCAACCCTTTAGATAGATGCAACTTTTTTATTTCCATGATTGAAGCCAGCTTGATGTACTGTTGATAAATAGAGGAATTAGCCCAGCGAGAAACTGGGCTGATTTCTTAACCTGCTGAAATGGCAGAGAACCACCGATTTTTAGTGCCTTTTAATCCATCCGATAAATTAAAGGCAGTGGGTGAACTGAGCGATACGCGGCTCTTTTTACGTGAAAAATGAGAACGGTTAATACTGAACTCTAAACGGTTCGTTCCCACGCTGGATGGGCTATCCGTGACAGCCAGCCCACCAAGATAAAAAACGCCTTTTTGTCCGCGAAAATCTTCTTCCACTTCGATAGAACAAAACAATTTTTGCCCTTGTTTGTTGTACTCCACTAACTTCAAATTGGGTCTTAAACGTGCATAGAGCTTGGTTTCGCCGTTGCTTTCTTCTGCTTTAACGGCTAACACTTCGCCTAAGTTATCCAGTTTTCGATTATGCTCTTCCCAAATGAGCGCGGTGTAATACTCAGGGTCATAATTGTCAGCAATGTTCAATAACCATTTAGGCTCAATATGCCGCCCATCTAAAGTTTGTCCCGACGTTGCCACACAAATCCAAACAGTCGTTAATTGAGGTTCAATCCTTGCACTCATAATGAAAATACCCCTTCTTCAATCTGGATGGCATTTTCATCAATGGCAGCGTAAAGATTTCCATCTCCTAAACCATAGCCCTCATTACGTAGATAGCTATGCTCATACACTTTTCTATCGTCCACAAATTCAGCACGAAAACGACGTGTATGCTTTTGAGTGTAAATATGTAAATTATCAAGCGTTGTAACCACCAAACGACGACCAGGCATAAATGGTGGAATAATGGCAAAACGCCCTGCAACAGTACTTAATGCCATTTGGCTTGCTTGAATATCTGCGGGTTTATCGGATGCTGCGAACAATTTCTCACGGTATAACCCTGCTAACTCTGCCCCCACTAACACCACTAAACGCGGGTCTTCACGGTATTCTTCGGGGATTTTTTTCATAATGAGATAGTTAGCCATTGCATCTAAATTCGGGAAAGCCCCGTCTTTTCCTAATACAATTTTATCGGTCACTATTTGCGAACCTTCGTTAAATTCGGCTGCAATTGCGTGCCAACCTTTATTCACATCCTGACCGCGTTTATAAACATCAGGCTTAGTGGGATAACCGCAAAACTCACCATTAAAACCGACGCGTATCATGTCCAGAGAAACAGCTTTAGAAAATAAGTCTGACATCACTTTAGTAAAATGTTCATCATCCCCGCTGCCACTATTGGCAATCATGGACATCTGCTCAAACGAAATAGCGGCACAGGTATCTGTTTCCTCTAAAACATAAGGCATACCTTCAAAATTAATATTCTTATGGAATCGTGCTGCGATAGTCCGCCCTGTGTGAAGCGTATTATCACCAAGGTTAATGGTATTTCCGCGTTCTTCGCTAACATCTGCCAGCGTTAATTGATTCATAAACCAACTGGCATCTGAAATAGCGACACGTAATAAATTTTCAGAAGGCTCAGAAATAGAAAACATCTGGCTATTTTCAGATAAATAATTAGCCCCACGGGTAAAATTGGCGTGAAAGGTCATTGCCACATCTGGAATAGTGGTTACGTACATAATATGTTCCTTATATTTTAAATTATAGATATTTTAATTTTTGTTGTAGTCTTCGCTCAGCATCAACCATTGATTCAGCAAATTCTTTTGCGGTTAATATTTCTTTTAAATGAGGCTCTTTGTTACTGTAATAATGCTTATAATATTCAATTCGGTATGTCGGTGTATTTCTTAATGCATATGAATCTTTTGGTAAAGTACAATTGCTTATAACATTATCAATACATTGTTCAAACGCGCTCATTTCATCCAATATAAATTTACATGATTGCTCATATCCCCAATTCATATCTGATATCAATGAATTTAAATGACACTGTTGGTTTGGTAATGTATTTAATAAATCAGATTTAATCCCTTTAACTTTTTCTGATATCATCCATTCAATAACAGGCTTTAATAAACCGTAAAGACCATTAATTTTATTCAATTTATCATTTTCACGTTGAACATGACATTGCTGTCTTTCCATTGCTCGATAAGCACTCTCAGCCCAAGACCTTGCAGTAGGCTCATGGGCTGGCTTCTTGAGCTTTCCATTCTCAAGATTTGACATATATTCAGTTAAACTATTCAATTCAGCCGTTTCTTTTTCAGAGAGTTTTGAATAGTTAGAAACAACTCCTTCACCTTGCTTTATCAGTAATTTAATTTCTTCCACGCTAGGAATTAAATTATCAAAATCAAAGTTAGTTAGCTCACAAAGCCGTTTTATTTTATCTTTCATTTGAGATAATCGATATAACTCAATTGTCCGTATAATAAATCCAGTATCTTTACTATCATCATTTATAGATGCAAACTTATAATTAAATATATACGATAAATTTTCATCTTTGTAATAAGATATATTTTTCATAATGTCCTTTTCCTTAAATTGTTGTTTATCCATTCATGTACTTCTGATTCTAACCAAGCAACAGAACGTGATCCTATTTGTACTTGGCTAGGAAACTCTTTATGTTTCATTTTAAAATAAATAGTAGAACGAGGTAGCCCAGTTAATGAAATTACGTCTGGCATTCTTAACAGCCGACTTTTTTCGGAGTTAAGATTACCCGTAGGTAATAAACTCATATTTATTCCTTTAAGATTAATTTAGACTTTATTGTATCTCGTGAGATGCAGTTATATTTGCATAGAATATTAATTTGGTAAAGTCAGTGAATATTTAACTCGTTCAATTTTATTGAACTATTAATAGCTGATAGCTAATTAACAACCGTTAACGGTAATTAACAATAATGTTCAAAAAGTAACCATTGTGTCTATTTGCATTTATTTGGTTTTATTTGCACTTCCTACTATTTTTTTGCATACATCTAAATTATTGCCCTTCTTTTTTGTAAATATTTGTAAATAAATTGATATGTGATAAATATAGTTGTTGTTTATGAGGTATTCCTCCCCAAAAAACAGAGTGTTCATAGATGGGACATTCTCATAAAATAAATCGGGAAGATTCATATGAAAAAATAACGTTTTGCTGACAATCAGAACATTTCAATTCTGAAACAGGGATTACCATGATTCCAAACGGAATGTATATAATTATGTATAGAAAAATAAAAATCAAAATAAAAGTTATATTTTATCAGTAAGATAATTAAGGGAATCGATTCCTGCAGGGGACACCACAGCAAGCTAAACCCAGCTATTCCCACCTAAACAAAAACCTCATCAAGCCAATCATGTCTACTACTCATACTCAATCCCCCCTATAAAGCGAAATACAAACCAAATCGAAACAGCAAGATACAAAAAAGCATACGAATTAACCGATACTTAAGGTTTGTATCTTCATATGTCAACAACGGCCCTATGTCTTGGCTTTTAAAATACTAAATCGCCAAAAAGAAAAATTTATAACGATGAAATGCCTCCCAGTAATTAGTTGCCCAACGATTAGTAGAAGGCACTTCATAGGCAAACTTCCTAATTTATTATTAATTATTCTATTGCTAGATTAATATCCTCGTCGCATTTTCCGCTCTATTTGAATATTCTGACCAGCTTTAATACTGTTTAATGTGCTATCAACGTAAGGGGCATCTTTAGGATTTTCTTTACTTAACTCATGCCCAGAAGATGCACAAGCGGAAAGCATTACTGCAAAAACTATTATAAACAGCCTCATGTCATACCTCATATTTACACTTATATTAAGTTTTAGACCTATATAAGTTTGTAAGTTCAGATCAGCAATTAAACAATATCTAAACATTAAGAAAATAAGAAGTACCATAGACGCAAACGCTGTGTTCGCATAAGCCTCGGTTGGTAGTAACCCAAACTTAATCATCTTAAATAAAATTATCGCAAAGATTAGTTATAAAGGTAGGTGCTTGGTAGTAAACGAACTCTATTTATTTTATTTGCTCTAAATGTTTTTTTATCGTATCAATACATTGTTCGGAGTTATCTATGATGATAACTTTAGATGCAAATAAAGGATTTTTAGCAAAGAAATCATCAAGTCTCTTATCAAATTGCTTTGTAAAGCGTAGCAGCTCAATCATATTAAAAAGAGTTTCTTTAGGCCCCATTGTTGTAAATTTCGATGAAAGGTATCGTTTTACAATTCTAAAGACACAAATACGATAAGGTATAATTAAGCGAATAATCAGCGTACAATCGTTAAAAAATGGTATTAAACGCCTATCGTAAGCACCTTCAACTATCCATTCCGTTTTAGACGTTATCGCTGAAACTAAGGCGTTAATAATAGGTTGAGGATTTTTGATATATTCCTGCTGAGTTTTATCCCAATAAATCTCATCATAACCATACACGGGCGTGTTAAATTCATCAGATAACTTGGCAGATAACGTCGTCTTCCCTGTTCCAGATGTTCCTATAATACAAACTTTCATATCTTCTCTTCGTGTATCAAATGCTAGCCGCACAAAATAAATTTAAATGATAACAACAATGTCAACTTACAGCAGATTAAATGCAGTAAATATGATTATGATAATTCAGTTTTAGTGAGATAATGCCTTTCCATGCCTGTCTCTGGGAAATCAGGCAAGGACATTTGTTTTACATATCCTAATTTTTCATAAAAGGGTAAGGCTTGAAAACTGAATGTATCTACTAAACTATGAATACACCCTAATTTTATTGCTTCTCGTTCAGCGGTATACATCAATTTACTGCCTAACCCCATTTTTCTGGCGTCCTCACTTACCCATAAAAAATCGATACAAAGCCAATTTGCCTTTACAGAAGCCAGTAATCCACCAAGCATAACACCAGAGTCATTTTTAAAATAAACGCCTAACTCACTAAAACGTTCTGCATTCAAATATTGGATATTAAAACTACGTAACCCTGCAAGTAGTTCTTCTTTATCTTCAGTGGTGATTTCATGTGCAACAATAATATTCATTCTATATTCTATTGATAGTCGGATAATAAAGCATTATTTCATACATATTTACTTTGATAAGTAAACAATAAAATATCAGAGAATTGAGTTTACAATTTTAAAATACATCGGTTTCTATAATTTGGGTAATTAAAGCAGTTACAGATAATACTAACGATGATTTTATCATTTGTTGAAAACGGTGTTTTTGCAATTCAATTAATTGGTTATCGACAAGATCCTCTGGTTGATTGAATCTCATCATTTCTGGTAAAGGTTCCATACAATGAAGCATTTTAATACTGCCTAAAATTTCATCATCTGTAAAATTTATATTTAAATTTTCTGCTGATAACGATTCATTCAAAGCAAGAAATAATTCTATATCTTCATAGGTTTCACGAGAAATCGCCCCTAATGCAAATAGAAGTTTCAAACGAACCGATAACTCTCCTAATGGCCCATTTCCAGTTAAAAGTGGTTCAACTGCATATTTTACCGCATAATCATCCTTTCTAAAAACTTTTAACATTAATTTATCAATAGCTTGTGAAATTAAAAGAACGACCTCTTGAACAAATAAATTTACTTCCGGCCGTTGATTTAACCGCTCAAGAATCTGATTTTCAATGTTTTGTTTATTTTCCATATTAGCTTCTTTTATCACTTTATAGCTATACTACTTACTATCATACTGTAGATAGCCATAAAGTGACTGAACCTCAATTAATCAATCTATTATCCGTAATATTACTTGTTACTCAATATCAATAACTGGTATTGGGAACAGATTCTATCAACAACCTCGGGATATTGCTCTAACCCACAAAGCTCAACAACCGCTTGATATATACCTTTGTCAGCAATTAACTTTGCCATTTCATTTGCTTGAGGATCAGCTTCACATCTGAAATGCAATGCGGCAGCAATTCCTATGATCAGATTTTCATTTGGTAATTGGTATTCAAATGTGCCTAACAACGGCTTAATTAAGCGATCATTAGAACTTAACTTTCTCATAGGCTGTCGCCCTACTCGACTAACATCATCTTTTAAATATGGGTTTGCAAAGCGACTTAGTATTTTATCTATGTATTGATTATGTATTTGTGAATCAAAGCCATAACGTTGAATTAAAACTTGTCCACTTTCTTGCATAGCCGATTTAACAACAGTATGGATCCTCAAATCCCCAATTGACTCACTAATTGTTTGGTATCCATATAATTGTCCCAAATACGCTGTCATCGCATGGCCTGTATTTAACGTAAATAGTTTGCGTTCAACAAATGCCATTAGGTTATCCGTTAATTCCATTCCATTGATAATAGGAATATCACCAACAAATTGTGTCTGGTCAACAATCCACTCACTAAAGGATTCGACAGTAACGTCAAGCGGGTCATCATTCGCTGCATCCATTGGAGGAACAATACGGTCAACTGCGGAGTCTACAAAGCCAATATGCTGCTCAACCCATTGATGCAACTCTTCAGGCAATTGAGCCAATACATGTTGCTTTAGTTGGCTAGTTCCTCTTACCATATTTTCACATGCAATAATATTGAGCGGCTGGTTATTTCCCAACGATTTTCTATGAATAATGCCTTTAGCTATCGTTGAGGCAATTTTTTCCAGCACCTGTGGCCCGACTGCTGTTGTAAGCATATCTGCTGTTGCAATAAACTCTATCGTTTTAGGGTCATTACTATTAACAGCGTGAATGTGTTGGACTTTCTCAATACGATTTTCCTGACCAACAACATGAACATTATAAGATTGTTGATGTGCTAATTGGTCAATTAATGGCTGATTGACATCAGTAAAAGTTACTTGTGAATTTGCATCTGCTAATAATTTACCAATAAAACCGCGGCCTATATTTCCTGCACCAAAATGAATGACTTTCATTATTATTCTCCTCATGCTGCACTTTGAGACGCTAAAATTTCGAGTACTTCCTGAACATCTTGGGTTTCACATAAACGCTCAATAACCCCATCTTCATCTAAAGCGGAAGTAATTCGTGTGATAACTTCAATGTGCTCATTATTTTGTGCTGCAATACCAATAACTAGGCGGGCAATTTCATCAGGTTCTTCACCAAATTGTACGCCTTCAGGGTATTGGCAAATAACAATGCCAGTTTTTAATACTCGATCTTTTGCTTCTATGGTGCCATGAGGAACAGCAATAGATTCACCTAGATAGGTTGAAGTCAGTTTTTCGCGAGCTAACATCGCCTCAATATAGTCAGGCTCAACATAGCCACCCTCAACTAATTTTTGCCCCGCAAATTGAATGGCTTGCATTTTATTCTGTGCAGATAGGTTTAAATGAATATGCTTTGCACTCAATGTAAATATCGCATCATCATGATCTTCCATTTCATAGGATTCATCATTTGCTGCAATAATCGTTTGTTTAATCAGTCGTCCATCATTTGCTGCTTGAGGATTTTTTTTAGCTATTAAGTTTGTTACAAGATCATTATACGTTTGGCTATCTAGGAAATTAGTCAACGATATATGCATTGCATTTGGTGCAAATGTTTTCGCTCTTTGTGTTAAATCTTTATGCGTTATCACAATATCAACGTTATCCGGCAGGTCGTTAATTGCCATGTTCGTAACAGAAATTCCTAATAAGCCCGCATCACGCACCTTTTTAGCTAATACCCCTGCTCCCATGGCACTAGAACCCATTCCTGCATCACAAGCTACAATAATGTTGCGTACTTCTGCTAAATTAACAGAGGTATTTTGATTGATTTCTACTGCTGCCAATGATTTTGATTGCGATTTCATATTACGCATTTTTTTCGTAGCATTTTCGAGCTCATCATCATCACCTATGCGAGTTTTCTTTAATAAAATCGCGGAAACAATAAAGGAAACTAACGTCGCACTGGTAACTGATAAAATCACACCGACCAATGATGACTTAGGCGTCATCAACAGAACTGCAAATATTGAACCCGGTGATGCAGGAGAGACTAACCCAGCATGAAAAAGGTTCATAACAAACACTCCTGTCATCCCACCCAGAATAACTGCAAGAATTAACCGAGGGTTCATTAAGACATAGGGGAAATAAATCTCATGTATCCCACCAAAAAAGTGAATAATTGCGGCTCCTGGTGCAGATTGCTTCGCATTTCCTTTACCAAAAAACATGTAAGCAAGTAAAACACCTAAACCCGGTCCAGGGTTGGCTTCAATAAGAAAGAAAATAGATGCGCCAGTTTCAGTCGCTTGTTGAATACCTAAGGGTGAGAAAATACCGTGGTTAATCGCGTTATTTAGAAATAATATCTTGGCGGGCTCAACAAAAATAGACGTGAGTGGAAGTAAATTATTCTCCACCATCACATTCACGCCTGCTGCCAATATTTTGGATAGCCCTGCAACAAGAGGCCCAATAGCTAAATAAGCCAAAATGGCTAATAACATGCCGATAATGCCGGAGGAAAAATTATTCACCAACATTTCAAAACCTGTTTTAACTTTGCCTTCTATCCACAAATCAAAACGTTTTATTGCATATCCGCCTAATGGGCCAGCAATCATTGCCCCCATAAACATTGGCATGTCAGCACCAACAATTACCCCCATTGTTGTTATTGCGCCGACTATTCCGCCCCGCTCTCCACCAACTAAACGGCCACCGGTATAACCGATTAATAGTGGTAGTAAATAAGTGATCATAGGGCCAACAAGTTGAGCTAATGTCTCATTAGGCCACCAGCCAGTTGGGATGAATAACGCTGTTATTAATCCCCAAGCGATAAAAGCACCGATATTAGGCATAACCATATTACTGAGGAAACGCCCAAAATTCTGTACCTTTAATTTGATATTTGATGTTACCATGACAGAACCCCGTGGTACGAAAATGATAAAGTTGTAACGTTATCGCCAAATAACGTCTGTGATTTTTTCAACACATTCACTCTAGCATGAGCTTGATCAGATTCGCACCACGCGGGCCTTTTTGTGACCATCATCACCATCCAACCCCTACTTACCCCATCTTTATATTGACAAAGATCACAAAAAAATCGTGTTACTAAATTACATTGCTCTTTTTTTGCACTAAAAAACTATTTTTTGTGATCTGAGTCATAAATCAAAAATCACAATTTATCTTCAATTGGTGACAATCATCACAATTTATTTTCTATTTATCTTTTTCTACCCAGTGAACTGCCAACATTTTTTCATCCGCACAGATCATTTCTCAATTTTGTAATAAAATTACTAAACGTATTTTCTATTTCATTTTCATTATGGCTACTATCTTTTTGAGATAGTCTTAAATAGAATCGACAGCAACGCATTATTATCAATACATTATTTAGCCTTGCTTCATCAGGTGTTCACCGATAAATTACCTCTAATTTTCTTAATTAAAATGTGAATATCATGACGTTAACCGTTATTGTTTTTCTTTTGGTTTATATTGCGATGGGCTTTGGTAAGCTACCTGGCTTCAAAGTTGATAGAACTGGCGCTGCGGTTATTGGTGCCTTAGCTATGATGGCTATCGATAGTATTACCCCTCCCCATGCATGGAATGCTATTGATTACCGAACTATTGGTATGTTATTTGGGCTTATGGTCGTTTCTGCTTCTTTTGTTGTTTCTGGTTTTTATAGCTGGACCGCAAACCGGGTGGCGATGCTAAAAGTTTCACCACCAATATTACTGGCTGTTTTAATTCTTGTCGGCGGCTTTCTTTCTGCATTGCTCACGAATGATGTTGTTGTTGTCGCCATGACACCATTATTAGTATCAATTAGTTTATCTCGCGGTTTAAACCCAATTCCTTTTTTGCTTGGCTTTTGTTTCGCAGCTAATAACGGAGCGGCGGGCTCATTAATTGGTAGCCCACAGAATATGATCGCAGCGCAAGGGCTCGATATCTCGTTTGTTGGCTTATTACAGGCGTCTGCAATACCAGCCCTGCTTTCCTTACCATTAACATGGTTGGTACTTGTTTGGTTATATCGTAATCGTTGGTATTTGACTAAAGAAAATGCGCTATCAACTCCCCCTCAAACCACCCAAGAAACATTAAATGTATGGGAAACTGCAAAAGCTGGTGTTATTACTTTCGCAGTTATCATTACCTTTATTGTGACTGATATTCCTAAAGAACTTATAGCATTAACGGCTGCTGGATTTTTATTATTAAATAGATCCATTGCCTCGAGTGATATGCTTAAACTCGTCGATGGCAATCTTTTATTACTCATCATGGGATTATTTGTCGTCAATGCCGCTTTTGCCGCCACAGGTCTTCCTCAGCAATTATTAACTGATTTGCGAAGCTATGGTGTGGATCTCAACAATCCATTAGCCCTATTTTTAGTGACCGGTGTCCTAAGTACTATCGTTGGAAACAACCCTTCAGTCATGCTACTCGTCCCCTTCTTAACACCTGAAGGCAATGCCGATTCGTTAGGCGCTGCTCTCGTATTGGGTTCTGGTTTTTCAAGCAACTTACTGGTTTTCGGTAGTCTTGCTGGCATTATTGTGGTCGAACAATCAGCGGCATATGGCGTAAAAATTTCTTTTGGTGAGTTTTCTAAATCAGGGGGAGTTGTAGCACTCTTGTGTATGTTATTAGCTGCTGCATGGATTTTATTTGCTTTATAGTCGTTTTAGCCAATCTGCTATTACATTAGCAGATTGGTTATAATTATAAATTCTATGGCAGTATTGCAAAAGAACGAACAGGAAAACCACTAGCATTGTTTGGTTTAGCAACAATATTAAAAATTACAGCACCACGAGTGGGGACTTGGTCCAAATTAGCCAGTAATTCAACTTGGTATGTATCCTGTTCTAATACATAATACTCACCAAGTAACGCATTATTTTTTCGAAAATCTTTTGCTGCATCAGTATCAAATGTTTCATGGCCAATCGCTTTTATACCGCGTTCTTCAAATAAAAATTTAAGTGCATCCATTCCCCAACCCGGTATTTGGTTATTGCCCTCGTCATCTTTATTATCCATCAGCTCTTGTGATGGCCAACGTTTACTCCAGTCAGTACGTAATGCAACAAAACTCCCTGATTCAATTCGGCCATTTTTCGCTTCAAAATTAAGGACGTCATCAAGAGAAAATGCAAAATTAGGATCTTCTTTTGCCCTTTCAGACTGGTCAATAACAATCAATGGCAGAACAAGTTCTTTTAATTCAAGCTCATGTAAATAACGTTTCCCTTCAACGAAATGACAGGGAGCATCAATATGGGTGCCATATTGTCCTGGAAATGTAAATTGCTGTGCAAAGAAACCTTCTGGATAGCCAAATAATGTTTTAAACTCAGCAGAGTCAAACATAAAAAAATGCGGTGAGTCTTTATCGAAGCTATGTGTCAAATCAACCCATTTTTTAGATTTTATTACATTAAATGCATCAATTAATTCATTGCTCATATTTTCCCCTGTCAGTTCTATTTTCTAAATAAAATTATCTACAGACTATTTTTATAATACCTTTCCTAACCTATTAAATAACGAAAAAACATCCTGTTGTCTACAAATTCAACACGAATCTTTTTCATATTAAATCAGTAAGATATTTATCTTTTATAGCAAAAAACCACTAATTAATAAAAATTAGTGGTTAACATAATATTAATAATAAAAAAATAGACTAGGATTTTATTTAGGGTATTTGTTCCAGCTGTCAGGTTCAATAAAACCATCATAAATACGCTGAGAACGAATATAATCTGCATACTCTTTAGATTCAAAAGCTTCTTTCAAATCTTTTGCCCACTGAGCATCTAGGTCTTTTTGCATGACAGTCACAATAACGCGATGCTCTAGCGGTGAGTTTTCTACAACTAAACCATCTGCAATACGTTGGCCGGCACTTGCCACATAGTTACCATTCACAACGACAAAATCAACATCATCTAATAATCGCAACCCTTGAGCCGCATCGGTTTCTCGAATATCTAAGTTATATTCATTTGGGGAGATATCATTAACACTAAAACTTAATGTACTCACATCAGGCTTAATTGTAATCCAACCTAACTTTTCCAGGATCCTAGCGCCACGCTCTGCATTAACGGGGTCATTAGATAACGCAACAATCATACCATCTTTCACATCATCCAGCGTTTTATGTTTATTTGACCGCAGGCTTTGAGGCGCACTCGGTGAGTCTGTCAATGCCACCATGTTAATATTATTTTTTTTGTTATAAGCCTCCATATAGGCACGGCTTTGATTTACAGAAGCATCAATAGAACCTTCTTCAAAAGCAGGATTTATTTGCCTATTCTGTGAAAATTGGCGTAAATTAACGGTATAACCTTTTTTTTCTAAAATCGGTACAATACCTTTATCCACTTGGTCAATATAATTGCCAACACCAAAGCCTATTGTAATTTGTTTTTTATTAGGATTATCTTTTTCACTATTATCGCCACACCCAGCCAACACAACTAAAGCAGTAGTAATTAAAGATAAACCTATTATTTTTTGTTTTAACATATGTAACAACCCTGTAAAGATATTTTGGGCAGTATAATCATAATTAAAGAGCACAACTTAGACTATATCGTTATAACTTAATACAAAAGTAATATAAGAGTCACTTGTAATTCTTTTTGGTTATAAATATATAACAAATAGATCGTTCGATTAGTGATGTGATTGATATGTAATGAAGGAGATAAAAACGTTTAAAAAAAGTGAGTTGCTTTATGACTATTTCCTATAATGATGTAATTAATTATTTAACTAATTTAACACCAGATTCCAATCTAGCTAAAATTCGCCATGAACGCTCAGTCGCGACTGAAAATACTCAAGCCGTATTTGAAGCTATTTTTTCTACGCCATCGACACTTCTCACAAATGATGTGAAATATTATTTTGCTCATGAAGTCGCGAAAATAACGGGAAGTCCCCGTCTCGCTGAATTTTATTTGCAATTAATAGACTCAATTCCTGATGAACCTCTTACCCAACCACTTTCCACAGCAAAAGAATATCTGCAAATTTTAACGCAATCACCTAAAGACACCCATTACCAATTAATTGCTGCATTAACTGAACAAGGTTGGCAAGAGAGTGACATCATTTTACTTGCCCAATTAATAACTTATGTCACCTATCAAGCTCGGCTAATCGAAGGGATCCTTTTACTGACAGATAATAGCAGCCTTACAAGTAATTCGTCCAAAGTTGTGGCTGGTAAATGGAACCATCAACTATTAACCCGAAAAGGGAACTCTTCTCCAACCTCTTTTACACAAGATAACTTAGGATGGGAAGCTTGGATTTCAGCAAGGGATGCGAAGACATTGTCTGTTGAAGAAGCTCAGGTTATGAAAAAATTTGGCCAATTAAACTCTGAATATTTTTTACTACTCGCACATCAAAGCAAAATTTTAGAATTACGAACTTTAGTTGACCGAGGCGTGTTTTATACCTCAGAAGGGTTACCCCGCTGGGAACGTGAATTTGCTGCGGCGGTAACGAGTAAAGTTAATGGCTGCATATACTGCGCTTCTGTACATGCTAGAAAAGCCAGTCAGTATGCAAAAGAACGACGTGCTGATGTTGATAAATTACTAGCAACTGCGACGGGTTCAGTACTTGCTGAAGGTTTTGATGACAGACTCCTAGCCATCACAGATTTAGTCGCCTCTTTATCTGCAACCCCCATCCAAGCCACACCATCACAAATTGAAGAGTTACAAAACTTGGGTTTATCTGAACTTGAATTACTTGATTTAGTTCAATCAACGGCCTTCTTTTCATGGGCGAACCGCTTAATGTTATCGCTGGGTGAGCCCTTTGAAATAGTAGAGGATAAGGAGTAATTCAATGGAACTGATTATGGGTTTAGAGGCATTAGAAGCGCAAATAAAACAAGATTTGCAGTATTTAAATTTACCAATAACGTCTTGGTCATTATCAAAAAATAACCCTGAAAACCAAATTATTGATGTCGCTATCATTGGTGCGGGTATGTCAGGTATTACAGCCGCATTCGCTCTGAAATTACGTGGTATCAATGCAATTGTTTTCGACCAAGCCCCTGCTGGCAAAGAAGGCCCATGGCAAAGCCCTGCATTAATGGAAACATTGCGTTCCCCAAAACATGTGGTTGGCCCTGCGCTTGCATCCCCCTCTTTAACTTTTCAAGCTTGGTTTAAAGCCCAGTTTGGCATTCAAAAATGGGATGAACTCGATAAAATTCCACGTTTGCAGTGGGGAGAATATCTGCAATGGTATAAAACCATGACAGAACCCTATGTGCTTAATCAATATCGGTTAGTGGATGTGCAATTAAATGATAACTACCGTGAATTAATTTTTGATACCCCAGAAGGAACGGTCAGTTATCAAGCGCAACATGTAATTTTAGCGACTGGTATGGAGTCTTTTAGTGAAGCTAATATCCCTAGCTTTATGAATGACATCCCAACGAATTATTGGGAACATTCATATGCAGGTACTGACTATCGTCGCTTTAAAGGTTTAGACATTGGTGTTGTTGGCTATAGTGCAGGTGCTATGGATAGTTCAGCAACGGCATTAGAAAATGGTGCTAATTCGGTTGAAATTTTAATTCGTGCTAGCGATATGCCTCGTGTAAACCGAGGGAAAGTTGCTGGAAGCGCAGGTTTTACCAATGCATATGCCTATTTTACCGATGCTCAAAAATGGCATTACACGGACTATGTAGCCAAAGCCAAAACACCAGCGCCCCACGGAAGCACACTAAGAGTATCTCGTCATGAGAATGCTTATTTCAATTTCAATACTCAAGTTAAATTTATTGAATTAAAAAACAAAAAGTTACATGTCACGACAACGACAGGTAAATTTATATTAGATTATTTGATCTTGGCAACTGGTTATCGGATTAATTGGGCCAAGCACAGCGCCTTTCATCGGTTATCACCGCTAGTTAAAACGTGGGGAGATGCATACACGCCATCCATTCATGAAGAAAATACAGAGTTAGCTTCACATCCTTATTTAGGTAATCACTTTGAATTTCAAGCGAAACACAAGCAAGACACATTAAAAATCAATCAGTTATATTGTTTTAACTTAAGTGCATCGCTCAGTATGGGGCCTGTTATAGGGTTAATCCCCGGAACTAATGTTGGGGCAGAACGATTGGCTGACCATATTGCAGCTCAATTGTACTTGAGTCATCAAGAACAACACCTTGAGCAAGTCAAAAATAGCCAAGAAGCTGAATTATTAGGTGATGAGTGGCAACCCGCTGCACCACCTTCAGAACGCGTGCAATTAACTGATAATGTAGAGTAAATCATGATTACCTTTCAAAATATTCAAAAAGTCTATGAAAAAGATGGGCAGTCTTTAGTTGCATTGCAAGACATTAATTTGCATATCAATAAAGGTGATATCTTTGGATTTATTGGTTATAGCGGAGCGGGTAAAAGTTCACTTATCCGCTTGGTGAATCAATTAGAAAAACCAACCAGTGGGGCAGTTATTATTAATGGCCAGAATATTGCTGAACATACCCCTGCAGAAACTCGTTCACATAAAAAAAGCATTGGTATGATTTTCCAGCATTTCAATTTGCTAGAAACTAAAACTGTTGCTCAAAATATTGCGATGCCCTTATTACTTTCAGGTGTCGATAAACAAGAAATCACTCGGCGAGTTGATAGCATTCTTGAATATGTCGAACTTAGCGATAAAAAACACCAATACCCTGGGCAGCTATCCGGTGGGCAAAAGCAGCGTGTTGGTATTGCTCGTGCTTTGATCAATAACCCACAAATTTTGTTATGTGATGAAGCCACTTCAGCCCTTGACCCGCAAACAACTCGCTCAATTTTGCAATTATTAAAAAAAATCAATCAAGAGCAAAATATTACTATCTTGCTCGTAACTCATGAAATGGAAGTCATTGAAGAAATCTGTAACCGTGTAGCCGTTATGGAATCAGGAAAAATTGTCGAAGAAGGAACTGTACTTGATATTTTTGCAAATCCTCATCAAGACACAACCAGAAAATTTGTAGGGACAGTGTTAAATGAAGAAATTCCAGAACGCGTTCTACATAACTTAGAACACCAACAAGATGTTTATCGTCTTGAATTTTTAGGGTCCTCTGCGCAACAACCTGTTGTTAATGAGTTAATACTGAAAGAAATTGTCAAAATAAATATTTTGTTTGCCAATATGAAAGAGATCAGTGGTGTCGTGCTAGGCAGCATGTTTGTCCAATTTATTGGTGATAAAGAAAAAATTGAAGATGCAGTTTCTTTTCTTCGCCAACGTGGAGTTGCAGTTAATAAGGGGGCACTATGACACAATTATTCGAAACCGCTTTAACAACTAAACAGTTTTTATTAGCGATGTCAGAAACTTTTACGATGGTTAGCGTTGCGCTCGTATTAGGTTCTATATTTGGGATCTTATTAGGTATCGTACTTGTTGTAACGAGACCAGACGGTATTTGGGAAAATAAATGTATTTATCGTATAGTGAACCCGATTATTAATATTATTCGCTCACTGCCTTTTATCATCTTATTAGTTGCTATGATCCCTCTCACACGCTTTATGGTGGGAACTTCAATAGGAACAACTGCAGCAATAGTGCCATTAGTCATTTTTATTGCGCCCTATACCGCACGCTTAGTTGAAAATTCATTACTCAGTGTACACTCGGGTATTATTGAAGCGGCTGATTCTATGGGAGCGACTAATTGGCAAATTGTTTGGCATTTTATTTTACCAGAAGCAAAGTCATCATTAATTTTAAGTTTAACCGCTGCAAGTATTACTTTAGTCGGTGCAACCGCGATGGCAGGAGCCGTTGGTGGTGGTGGCGTTGGTGACTTAGCTCTAAACTACGGCTACCAACGTTTTGATAATGTCGCAATGGCTATTACCGTTGTTACATTGGTAATTATAGTACAAGGCATGCAATTTATTGGTGACTATTTAGCTAAAAAAGCGCGCTACCATTAATTAGATGGTGAAGGTCGAAAGAATATTCGGCCTTCTCTCTTTTACCTTACTTTATAAGTGCCTATTTTCCCCCTCAATGCTTATGTCCCCCATTTCAAAATTACCTTTAATTAAAAAATTAAAAATAAAGTGGACTACGGTGCCTACTTATTCAAATTTATCGTTTTTTTACGTGATTTAACTCACTTTAATAATAAAAAATGCGATAAATAATCAAATTATTTAAATTTATTTATATTATAATCATGTAGATATACTTTTTAATGGATATTATCAGCTTTTCGCTAAAATAATCTATTCTCTATGTATATTTAGTCGTCTTGCTGTTTTTTCGTTTTTTGCTTTCTACGCGCGCTTTACGATGCATCGTCAGCGTTTTATTCACTTACAGATTAAACTGATTATGCCAACTATTGAACAACTCATTTTATTGATTTCTATACTCATTCTTTTGGGAATTTTCTCTAGCAAATTGTCTGCTAGGCTCGGTTTACCTATGCTAGTCATGTTTTTGTTTATTGGCATGTTAGCAGGCGAAGACGGGATAGGTAAGATTACATTTGATAACGTGAATGTTTCCTATGCCGTTGGTTCTCTCGCGCTTGCTTTAATTTTATTTGATGGGGGTCTACAAACATCAGTAAAATCAATTCGTCTAGTTTGGAAACCATCTTTTACACTAGCAACATTAGGCGTTCTTATCACCGCAGGTGTGACAGGTCTTGCTGCTGCCTATATTCTCGGCGTTCCTCTGCTTGAAGGGCTATTACTAGGCGCTATCGTAGGTTCTACCGATGCCGCAGCCGTTTTTTCCTTACTACGCAACGCGGGGATCTATTTAAATGAACGATTGCAATCCACTTTAGAAATAGAAAGTGCAACAAATGACCCTACGGCCATATTTTTAACTGTTGGTTTATTACAACTTTTAATGAACCCACAAGCTTCAGGTAGTGAATTAATTCTGCTGTTTTTTAGCCAAATGGGAATAGGTACTGTTGTTGGCTTGAGCGTTGGCTGGGTTTCAGTCAAAATTATCAATAAGATTAAGCTATTAGCTACTGGTTTGTATCCTGTGCTTGTCGCTGCATGTGGACTACTATCTTTCGGTCTCGCCAGTAATTTAGAAGGCAGTGGGTTTTTATCTATTTTTGTCACTGGTGTTGTGATTGGTAATCATCGGTTTGTTTTTCAACGCAATACATTTTTGTTCCATGATGGATTAGCATGGCTAAGCCAAATTATCATGTTCGTTATGCTAGGGTTACTTGTCAACCCAAGTTCTCTTATTGAAGTCTGGCTTGAAGGCTTAATTATTGCTCTGGTCTTAACGTTTATCGCGAGGCCATTGGCTGTAATACCTGTTCTAAAATTATTTGGTTTCCCTAAACCTGAAATAACATTAATTTCTTGGGTAGGGTTACGTGGCTCTGTTCCTATTATTCTTGCTATTTTCCCGTTTATCTACGGGCTACCTAATGCCCATTTAATTTTTGACGTGGTTTTCTTTGTGGTATTAATTTCAGCAACCTTACAAGGCTCAACCTTGCCTTACGTTGCTCGTAAATTAAATTTAATGCAGCCACCTCCATTGATCCCTGCGGCCACTTTAGATATTACCGCAGTAGAACAAATAGATGCAGATTTAGTGGAATATACATTAGGAGAGGATTGCTCTGCAGTGGGTCGCCGATTATCGCAACTTGCATTACCTGACCAAACTGTCATTGCAATGATCACGCGTGAAAAAAGTGTTTTACCTCCAAGGGGTTCAACTACCTTTCATGCTGAAGACCATTTATTCGTTGTTCTTAAACCTGAAAATCGTATTTTTCTTGAACGCCTTTTTTCAGAAAAAAACATCTCTGAACACACTCCTATTGAACTTCCCGATACAGGGCTAAGTCTAAAAGGAACGACTCGATTAAATGAGATCTACTCATCTTATGGTATCCAAATTGATAATAGTGATGAAAGGACTCTTAACCAATTTATTTACGCTTCTATATCGGAACCTTTGCAAGATACCATCATAAAATTAGATCAACTGCAATTAAGAATTGGAGAGATGATAGGCACACGTATCGTAACCGTAATATTAGAGCCAATCAAAGAGCAGGAAGGTTAACAGAACATAAATATCTTACCCAATATTTTTCTTAGATATTGAGTAAAATCTTAAGTAATAATTATTTTAAGGATACAAAAATAAAAGCCCTTTCGGGCTTTTATTTGTTCTTTAATGAAACATAAGATAAAAACAGCTATTGTCATTCTAAGCTATAAATAGCAGGTATATTTAATTTATGTTCCTAATTGAAACAATTAAGAATTAAAGCGAATTACGTTTCATTCTAAAACAATATAGATATTTAGTTACACCAGAGTATATGCAGAGCTTTCAAACCCCTTATTACCCGTGCTCTCATCTACTTGAGTATCCTCTTGCAGGACTTCACTAAAAAACTCACCCATGTTAACGTCTAAAACTTTTAATACTCGAACTAGACAATCTATATCGATACGATTCACACCACGCTCGTAACGAAATAGCTGCTGTTCACTTATATCTATCTCTTTAGCTAACTGAAAAACAGTAAAGCCTTGAGCTCTTCTAAGGGCTTTTATTTTTTGTCCAACTGCACAAGCGACAGGATATTTCGTGTTCATAAACATTCTCGCTTCAATTTATATTTAAGGAAATAAAAATTAGCAGATAATTATCTACATATTTTATTTTTTATATTTATGTGTATAACATTGATAATGCTACAGACGATTCAGCATATATCTAACAGAATGATATACTACCCTTATAATTAGTTTCAACTAGTCCTAAATTGACATTGCAACTATGTAACAAAGTATTTCATGCTATACATTTCGTGTTTAAAATCAAAATAATACTTTAATATCACAAAGTTACACGCAACGTGTGTATCACTGCATAGTAATATTCCAGAGGATATGCCTAAACCCTTGGAATATTCATCTAAAAAAGACCTATGTAGCCGATGTATAACCTAAAAATAAAGGAAATAAATAGAATTATTTAACACTGTAACAATATTAATGTTATTGATACAATTAAACTCGATGAAAAGTGATAAACCCACTATAAATGATACTTTTATGTAAAAAATGGTAAAAACAGTCAATTTTATCTCTAAAACTCTCTAATTCGGCAAAATATCAGTACGTTAAAAAGCCAGTTAAACTGTTACAATTAGTAAATTACTAAATTTTTAAAGTAGCAAGAGATGGATTTATTATCCACAAGTACCAAACATAACAAAACCATAACGTTAAGAAAGCTTATTATTCATTTTACTAGATGAATATCACAAAATTATGAAAAATAACCTTCATCGACGGTCTGTTTTTGATTCCACTTGTTTCTGTTTTTTTAGGATGAAGGATAATACAAAATTTTAAAAATAAACACAATTTAAGCATTTATAGCTAAATTGCAGATTTTTATATTTACGATATAATGAAAGCTATTTATAAAAAATGATAATTACTCGTCCATTCTATGGAAGAGTAATTAGCCATTCATTTATGCTTAAATGACGTCATTATATTTTAAAATATATCCTGCTAATGCCATATTGGAATATAGACATAAAAACTAAGTGGCTTTTCAAAGTACATCTTGAATTATTTTACATATTAGGCGGGCTGTGTAGCCGATAATTCTCTAAGTTCTTATCATATTACTTAGAAAATGCAACTTACAAAATAGGTGTATTATTTAGTGAGTAAGTGTTTACTGATCTAAGTATTAGTTTGGATTATTTGCTTGATAATGACTTGAGATCGTGGGTCGTGCAGGATTGAAATCCTTCGGATTTGCCCTAGGGGCTGAACCTGCAACCAGCTTGTCGAGGTACGGCTTAACGACTGAGTGTTTACTTAGGTGACGGTTAGATTGGATTACTTGCTTAGGAATGGGTTG
>NZ_JAMPPJ010000005.1:0-258623 GCF_028481025.1 Providencia sp. PROV150 | reverse complement strand
AAATTGTGTTTCAATGCAAGTAACTGATGAAGTGGTGGGCGATAGCGGGCTCGAACCACTGACCCCCTCCTTGTAAGGGAGGTGCTCTACCAACTGAGCTAATCGCCCACTTCATGAATTATACTACATTATAATAAATAATTGGTGGGCGATAGCGGGCTCGAACCACTGACCCCCTCCTTGTAAGGGAGGTGCTCTACCAACTGAGCTAATCGCCCAATCATTTATTTTTCATCGTCAACGGTGGTGGGCGATAGCGGGCTCGAACCACTGACCCCCTCCTTGTAAGGGAGGTGCTCTACCAACTGAGCTAATCGCCCCGTCGTCGATGGAGGTGCATTATAGGGATACTGAGTTCTGAGTCAACGCTTTTTCAATAGATTTTTTTCGTTCGTTGCAAAAATAATCAAGATGTTTCAATATTCACCAGAAAAGCTGCCTTTTTAATCAATTACCTATCATTTTCTCTTTATTCTTTTAAGAAAAAAACAGAAACTATTTTTAAAGCGTATTTATTTATGTCAAATTTGGCGAAACAAACTAATTTCTTGTCTTCTATCCTGATAACTTGATTGAGGAATCATTGTAGGATGATAGAATAGATATACATTTTAGCAATGCTTAGACATTTCACTGCTTAGAACATCAAACTCGCCATCAAGTTAATTGTGCCTGTTTTTAGTCTTCTAAACAGTAAACAGATAAGCGCTTCAAAAACATGTTTTGCAATTAAGGCAATCTCGATGAGTAAAATCAAAACCCGTTTTGCACCAAGCCCAACTGGCTATTTACACGTTGGTGGTGCACGTACCGCTCTGTATTCCTGGTTATTTAGTCGCCACAATCAGGGCGAATTTGTCCTGCGTATTGAAGATACTGACTTAGAACGCTCAACTCAGGAAGCTATCGACGCCATTATGGACGGTATGAACTGGTTGAATTTAAATTGGGATGAAGGCCCTTACTATCAAACTAAACGCTTTGACCGTTATAATGATGTCATTGACCAAATGTTAGATGCGGGTACCGCTTATCGTTGTTATTGTTCGAAAGAGCGCTTAGAAGCGTTACGTGAAGAGCAAATGGCAAATAATGAAAAGCCTCGTTATGATGGCTGCTGCCGTGACCATGCACACAACCATACACCTGATGAGCCGCACGTTGTTCGTTTCCGTAACCCACAAGAAGGTTCCGTTATTTTTGACGACAAAATTCGTGGGCCAATTGAATTTAGTAACCAAGAACTGGACGATTTAATTATTCGTCGTACTGATGGTTCACCAACTTACAACTTCTGTGTGGTTATTGATGACTGGGATATGGAAATTACCCACGTTATCCGTGGTGAAGACCATATCAACAACACGCCTCGCCAAATCAACATTCTAAAAGCATTAGGGGCACCAGTACCTGTGTATGCTCACGTTTCGATGATCCTAGGTGATGACGGTAAAAAACTATCAAAACGTCATGGTGCGGTTAGTGTTATGCAATATCGTGATGACGGTTATTTGCCGCAAGCACTTCTTAACTACCTTGTGCGTTTAGGTTGGTCTCATGGCGACCAAGAGATTTTCACTGTTGAAGAAATGAAAGAGTATTTCAGCCTTGACGCTATCAGCAAGTCAGCAAGCGCGTTTAATACTGAAAAACTGCAATGGTTAAACCACCACTATATCAATACATTACCAGCAGAAGAAGTTGCAACCTATCTTGCATGGCATATTGAACAACAGAATATTGATACCAGCACAGGACCTCAATTAGTTGATCTAATCAAATTACTTGGTGAACGTTGTAAAACATTAAAAGAAATGGCGGAATCTTGCCACTATTTCTACCAAGATTTCGAAGAATTTGACGCTGATGCGGCGAAAAAACACTTGCGACCTGTTGCTCGTCAGCCTTTAGAAGTCGTAAAAGATAAATTAGCTGCGATAACTGATTGGACGGCTGAAAATGTTCACCAAGCCATCGAAGCAACTGCCGCTGAATTAGAAGTGGGTATGGGTAAAGTGGGTATGCCTTTACGTGTTGCTGTGACAGGTGCTGGCCAGTCTCCAGGCCTTGATGTGACCGTTCACGCTATCGGTCAAGCTCGCTCTATCGCTCGTATTGAGAAAGCCTTAGCGTTTATCGCTGAACGTGAAGCTTCTGCTCAATAATTTAATATTATTGGCCCTCAATTTATTGGGGGCCAATTCTCTGATACATCCTCCCTTCTCCACTCAACTGATTGCAAAATGTTCTATATTTCAGCAATTAAACCTAAAACCCTATTATTTTATTGACACTCTAACTTAGCTTGAATATGATGCATCCCGTCCAAAAGATTTTGTTTGGGGCTATAGCTCAGCTGGGAGAGCGCTTGCATGGCATGCAAGAGGTCAGCGGTTCGATCCCGCTTAGCTCCACCATCTAATTCCCTGTTAGGTGGCACAATACAAAACATTTCGATTGGGGCTATAGCTCAGCTGGGAGAGCGCTTGCATGGCATGCAAGAGGTCAGCGGTTCGATCCCGCTTAGCTCCACCAATCACTTAAATACTAAAAGTCACTATTCACCTCTTCCATTTTAAATCAATAATATCTTTTAGATTATGAATTACTGAGCGGTATAACCACCATCAATAGGAATAAATGCACCGGTTATAAAGCTACTTTCTTCTGATAACAAAAAGGCCACCACATTAGCAATTTCTAGCCGAGTAGCCATTCTGCCCATTGGGTGAGTAGAAGCCATCCATTGCTGCGTTTCCTGTGGTAATGCACTAATATTCGGTGTTTCTATATAGCCAGGGCCAACAGCATTGATACGGATACCTTTTTGAGCGTTCTCTAAGGCAGCGGAACGTGTTAATCCCAGTACCGCATGCTTTGCTGCAGTGTAAGGTGCTATACCCGCTATTCCTGTTACCCCATTGCAAGCTGATAAATTTACGATAGCTCCCCCACCACTACGCAAAATCGCAGGAATACTATACTTCATACCGTGAAATGTCCCTGTTATATCGGTTTCAATCACCTCATGCCAAGCCTCTAAAGGATAATCCTCAATATTGACGCCATGAGGTCCAGTGATCCCCGCATTATTCACCAAATAGTGCAAAACACCGTATTGTTGCTCAATTTTTTCGACTGTTGTTTTAAAGTCTTGTGCATTTGCGACATTCATTTTTATGGCATAGACACGTTGTCCTGTTGGGTCTATCTCTCTAGCGGCTTGTTGTAAAGCGACCTCATTGCGCCCCGTAATTACCGTTATCGCGCCAAGTGAATACAGCTTTTGTGCAATAGTAAAACCGACACCTGTCGATGCCCCTGTAACCAATGCCACTCGCTGATTAAACTTCCCCATAGCTCACCTCAATTATGATTAACTTTAGTTAACTATAATTAATTAACTAAAGTTAATCAACTGGTCGTCTTATTATTAAAATCAATATATACTCAATAGATTGAATGTTACGGAGTTTTCATGATGCCAAATTCTCTTGAAGATGCGCTTTCCCTGCTGCAATGTACGCTAGTTGCGCGCAGAGTTAGCTTTACCCCAGAGCAAATAACTTGGGGTCAATATGATGTGCTAGAGATATTGAGATTAAAAGGGGATTTAACACCAAGTCAGTTAAGCCAATCACTTGGGCTCTCTCGCCAAAATTTATCGAAGTTTCTTCGAGTTCTGAAATCTTATGAATTTGTCGAGCAATATCAATCTGAAGAAGATAGACGGGAACTGATCACCCGTTTAACCGACAAAGGGCATCATTTTTTGCAGCGTGCAGCCACAGGACGTGCTGAAAATGCAGCTAAGGTCAAAGCAGCATTAACGCCCCAAGAACAAAAACTATTTATTACTTTAAGTCAGAAAATTACTCACGCACTAGGCCACGATTAACCCCGTTTTAAAGGCTTTACCAGCCCTTCTAAGCCTTCTATTTTTATTCCTAGGGTCATCTCCATTAACTGCCCTAAACGTCCAGCAGGGAACTCTCCTTTCTTATAGAACCATAATAAATATTCTTCGGGTAAATCAATTAAGACACAGCCTTTATATTTACCAAATGGCATATACGTATTGGCCATATCAATGAGATCTTGTTTTTCCATTATTATTTCTCTTTCGTATCAAAGCATAAAAAACGGCGCTCATTTGAACGCCGTTTCTTAATCTAACATGTTTTAGTGGATTACAAAACTAACCCAACAACCGCTGCGGATAAGAAGCTAACTAAGGTTGAACCATACAGTAATTTTAAACCGAAACGAGCCACGGTATTACCTTGTTTCTCATCTAAGCCTTTAATCGCACCTGCAATAATACCGATGGATGAGAAGTTAGCGAAAGAAACTAAGAATACGGATAAGATACCAACAGAACGCTCAGATAATCCACCAGCAATCGCTTGTAAGCCATCCATCGCAACGAATTCATTCGTTACCATTTTCACTGCCATAATTCCGCCAACCTGTAAGGCTTCATCGGCAGGAATGCCGAGCATCCATGCAAATGGATAGAATACGTAACCTAACATGGTTTGGAAGTCGATACCGAATACAGCTGAGAAAATACCGTTAATCATCGCAATGAGGGCAATAAAACCAATCAACATCGCTGAAACGATAATCGCTACTTTAAACCCTGCAAGAATATATTCACCTAACATTTCAAAGAAGCTTTGCCCTTCGTGCAGGTTGCTCATTTGAATATCTTCTTCACCTTCAGGTGGATACGGGTTAATCAGTGATAGTACGACGAAAGTACCAAACATATTTAGAACCAATGCAGCGACCACAAAACGCGGCTCTAACATGGTCATGTATGCCCCAACGATAGACATAGATACCGTTGACATGGCAGTTGCCGCCATGGTGTACATTCTGCGGTCTGACATCCGGTTCAATTGGTCTTTATACGCAATAAAGTTTTCTGACTGACCCAGTAACAATGAACTGACTGCGTTAAAAGACTCTAACTTACCCATACCATTCACTTTCGATAACACGGTACCGATGATACGGATCACGATAGGGAGAATTTTGACGTGCTGTAAGATCCCGATCAACGCAGAAATAAAGATGATTGGGCATAACACTTGTAAGAAGAAGAATGCTAAGTTCCCTTCAATCATGCCACCAAAAATAAATTTAGTCCCTTCTGCTGCATAGCCTAGCAAGTGAGTAAATACCCCTGCCACACCAAGAACAAAAGATTCGCCAATATTCGATTTTAAGAACAAATAAGCTAATGCAATTTGAATAACCAGTAGTTGAACAACATAGCGAGGACGGATCCCTCTACGGTTACTACTGGCTAAAATGGCAAGAGCGGCAATTACTACTAAAGATAAAACGAAATGCAGGATCGAGGTCATATGCGACTCCAACAAATTTAAGAATCAGTCTATGTGCATATTCTATGTAATAGACAACATTTAAATGAGACGGAGGTCACATTAATATGAAAGCTTACTAGGTGTATTTTGCAAAAAGAAGAAGGGGATCACGTTTCAACTATAACAATTCCTAGCATTCGCTTTTTTTGCACAGAAATTTTACTGAGAATTTAAGTTAAGACTTACAACAACCTGCGTATAAAATTGTTGCCTACAGAGATCGTAGGCAACTAAGTCAAATTGAATATAGTTCACTATTAAATATTCAGCAAACGAACCA
The DNA here is from genome assembly GCF_028481025.1 of Providencia sp. PROV150. Lineage (NCBI taxonomy): Bacteria > Pseudomonadati > Pseudomonadota > Gammaproteobacteria > Enterobacterales > Morganellaceae > Providencia > Providencia sp. PROV150. The sequence continues at coordinate 252,947 of NZ_JAMPPJ010000005.1, read as the reverse complement.
ATTCATTTTCATCAATAACGCGTATGCCAAGTTCATTTGCTTTGGCTAATTTAGAACCAGCGGCCTCACCTGCAATGACTAAATCCGTTTTCTTCGAGACACTTCCTGAGACTTTTGCACCTAAAGCCACTAACTTGTCTTTGGCTTCATCACGCGTCAATACGCTCATTGACCCTGTTAGTACCACTGTTTTACCTGCAAATGGGCTATCGATTTCTGCACTATTAACGACTTTTACTTCAGGCCAATGAATATTTGCCTTCGTCAGTAAATCTTCAATCACCGCTTGGTTATGAGGTTCACGGAAAAAATTGACCACATGTTTCGCAACTACATGACCAATATCTTGAACGGTTTTTAGTGACTCTTCATCCGCCGTCATCACAGCCTCAAGTGTGGTGTAATGCGCTGCTAAGTTTGCCGCCGTTGCTTCGCCAACCTCACGAATTCCAAGGGCATAAATAAAGCGAGCCAATGTTGTTTGCTTAGACTTATTGAGTGCATCAACCAGATTCTGTGCCGACTTCGGCCCCATTCTATCGAGGCCAGTTAAAATACCTGCACTTAATTGGTACAAATCCGCTGGGGTTTTGACATACTCTTTTTCGACTAACTGGTCGATAATTTTATCACCCATGCCATCCACATCCATTGCTCGGCGTGAGACAAAATGCTTCAGTGCTTCTTTGCGTTGTGCCCCACAAATAAGCCCACCAGTACAGCGTGCCACCGCTTCACCTTCAACTCGTTCGATATCAGAACCGCATACAGGGCAATGGGTCGGGAAGACAATTTCACGGCTATCTGTTGGTCGCTTGTCAACCACAACACTGACGATTTGTGGAATAACATCCCCTGCTCGACGAATAATGACCGTATCACCGATATGCACGCCAAGGCGTTCAATTTCATCTGCATTGTGTAACGTCGCATTACTGACCACCACACCTGCGACTTGCACGGGTTCTAAACGCGCCACAGGCGTGATAGCACCTGTACGCCCAACTTGAAATTCAACATCTTTTAATAATGTGACTTGTTCTTGAGCTGGGAATTTAAACGCTGTCGCCCAGCGAGGTGCTCGAGAAACAAAACCTAATTCTTCTTGAATCGCGATTGAGTTAACTTTAATGACTACCCCATCGATATCAAAGCCAAGATCAGGTCGAACTTGCTCAATTTCATGGTAAAAATCTAATACGGCCTGATGACCAACACGTAATTGAACATAATCACTAACCGGTAAACCCCATGCTTTAAATTGCATCAAACGGTCATAATGTGTGTCCGGTAACGAGCCACCTTCCACAAGCCCAACACCATAACAATAAAAAGTGAGTGGCCTTTTGGCGGTAATACGTGGGTCTAATTGACGTAACGAACCCGCAGCCGCATTACGCGGGTTTGCAAAGACTTTGCCATCCGTTTTACGTGCCTGCTCATTTAGTGCTTCAAAACCTTTTTGGGGCATGAAGACTTCGCCACGGATCTCAACGCGATCAGGAATATTGCTTCCCCTTAAACGCAATGGGATAGCGCGTATGGTTCGTACATTCGCGGTAATATTCTCACCTACGGTCCCATCACCACGAGTCGCCGCTTGTACTAATTCACCATTTTCATACAACAAACTTACCGCTAACCCATCGAGCTTGAGCTCACAACAAAAAGTCAGTTCTTGATGATTTTTCAAACGATCTCTTACCCGCTTATCAAACGCAAGGTAACTTTCTTCATCAAAAACATTATCTAGGGATAACATAGGTATTTCATGGCGTACGGTATCAAACGCAGCCAATGGTGCGGCACCAACACGTTGAGTCGGTGAATCACTTGTGACAAGTTCAGGATGCTGTGCCTCTATCTCTTTTAGACGTTGCATTAACTTGTCATATTCTACGTCTGGAATTTCGGGGGCATCTAATACATGGTATTGATATTCATGATGACGTAACTGTTTTTTTAATTCGTCTATTTCTTGTTTGGTAGTCATGATTCACTCATACAGATAAAAAACCCCCAATTAATGGGGGTTTTGTTCAACGTTTATTTAACTTAATGTGTTTCTAATTCGAGCATGATACACCTCTATTTTTTGAGGTGTCAGCATTTTGCGTTCGTCATCAAGAACAACCCCTCCCGCATCTGATGCGATACGTTGAGCAGCTTGCAACATCAATTTGAAGTTTTGCCCTGCATCACCGTAAGACGGGACCATCATAAACATGGAAACCCCTGGGGTGGTAAAATCAGCCATTGTCTCTGGGTCGAATGAGCCAGGCTTCACCATGTTGGCTAAGCTAAACAAAACAGGCCCCGTACCAGACGGGTTCACATGGCGATGGAATATTTTCATTTCCCCGAATTGGAAACCGGCTTGTAAAATACTTTGCAGTAATAATTCACCTTGAAGTTCCTGCCCTTGCAAAGCGGCTACGTGAAGTACCAGGACTGTCTCCTTGCTACTTGTTGTAGCAGAATCTTCCTGCGGCTCAGCTCTCTTCTCAATATGCTGCGTCTCTTGTTCATAGGTGCTCGGCTGAGGCTCTTCTCTCAATTTGGTTGAATCAATATGTGGTTCAGCGACAGTTTCAGTGGCTGGCTCAACAATCACTTCCTCACTCATATTAATGGTGAGTTGTTCGGGTACATGAACGGGTTCAGTACGTTGATGCATCGTAGGCTCATTATGAACCGGCGATTTAGCCTCAGGCTCCTTGTTCATAATAATGTCAGGTTCAACCGATGCTTTTGGCTGTATATTAGGCTCAACTGGAGACTCATTTTTTACCGGATATACAGGCTCAGACGCAGCGGGATGAACAGGCGCCTGCTGAGTCGGTTGATTTTCAGTAAATAATGCAGAATCATCATATTCTGATGAATTCTCCTGCATATCGTTTTTTCTACGTTTTACGGGTCTGTCGCGAAATAACTTTGAGCGCTCTTTACGGCTGGTCCATAAACCATGCAGTAATAAAGCGACAATCGCTATCGCACCTACGACCACTAATATCAGACGCAAATCCTGCATCGCTGCTATCTCTAGTTGATGAATGATAATGCCAACACGGCGGAAACTTCCTTAAGATTATTTCTCAATTGCTCTAAGTGCAACCCCCAGAACGATTTTCTTACAAGAAAGAGAATATTCCGCTTTCATTTGCTGCTTTTTTAAGCGAATAATGGCTAGTCAGCCTAATTTCATATCTATATGATACATGGTCAACCGAAAAGGAGAGAACAAGAAGTATGACCCAATCGACATTTTCGACACAAAAAGACCATTCTGGTTTTTATTATTTTACACAAGGCTGGAGATTAATCACTCGGCCCGGTATTAAACGTTTTGTTATTTTGCCCCTATTAGCCAATATTTTATTCTTAGGCGGCGCATTTTGGTGGTTATATACAAAGCTTGGCGGCTGGATAGCCCAAGTGATGAGTTACGTTCCTGACTGGCTACAATGGCTCGATTATGTTATTTGGCCAATCGCTGTTATCTCTATTTTGCTCGTGTTTACCTATTTTTTTAGTACGGTTGCTAATATTATCGCTGCACCTTTTAACGGTTGGTTATCAGAAAAACTCGAAGCCGAGTTAACGGGTAAACCATCACCAGATACCGGTGTTGCTGAGTTATTAAAAGATGTTCCTCGTATGATAAAGCGCGAGTTTGTCCGAATCGGTTACTACTTACCTCGCGCTATTGGGTTATTAATCCTATTTTTCATACCCGGTATTGGCCAAACAGTCGCCCCCGTACTGTGGTTTTTATTTGGTGCTTGGATGATGTCAATCCAATATTGCGATTACCCGTTTGATAACCACCGTGTTGGCTTTAACGAAATGAAGCAGGCGCTTGCCAAAGAGCGGATGAGAAACGTTCAATTTGGTGGCGTCATTAGCTTGTTAATGATGGTGCCTTTTGTCAACTTAGTGATCATGCCTGTTGCAGTTTGTGGTGCAACATTGATGTGGGTTGACAGGTATCGTGAGCGTTACGCACGCTACTAATCTATTAAATCATTGCGCAGGTTTATCGCCTGCGCTCTTTTATTTACTTATTATTGTTACACTATAATTATTCCTTAGAACTATTAGATCTAAAATAACATTTCGTTATAAGCTTATGCTCAAATCATATTTGCATTAATTTGTTCTTAACGTATGTTGAATCCAACTCATTATTTTTAATTAATACCGATTACATTACTGGCTAACCGATTTTTAAGGATATCCCATGAGCAAAATTTATGATGATAACTCGTTGACCATTGGCCACACCCCACTTGTTCGCCTAAAACATTTTGGTAATGGCAATATTTTAGCAAAAGTGGAATCTCGCAACCCAAGCTTCAGTGTTAAGTGCCGTATTGGTGCTAACATGATTTGGGATGCAGAGAAAAAAGGTATCCTAAACAAAGACAAAGAATTAGTTGAACCAACTAGTGGAAATACGGGTATCGCTTTAGCCTATGTCGCTGCGGCGAGAGGTTATAAATTGACGTTAACCATGCCTGAAACCATGAGTATTGAGCGCCGTAAACTACTCAAAGCATTAGGTGCCAACCTCGTTTTAACTGAGGGGGCAAAAGGCATGAAAGGTGCAATAGCTAAAGCTGAAGAAATAGTGAATAGCAACCCTAAAAAATACTTATTACTTCAACAGTTTAATAACCCAGCAAACCCTGAAATCCATGAAAAAACCACTGGACCTGAAATTTGGGAAGATACTGACGGCAATGTCGATGTTGTAGTCGCAGGTGTTGGTACGGGCGGGACGATTACAGGGATTGCAAAATACCTGAAAAACACCAAAGGCAAAGATGTGACTATCGTGGCTGTTGAACCAGAAACATCCCCTGTTATTACCCAAGCTTTAGCGGGCGAAGAAATTAAACCGGGCCCTCACAAAATACAAGGGATCGGCGCTGGTTTTATTCCGGGTAACTTAGATTTAAAATTACTCGATAAGGTCATTCAAATCAGCGATGACGAAGCCATCAAAACGGCTCGTGAGCTGATGGAAAAAGAAGGTATTCTTGCGGGTATCTCATCAGGCGCTGCTATTGCTGCTGCCACTAAAATTGCCGCAGACCCTGCCTATAAAGGTAAAAATATCGTCGTTATTTTACCTTCTTCAGGTGAGCGTTATTTGTCTACAGCCCTGTTTGCTGACATCTCGGCTGAGTAGCATAACTTCGTTACAATATCGTTAAAAAAGCACCTAAATGGTGCTTTTTTTGTGGCATAGATCAAACTTTAGCACGGATGGAGATGATTTATAATTCGGGGTTTAGTATTAAACATAGTAATTATTTTGCACCTCGAAATTAATCACTTTTTAGCCAACCTCTAGGGCGAGTAAAATAATTTGCCAACGAGAAAAAAGTATCGAGTTCGCAAGAAAAACAGAAAAAGGGTTGATACCGCACAAAGTAGGAAACCTTTTTTCAAGTTAATAATCTAACTTATACGCAAACCTAGTCTATTTCATCTACAATTGGCTGGGTAATTAAAAAAACGAAAGTTATTGAGGAAATACTATGTTTCAGCAAGAAGTTACTATTACGGCACCAAATGGTCTACATACTCGTCCTGCAGCTCAATTCGTAAAAGAAGCAAAAGCATTCTCTTCCGACATTTCTTTAATTTCTGGCGGCAAATCCGCTAGCGCAAAAAGTTTGTTTAAATTACAAACCTTAGGCCTAACGCAAGGCACAGTTGTGACAATTTCTGCTGAAGGCGAAGACGAAAAAGAAGCCGTTGAACATTTAGTTAAACTGATGGGCGAATTAGAATAATTTCGCACGAAAATAGCATTTACTGATTTCATTCAATGTCCCTGAGTGATGTCATTCGGGGACATTTGTATAATCGGCTATATTCATTGTCGTCTCTGCAACATCAGAACTCCCAGCACTAGCAGCAGTAAGGTAATATTATGATTTCAGGAATTTTAGTATCCCCGGGTTTTGCTTTTGGTCAGGCTTTAATCCTCAAAGAAGATCCTATCGTTGTTAGCACAAAAAAAATTGCTGACGATCAGGTTGATAAAGAAATTGCTCGCTTTATTGAGGGTCGTAACAAATCAGCCGAACAACTCAATTTGATTAAAGAGAAAGCCGAAAAAAATCTTGGAGCCGAAAAAGCTGAGATTTTTGAAGGTCATATCATGCTGCTAGAAGATGAAGAGCTGGAACAAGAAATTGTCTCTTTAATCAAAGGCGATAAAAAAACGGCAGATGCCGCTGCGTATTCCGTTATTGAAGATCAAGCTCAAGCGCTTGAATCCCTTGATGATGAATATCTTAAAGAACGCGCCGCTGACGTGCGTGATATTGGCAAACGTCTATTAAAAAACATCTTAAATATTCCTATCGTTGATTTAAGTGCAATCAGCGAAGAAGTTATTTTAGTGGCTGCGGATTTAACCCCTTCAGAAACCGCACAGCTAAATTTAGATAAAGTATTAGGGTTTATTACTGATTTAGGTGGCCGTACATCACATACCTCAATTATGGCGCGTTCTCTTGAGTTACCTGCCATTGTTGGAACTAGTGATGCCACCAGCAAAATTAAAAATGGCGATTTCATTGTATTAGATGGTGTCAACAACACCATCCACTTGAACCCATCTGAAGCCGAAATCGACAAACTGAAAGCTTTCCGTGATGAATATCTACAAGAAAAAGAAGAGCTCGCAAAATTAAAAGATTTGCCTGCCATCACCCTTGATGGTCATCAAGTTGAAGTTTGTGCGAATATCGGTACTGTACGTGATGTCGCTGGTGCAGAGCGCAATGGCGCAGAAGGCGTTGGGCTCTATCGTACTGAGTTTTTATTCATGGATAGAGACTCTCTTCCTACCGAAGAAGAACAGTTTCAAGCTTATAAAGCCGTTGCAGAAGCAATGGGCAGCCAAGCCGTTATTGTCCGTACAATGGATATCGGCGGTGATAAAGACCTGCCATATATGAATTTACCAAAAGAAGAGAACCCATTTCTCGGCTGGCGTGCAATTCGTATTTGTCTTGATCGCAAAGAAATCTTACACTCACAATTAAGAGCTATTTTAAGAGCCTCTAAATTTGGTAAACTGCGTATTATGTTCCCAATGGTTATTTCCGTTGAAGAAGTTCGTGAACTAAAAGCAGAGCTAGAAATGCTTAAAGCTCAGTTACGTGAAGAAGGTAAAGCTTTTGACGAGTCAATTGAAGTCGGTGTGATGGTTGAAACACCAGCCGCAGCTGTTATTGCTCGCCACTTGGCAAAAGAAGTTGATTTCTTTAGTATTGGGACGAACGATCTCACTCAATACACTTTAGCGGTCGACCGTGGTAATGAACTGATTTCTCATCTTTACAACCCGATGTCACCTGCTGTCCTAAACTTAATTAAGCAAGTGATCGATGCATCACACGCTGAAGGTAAATGGACTGGGATGTGTGGGGAGTTAGCTGGAGATGAGCGTGCAACCTTATTGCTACTTGGCATGGGGCTGGATGAATTTAGTATGAGCGCGATTTCAATTCCGCGTATCAAAAAGTTAATTCGCAATGCGAGCTTTACTGATACCCAAGCTTTGGCTGAACAAGCACTTGCTCAACCCACAGCGGATGAATTGATGAAACTTGTAGATACCTTTATCCAAGAAAAAACGTTATGCTAAGAACAGCACATTAGTTCGGTCCCATATAAAACGATTAGGAGAAGGTCCATGGGTCTGTTTGACAAACTGAAATCACTCGTTTCGGAAGACAAAAGTAGCAGTGGCAGTATTGAAATTATCGCACCTTTATCGGGTGAGATTGTCAATATTGAAGATGTTCCAGACGTTGTGTTCGCAGAAAAAATTGTTGGTGATGGTATTGCGATTAAACCCGCAGGTAACAAAATCGTTGCCCCTGTAGACGGTACAATTGGTAAAATATTTGAAACTAACCATGCGTTTTCTATTGAATCAGATGATGGTATAGAACTATTTGTTCACTTCGGTATTGATACCGTTGAACTTAAAGGTGAAGGCTTTAAACGCATCGCTGAAGAAGGCCAAACTGTGAAGAAAGGCGACTTAATCATCGAGTTTGATTTAGCGCTGTTAGAAGAGAAAGCAAAATCTGTTCTAACGCCAGTTGTCATTTCTAATATGGACGAAATCAAAGAACTAAACAAACTGACAGGCTCAGTGACAGTCGGTGAAACTGTCATCATGCGTATTAAGAAATAACTTAACTGCCAATATTTAGTTAAAACCATCAGGCCTTGCCTGATGGTTTTTCATTTGTGGGGATTTTTTATTGAGCACAGACTTGCCATTAAATTATCTCACTCATTAAATACACCTGTTGATAAATAACGGTCTCCTCGGTCACAAATTACTGCCACAATAACCGCTCCTGGGTTAGCTTTCGCCACTTTTAACGCACCGGAAACCGCTCCACCCGAGCTCACTCCACAAAAAATGCCTTCAACTTTAGCTAAAGCTCTCATAGTCTCTTCAGCTTCTTGCTGGTTTATATCCAGTACGCTATCAACTAATGAGCCATCAAAAATACCGGGTAAGTAACCTGGTGACCAACGCCTAATACCCGGAATTTGGCTTTTTTCCGCAGGTTGTAACCCAACAATATGGACATCATCTGACTGGGATTTTAAATAGCGGCTTACCCCGGTAATGGTCCCGGTGGTTCCCATACTCGATACAAAATGGGTAATGCGGCCATTGGTTTGCTGCCATATTTCAGGGCCTGTTGTTTTAAAATGAGCTAATGGGTTATCAGGGTTGTTAAATTGGTCTAAAACTTTCCCCTCACCTCTTTGTTCCATTTCCTTAGCCAAATCACGGGCACCTTCCATACCAACAGCCGTACTCACTAAAATGAGTTCTGCACCATAGGCTTGCATTGAAGCTTGCCGCTCTTTGCTCATGTTATCTGGCATGAGTAATTTCAGTTTGTAGCCTTTTACTGCGGCTATCATCGCGAGCGCGATACCTGTATTTCCACTAGTTGCTTCAATTAGCGTATCACCTGGCTTAATTTCACCCCGTAATTGCGCTTCATTAATCATTGAAAATGCCGCGCGATCTTTCACTGAACCAGCGGGGTTATTACCTTCAAGCTTCACCCAAATTTCAGCTTCAATCCCTTGTGTTAAACGCTGAAGCTTTACTAATGGGGTATTACCGATAAATTGTTCCAGAGCCGACACTTTACCATCCTTATAATTTTTATATATAAATAAGAAATAATAGAGATAAGATATTACCCCAATATTGATATGTGAAAATTGAAATCTCTTCACATTAATATTAGAAAAATAGATTATCTTAATTACTATTTCTGATATAGCTAATTGATATATTATATTACAATAAGTTTATAGAATTACCAGTTATATTTCATATAAAAATATGATAAATAAATCTTTTATATCAATCGGTTATGTCGGTTTTGATCATAAGGGGAAATAGACTAAATATTTTTAATATAAAGTCTAATCATCGGTCATATACCTAGAAAGTAATAGAAAAGATAACACCAATAATATATTTATTAGTGTTATAAGTTATTGAGTTTTATATTCATGCACTTTCAGCAAGTTGTGGGAAAATTAACGCCTGATCTCCTTGATAGATCTTTGCCTGCTGGCTACCTAAAAAGTAACGTTCACCTCGCGTTGGTATCGTTTTTTCGGACTGCCAAATCACTGACAAAGGCTCTTTCCCCCAACCTAATGGTTGAACGGTTAATTGCCAAAAATGCCCTCTTGGCCCCGATTCCGTAATTCTAACAGGTAAACGGTGCTGTTCATCCACTTCAGCTTGTAATGAGATATCCCAAGGACGTAAAAATACGTCGACTTCACCTTGTTGAACACTGGTATGGTTAAGGGGGAATTCATAGCCATCTATATTTAATGTTGAACCTTTGATGTGGGCAGAAATTTGGTTCACTTCCCCCATAAATTCAAGCACAAAACGGGTTTCTGGTCGCTGCCAAATATCGCTCGGTGTGCCAACTTGCTCAATATGACCTTGGCTCATCACCACCACTCTGTCTGCAACTTCCATGGCTTCTTCTTGGTCGTGAGTCACAAAAACACTGGTAAATTTTAATTCATCATGTAATTGACGTAACCAACGGCGTAATTCAATACGCACTTGTGCGTCAAGCGCACCAAAAGGTTCATCTAATAATAAAATTTGTGGATCAACGGCTAAAGCCCTTGCCAGTGCCACTCGCTGTTTTTGCCCCCCTGAAAGTTGCGCGGGGTAACGTGAAGCCAGATGGGCGAGTTGAACCATTTCCAGCAATTTTGTTACTTTATCTTTAATAGACTGAGCTGATGGGCGCTGCTTTCTGGGTAAAACCGTTAAACCAAATGCCACATTATCAAACACTGTCATGTGGCGAAATAGTGCATAGTGTTGAAATACAAAGCCAACATGCCTATCTTTCGCATGGATTTTACTAACATCGTGACCATGAAAGCGCAATAACCCCTGACTTTGTTGCTCAAGCCCAGCAATAATCCGCAATAAGGTTGTTTTTCCTGAACCGGAAGGCCCTAATAAGGCAACCATTTCACCCGATGCAATATCCAGTGAAATATCGCTGAGTACTTGGGTTTTACCAAATAACTTACCGATTTTTTCAATTTCAATACTCATGATTAATGGACTCCTGATTCAGATTGCTGGCGACTTAAATGCCACTGCAATGCACTTTTAAGTATTAAGGTGATAATTGCCAGCAGTGCTAAGATCCCTGCGGCCGTAAACGCCCCTACTGTATTATAATCCTGATGTAATAATTCAACTTGCAATGGCAAGGTGTATGTTTCACCACGAATAGCTCCTGAAACCACCGAAACCGCACCAAATTCACCGATTGCACGAGCGTTAGTTAAAACCACGCCATACAATAATGCCCAGCGGATATTGGGCAATGTCACACGCCAAAACATCTTCCATCCTGACGCTCCCAGCAACACCGCGGCTTCATCTTCTTGGCTACCTTGGCTTAACATCAAGGGCACTAACTCACGTACGACAAATGGACACGTTACAAAAATGGTCACTAACGCCATACCTGGCCATGAAAACATTAGCTGGATATCAAAACCTTCAAGCCACCCACCAAACCAGCTGTTCGAGCCATAAAAAAGTAAGTACAGCAAACCCGCAACAACAGGTGAAACCGCAAACGGGATATCTACCAAGGTGAGTAATAATTGGCGACCAGGAAATTGAAATCGTGTCACTAACCACGCCATCATGGTGCCAAAAACTAAATTTACAGGAACGGTAATTAAAGCAATTAATACTGTTAAACCAATAGCGTGTAGCATATCTGGGTCTGCCAAATTCAGTAAAACGGCATCTAACCCTTTTTGAAATGCAGTAATAAATATCCAAACAATTGGAATCACTAATAGTAAAAACGAAAACAATAAACCTATCGCAATTAGTAGCCATTTCCCCCAGTTAATTTGGGTACGGCTAGTAGTGTGAATTGGTGTAATTTGCGCCATTACTTGCCCCCCAACCGTTTACCAAAGCGGCTTTGTACTAAATTAACACTAAATAGAAGTAACAATGAAACCGCTAAAATAACTGAGGCCACAGCACTGGCTGCCGGGTAATCAAATTGCTGTAGCTGACTAAAAATCATTAATGAGACAACTTCGGTTTGCCACGCAATATTACCCGCAATAAATATAATGGCACCAAACTCGCCTAAACTCCGTGTAAAGGACAAAACCGTTCCGGCTAATAAGGCCGGTGAAAGCTCTGGCAGTATCACTCGACGAAAGGTTTGCCAACGGCTCGCACCTAGGGTTTGAGCAGCTTCTTCGTATTCAGGGCCTAGCTCTTCCAACACAGGTTGAACCGTACGCACAACAAACGGAATACTGGTAAAAGCCATCGCAACCGCAATTCCCAGCCAAGTATTGACGACTTTAATATCAAACTGGTGCAGATATTGCCCATACCAGCCCGAGGTTGCAAACAGGGTTGCCAATGTCAGCCCCGCTACCGCAGTAGGTAATGCAAAGGGTAAATCTACTAAACCATCTAAAAACAAACGCCCAGGAAAACGATAACGCGTTAAAATCCACGCTAATAACATGCCAAACACCGCATTAAACAAACTTGCGACTAATGCAGACAGTAACGTCACTTTGTACGCGGCAACCACTTGCGGGTAACTAATGACAGCCCAATATTGCTGCCATGTCATTTCCGATAATTGGATCACCAAAGCGCTCATGGGTAATAGCAAAATCAAGCAGGTATAAAAAAGGCTGCTACCTAGCGTTAGCCCAAAGCCTGGCAAAAAACGCTTTCCTGAACGATTCATTAACGGCGCCCTTCAGCCATTAATTGGTCAAATTCCCCACCGGTGGCAAAATGAACGTCCATTACTTTTGGCCAGCTCTCAAATTGTGATTCAACAGTAAACAACTGAGTTTCTGGGAATTTATCCTTATTCGCACTCATCACCGCTTTGTCATTCACTCGGTAATTGTACTGAGTGATGATTTCTTGGGCCTGTGGGCTATAGAGATAATTTAAGTAAGCTTTAGCGACATCTTCAGTACCATTTTTTTGTACATTTTTATCGACCCAAGCGACGGGAAACTCCGCTAAGATATCCACCGGCGGTACAATAACTTCGTAGTCTGATTCACCATACTGAGAGCGAATATTATTCACTTCTGATTCAAAACTAATAAGGACGTCACCGAGCCCCCGTTCAATAAATGACGTCGTCGCGCCACGCCCACCGGTATCAAATACTTCTACATTTTTCAGAAACTGTTTCATTTGCTCACGGGTTTTTGCTTTATCATCTTTATTTTCTTGATTAAAAGCGCCCCATGCCGCAAGGTAGGTATAACGGCCATTTCCTGAAGTTTTTGGGTTCGGGAAGATTAATTTAACATCTTCACGGACTAAATCATCCCACGTTTTAATCCCTTTAGGGTTTCCTTTACGAACTAAAAACGCCATTGTTGAATAATAAGGCGAGCTATTATTTGGTAAGCGAGCTTGCCAGTCTGCAGGGATCAAATTCCCTTTGTCATGCAAAATTTGCACGTCCGTGACTTGGTTATAGGTCACCACATCCGCTTTCAGCCCTTGTAAAATAGCCAGAGCTTGCTTTGATGAGCCGGCGTGTGATTGTTTAATCGTGAGTTTGTCGTCAGGGTGGGCTTCATTCCATTGTTTTTCAAATGAAGGGTTCAACGCCACAAATAATTCACGGGCAATATCATAAGAGCTATTAAGCAGTTCAGCTGCAACTAATGGTGAGCTTCCGAGTAATGATACCGTTGCCAAACTCGCTAGTGCTGTTTTTTTCAAAAATGATTTTTTCATTCCACACCTATTCGTAACTAAACCCAAATGGCTGACATTGGAACCACTGTATATGTTTTGGTTATAACTGTGTAGCTATCAATCACCTTTTTATATATCAAATTAGAATAACAAAGAAATGAACGTCATAAGCAGAAAAATTAACTGATTTTTTAATTAGTTAGTGATATGAATGCGTTTCATTTTTAAGTTTAGCGAAGCAAAGACACCTTAAACATTTTCCCCCTCTCTCTTTTTTATACACATAACACACACTTTAAATATTGTAAGCGCTCTTCAGAGTGTGTATTATGTGTATATCAGTTAACGAAATGGAGGGATCGTGCAAAGTTCGGAACTGATAAACATACTGCAAAAAAACGGTTGGAAACTTGAAAGAATAAAAGGAAGTCACCATCAGTTTTCCCACCCACATTTTTCAATTGTAATTACTGTTCCGCATCCACAAAAAGATTTAAAGATAGGCACACTAAATCACATTTTGAAGGCTGCGAAACTAAAACATTAAATAAGAAAAGCGTTCACGCATGAGCGCTATCTTTAATGGAGATAACCTAATGCTTTATACCGCCTTTATTGAAATTGATAATGATGGCAGCGCAAGTGGCTGGTTTCCTGATATTGAAGGATGTACATTCGCGGGCAGCAATATAGAAGAGGCTTACGCAGAAGCAAAATCAGCAATTGATGCTCATTTTGAATTATTGAGTGAAAAAGGCTTTGAGATCCCATTATCGAAATCTCAGCAAACGCTATTGAACCCAATACAACCTGAATATGCGCATGGGATATGGTTATTTGTGGATGTCGATATCGATAAATACGATGGCCGTACTGAGCGTATTAATATCACCTTGCCGCATCGTTTATTACATCGTATTGATGCTTTAGTGAAGGTTAATCCTGAATATGGTAGCCGTAGTGGTTTTATTGCTGTTGCAGCTCGTAAAGAATTAAAAAAAACCGATTAATACATTGAAAATAATAGATTACATAAATAATTATCAATCGCCGCATCCTTGCGGCAACTTATTGATCAAAGAGACGTCAATGTCTCAATCGACGGAGCATAGTAATAACTCCCCGAAACGGCTTTCGTCATACGCAGCAAATCATCGTATTTGCCATCTTTTTCACCAAACATACTGAGTAACTGCTGTTCAATATTGTGTAACCTTGCACAATAAGCGATAAAGAATAAGCCATGTTTGCCGCTTGCTGTACCATATGGCAAGCTGTGACGCATAACTGAAAGCTCTTCACCCTCTTCTTCTATCACCACGCGTGAGACATGAGAGGTGACATTGCGCGCATCTTCATCTAATTCAACGCTATCTTTTTTCGTACGGCCAATCATTTTTTCTTGTTCATGTTCCGAAAAACGATCCCATTTTCGTAAATCGTGTTCATAGCGTTGGACTAAAACATAGCTTCCGCCTTTATCTTCACCGTCTTCGATTAATGTGACCTCTGCAATTTCTTCCCCTTGCGGGTTCTCTGTTCCATCAATAAAACCACTTAAATCTCTGTCATCTACCCAACGAAATCCATGAATTTCTTCAACCACAGAGATAGATTTACCAAATGCTTTTAAAGCAGCTTGTGCTAAAGAAAAATTAATATCGTGGCGCAGTGATTGAATATGAATAAACATATCCCGTTGAGTGGCGGGAGCAAGCCCTTTACCCAGAGTGCGAAATGGTTTCAATTCAGGAGCAGTATTTGCCTTACCGAGCTGTTTCCAGATATCAGAGCCAAACGCGATAACTGCACCAAGGCGATCATCTGGGTATTGCGCTTGTAATTTGGTTAAAGCCTCGACAAAGCTTTTACATCCAGACTTAACTTCATCCAGAGATCCCTCTTGCACTTGCGCTTCAATAAAAATACCAAAACGGCTATGTTCTTTCAAAATACCACTTTGAGAATGAGACATACGGTAAACCTCGTAAAATGAATATGTTATATAACCTATTTTTTATATAAGCGATTTTAATATCTTATCTTATCGCTATGATGTTCACCTTGTTTTAACGCAAGGGAATATAGGTTTCCGGTCTATTATAAGAAAGAAAATTTAAGAAAGGGTAAATTTCTTTGAAAACAAGGAAAAAGAAACACTAATGGAAAGATATCGCCAGTATAGATAGCCCTGACGATATTATTAACGAAATGAGATTATTTATGCCAAATAATTTGCGAGATTTTCCATGTTTTCAGGTCATCATCTGAAGGCATTAAATCTTCGGGCCCTTGCCACTTACCTGTAAAACGGTAAACCACTTTACTTGATTGCGGTGAATTACATTCAATGGTTGGAACGTCATTGACTCGCTCGCCTAGACCGCAAATACCGAATGCTTTTTGATAAATTTCACTAAATTCAGTACCCACTGTTGGCCCCCATTCAGTTGCAATATCGGGGTCACTCACTATAATTCGTGATACATAGCCGTGCTCTGGGCCAACTATTTCTAATTTTACTTCATTATCATCCATTCCTTGGAAAATTGTGACCACATCCCCATTTTCCATTTGCATACCGCTGCGTAATGTATAGCGGTCATCAAGTTGTTTCTTAATGATATCCGCTTGCATTGGTGTAAAACTAGTCACTTGACCAAGTCCTGAGCTAGAAACCACCAGTGGGCCGCTAAACCAAGTCGATGGCGAAAAGAATTTCACACCCGCACACCCTGATAACAGAACTGTTCCACAGAGTAGAGAAGCCTTCAACAACGGCGATAATCCATTATTTCTATTCAACTTTGCATGTTGGGACATATCATCCTCTTTTATGAGTCGCATAATGCATATTGTGACAATCTATTTATCAAAACATTCCCATGAATAGTTAAATAAATAGTCAATTAACTTAAAAATCCGTTTCGTGCGTTAATTTTTTCGAATAAATTAAACGTTCAGGTTGTTCTTCTTCATACAACATTTTTTCAAACATACAGATAGCAGCATCAGATTCTTCACTCACTAACAGCTCGATTCTTCCGCAACCTCTGGCGATCAGTTTTTTTTCTAGTCTACTTACTAATGCATTCGCAATACCACGGCCACGGTATTCAGGGTGAACGGCAAGGTAAACAGCAGTACCACGAATACCATCATACCCCCCCATAATAGTACCAACGACTTCCCCGGCAACTTCAGCCACTAGAAATAAGTCTGCTCCACACTGTAATTTGCGTTCAATATCGAGTTCAGGATCCCCTGAAAATTCATTAAGAGAACAACGCTCCCATAATGTCAGGACGTCTTCATAATCACTTTGTCGAAAGACTCGTATTTCCATCTCATTTGCCTGCTTAAACTAATCTTTCTGCCATTATCTCTGCTTTTGCCACACAATCAATATTCAATATGCCTTTCTTCGAGCAAAAGGGTATACTTTAACCATTATTTTTTACCTATGGTTCTATTATAAAACAATGAATTACCCAGATATTGAACGTGTAAAAACCTATTTGCAAAGCTTGCAAGAGGCTATTTGTCAAAAAATCACTGAGCTAGATGGTAAGGAAACTTTTCTAGAACAAACATGGGAACGCTCTGAAGGTGGTGGGGGTCGTAGCCGAGTATTAACCAAAGGGGCATTATTTGAACAAGCTGGGGTTAATTTCTCTCATATTAAAGGAGAAAAATTACCTGCATCTGCTTCAGCCCATCGCCCTGAACTTGCTGGTCGTAGCTATCAAGCAATGGGCGTCTCTCTCGTCATTCACCCTCTGAATCCTTACATTCCGACAACCCATGCTAATGTCCGTTTCTTTATTGCTGAAAAAGAAGGTTGCGAGCCTGTTTGGTGGTTTGGTGGCGGTTTTGATTTAACCCCTTTTTATGGCTTTCATGAAGATGTCATCCACTGGCACACTGTTGCTCGTGATTTATGCCGCCCTTATGGTACTGATGTTTATCCTAAATATAAAAATTGGTGTGATGAATACTTTTTCCTGAAGCATAGAAATGAACCTCGTGGTGTCGGTGGGCTATTTTATGATGACCTTAACCAAGGGGGTTTTGAATCCTGTTTTAACTTCACTCAAGCCGTTGGTAATGGCTTTTTAGATGCCTATGTGCCGATTGTTGAAAAACGCAAAGATCATTCATGGGGTGAACGAGAGCGTCAATTCCAATTATATCGTCGTGGTCGTTATGTCGAATTCAATTTGGTATGGGACAGAGGTACATTATTTGGCTTACAAAGTGGAGGCCGAACAGAATCAATTTTAATGTCAATGCCACCACTTGTCCGCTGGGAATACGACTATCATCCTGAACCTAATAGCCAAGAAGCTGCTCTCTATACTGAATTTTTAATCCTAAATAAAGAGTGGGTTTCGCCATAATTAATAACATTAGTTTATAAATTAAGGTAGAAAGATAACCGTTCTACCTTTCTAATATAAAATAACAGCAATTGATTTTAAAGCTTATATATCAACTAGTTACAAAATTATCACAACAGATTATGATTCCATTTCACCCAACTGAATGGAGTTATAATATGAATCAAATTTTAGGCCGTTCTTTACTCTCACCTTGCTTATTAGCCAATTTAGTGACTAAAGCAGGTCATACTGACTTAAAATCAACGCTCACTCATATCAATGATATTATGAGCCGAACCTATTCACATGAAGATGCATTATTTCATCGCAATAATCTTTCATCTTGCCCTATAGATACGACAGGAAAGCGCTATAACCGTTTTATTCGTGATGCTCAGCGCCCTATTCCACATAAACATCACTGGCATTCTGACCTGCCAATTTGTGAGCGTTCAGGGCTTTCTCCAGATAGTCATATGCCACATGATGACTATGCGGTAATTATGTGCGAAGAAGACACTCAAGCACCATCAAAACCCGCTGGGCAAGTATTTAATTCAATTGGTGTTATTCGTACCTTTTTCAAGGAAAAATTAAATATTGACCAAATTTTTGGCTGTTCTGCTGATATTAATGCGGTTATTCATTATGGAACAAACTACGCTAACGCATTTTGGAATTCTCAAGCTATTTTCTTTGGTGACGGGGATGGAATCGTTTTTGGCCCATTCTATAACGACATTGATATAATTGCTCACGAACTTGCTCATGGTTTTATTAGTTCAAAAGCTAATTTTAGATATTCTTTCCAGTCTGGTGCTCTTAATGAGTCTGTCGCAGATGTACTTGGGATTATGGTCAAGCAATATTTAAATAATGAAACAGCCAATACCTCTAATTGGCTACTTGGGGAAAATTTATTTATTGACCAAATAAATGCACCTGCCCTACGTTCGATGATAAATCCAGGCGACGCTTATTATCTTTCTGATGAGGTCAGAGATCCACAAGTTGGCCATATGTCTCAATATCAAGATTTACCTATTTTTGTTGATAATGGCGGCGTACATATTAATTCAGGCATTCCAAATAGAGCCTTTTACTTATTAGCTAAGAGCCTTGGTGGCTATACGTGGGATATCGCCGGTAAAATTTGGCTGGAAGCAGTGTCTGACAATAGAGTGACAAAGAAAGCGACATTTATCGAATTTGCTGATGCCACGATCCGTGCAGCTAAGAAACTGTTTGATGATAATATTGCGCAAAAAACACAACAGAGTTGGTTAGGTGTTGGGTTGATAGTAAACCTGTAATAAAATATATCGCTAGATAGCATTAAACCATTTGAAATTAATTTTTCTGTAAAATACAAAGGCCGATACTAAAGAGCATTAATCAACTCTTTTATTCAGCCTTATTCATTAAACCTGCACGTTAACGTTTTTTCTTTTTTCTACCTGGTTGTGTAAACTTTTTACGTGTCGGGTTTTCTGTTTTTACTTTGGGTTTACTTGGCGATGCTTGCTTTGTATTACCTTTATTAGCAGAAACCGATTTCTGTGCTTTTTTCGGTTTAATATCTGACTCAGATTTTTCCATCATATCAAATAACTCAATCAATTCGTCATCTGTTAAGTCTCGCCACTCCCCGACAGGAATACCCGTCAGCCTAACATTCATGATGCGAACGCGTTCAAGTTTAGTGACTTCAAAACCAAAGTGTTCACACATGCGACGAATTTGACGGTTTAACCCTTGCACAAGAGTAATTCTAAAAACAAATGGAGCTTCTTTCTTAACCTTACATTTTTTAGTCATTGTGCCAAGAATCGGTACTCCAGCACCCATTCCACGGATAAATTCATCTGTAACGGGTTTATTGACAGTAACTAAATATTCTTTTTCATGGGAATTCCCTGCCCGTAAAATTTTATTCACCAAATCCCCATGGTTTGTGAGGAAAATCAACCCTTGAGAGTCTTTATCTAAACGGCCAATTGGGAAAATTCGGGTACTGTGATTAACATAATCAACAATATTATCTTTTTCACCACTCTCTGTCGTACTGACAATACCGACTGGCTTATTCAGAGCGATTAACACTAAATCTTCTTCATTACGCGGCTCAATTAATTGCCCATTAACTTTTACCACATCACCAGAAAAAACTTGGTCGCCTATTCCTGCACGCTTACCATTAATAAATACATTACCCTGCTCAATATAACGATCAGCTTCACGTCTTGAGCAAATACCACTTTCACTAATATATTTGTTTAAACGTGTAGAAGAACGAGTGTCCATAATTTCCCTCAATCTTTAATTCTTCCCCCTGTCCGTCATGATATATTTTGATAACGTAAGGGCGATATTTATTCTTAAAGTATCAATCTAAATAATATTAAAAAGCCGTAACATAATGGTTTTGTTACGGCTTTATGCATTTAATACGGTCAACTAAACCTACATTAGTGCCTTATTAACTAACGTTTTTTCAAATGCTGCATTAAACGCTTACGCTTACGTAACTGAGTTGGCGTTAGCTTATTTTTCTTATCTGCATATGGGTTTTCACCCTCTTTAAACAGAATTCGAATTGGCGTTCCCATCACTTGTAATGAACGACGGAAGTAATTCATCAAATAACGTTTGTAGCTGTCTGGTAAATCAGAGACTTGGTTACCATGGATCACAACAATCGGTGGGTTATGCCCCCCAGCATGGGCATATTTCATTTTAACACGACGACCACGAATAAGCGGCGGTTGGTGCTCATCTTCTGCCATCTTCATGATGCGCGTTAATAATGCCGTTCCCACTCGACGAGTTGCAGATTCATAAGCTTCTTGCACTGATTCAAATAGGTTACCCACGCCACTGCCATGCAATGCAGAAATAAAGTGAATTCGTGCGAAATCAACAAAACCAAGACGCAGTTCAAGCATATCCTTCACATGCTCGCGGTCCTCGGGCTTCATACCATCCCATTTATTAACCGCAATAACTAATGAACGACCTGCATTGAGGATAAAACCAAGTAAAGATAAATCTTGGTCTGAGATACCTTCGCGTGCATCGATAACTAATAATACGACGTTCGCATCTTCAATCGCTTGTAATGTTTTAATTACAGAGAATTTTTCGACTGTTTCAGTAACTTTACCACGTTTACGCACACCAGCCGTGTCAATTAGAATATATTCACGCTCATCGCGTTCCATTGGAATGTAAATGCTGTCACGGGTTGTGCCTGGCATATCAAACACAACAACCCTTTCTTCACCCAATATACGGTTGGTTAATGTCGATTTACCGACATTCGGACGGCCAACGATGGCTAATTTAATCGGTAATGTTGTTGGATCGAAGTCATCTTCTTCGTCTTCATCAAGCTGACCTTGAGCTTCTAACTCTGCCCAATATGCCGCATTTTCTTCTTCTTCGGTCAGTTCGACTTCTTCTTCATTTTCAGCAACAAAAGGTTTTAACGATTGTTCTATTAACTGAGTGACACCGCGGCCATGTGATGCAGCGATCGGATGAATTTCCCCTAAACCAAGAGAGTAAAAATCCCCGATTGCTGTTGTGACATCAATACCATCTGTTTTGTTTGCCACTAAATAAGTTTTTTTCTTGCGGCTACGAAGATGTTTAGCAATGCCTTCATCCGCAGGCATTAGCCCTGCTCTTGCATCGACCATAAACAGAACAATATCTGCCTCTTCAATTGCTTGCAAGGACTGTGCGGCCATGTGCGTTTCTACGCCTTCCTCAGTCCCATCGATACCACCCGTGTCGATAATAATGAATTCGTGACCTTCAACTTCTGCACGACCATATTTGCGATCACGAGTCAGACCGGGAAAGTCCGCTACTAATGCGTCACGGGTACGGGTTAAACGGTTAAATAACGTGGATTTTCCTACGTTTGGACGCCCTACCAGCGCTACGACGGGTATCATTCTTAGATGCCTCACAACTTTTATTAACTAAAGGAATTCTGAGGCTTTAACTCAGAAAACAAAAAACGAAACGGCTCCTGTGTTCAGGAACCGTTGATTTTATCGATAAATTGGCGGTTTGTCAGAAAATTAACGTGTTAACAGGTAAACTGTTCCGTTTTTTGTCTGAACCATTAGTTTATCACTTGCAACCACTGGGCGACTGTGAATACCAGAGCTGTTTAGTTTGTTTTGTGCAACAAACCCACCCGTACTCATGTCTAACCAATGCAGATAACCCTCTTTGTCACCGACAACAAGATAGCCATTATACATTTCTGGTGCAGATAACCCGCGGTTTAGTAAGTCTTCCTGTGTCCACAGTGTCACACCATCGCTTTTACGAACAGACAATACGCGGTCACTTTGGTCAACGAGGTACAGGTTTTCACCTGACATTACCATGTCATTGATTGAGCCCAGTTCACGTTTCCATAGGATTTGACCTGAACGCATATCCAGTGCTGCCAATGTGCCATTATAAGCAATCGCATACACTTTGCCGTCATCAATAATTGGTGTCATATCGACATCGTTTAAGCGGCCGATTTCTGTCGAACTTGTCACTTGCGAAATGCGTTGCTGCCAAATTAATTGGCCTTGAGACAATAGCACTGCACTGACACGACCGTTATCCCCACCCACAATCGCAGCACCAAAGGCAACTGCTGGAGCAGATTCACCACGTAATGACAACGATGGGGTATCCATGTTAACAGTCCACTTGATTTCCCCGCTATTGACGTCTAAAGCTTGCAGTTGACCATTACTGGTATGAATAACAACAAGGTCATTACTCACTACAGGTTTAGAAAGGGCTTCACCTGCAACTTCGACATCCCAAGCGACTTGACCATCTTCTTTGTTAAGAGCGATAACTGTTCCACGCTCAGTACCCACAAAGATTTTGTCACCATCAACGGTTAAACCACCGGATAATAATGCAGATAAATTAGCAGAAAGAAAACCCGTTCGTTTAGATAAATCTACCGACCATAGTTCTTTACCACTGTCGAGTTCAAAGGCTTTAACTAAACCTTTGCGGTCTGCTGCATAAACGGCTGAGCCATCCCAACCCGGTGATAATTCAGAATAAAATTGTCCAACACCATTTCCAACAGATTTATCCCAAACAATTGATGGGGTGAATTGATTTTCAACCTGTGGAAGTGGCGCCATAATAATAGAATCAGTTTCGCTGGAACAACCGGCAAGTAAAGCTGAAGCGACTAGGCCAACTAAAAGTGTTTTGCGCAACTGCATGTTTGTCGTTTCCTTTCTTCTTATGAATTAGATACGTTGTTCAACTTCAGAGTCAAAATACCTCTAATAGATTGAGAGCCTTCACTTTCTAACCCCTGAGTGTAAGCGGCTTTTGCGCCTGCTTTATCACCCTTGTGGAGTAATGCATCGCCACGGACATCCTGTGCCGTTGCTTGCCATGACTTACTTTTAATATTTGCCACTGACGCTATCGCACCATCAGCATTACCTTGAGCCAATTGTACTCGTGCTAAACGCAAGTTAATTAAATCTTGCATATCCACAGTTTTTGCTTTGGCTAATGCATTGGTCAATGCAGTTTGTGCGTTAGCTAAATCACCTTTATCCACTGCAATTTGCGCAAGCTCTAAACCCATCATCGCACTGTATACATCGTCAGTTTCAGCCGCAAATTTTTGCGCCGCAGCAATAGCCTGATCTGAACCCGAACGTAATTGGGCGTTTACTGTTTCAAATTTTTGTGCACTTTCTTGCAGTACATTGGTTTTATGGGACTGCCAGTAGTTCCAACCAAATACACCGCCAACGCCAATGACGAGACCAATAACTAATGCCACGCCATTATTCGCAAAAAAGCGCTTAATCGCATCGACTTGATCATTTTCGTTTGTATAGACTTCCACTTGTCTCTCCTTAACCTAATAATTCGGCGATGCGTGACGCCATAAGTTGCTGCGAAATAGTTTCTTGTACGCCAGTACGTAAGTCTTTCACTGTGACTTGGTTATTTTTAATTTCATCTTCCCCCAAGATCAGTGCAATTTTAGCGCCTTGTTTGTCCGCTCTTGCTAACTGTTTCTTGAAGTTACCACCACCGTGGTTAGTCATTAACCGTAGTGTTGGTAGTGCATCACGGACTTTTTCAGCCACTAATATCGCTGCTTGTTGGCTATTTTCGCCAAAAGAAGCGAGATAAACGTCAGCGACTGAAGCATCCGCTGTAAATTCAGGGTTCACTTCTTGGACTAATAACACCATGCGTTCCATACCCATGGCAAAACCAACCGCAGGTGTTGCACGACCGCCTAATTGTTCAACTAGGCCATCATAACGGCCACCCGCACAAACAGTGCCTTGTGAACCCAGCGCCGTGGTTACCCACTCAAAAACAGTGCGGTTATAGTAGTCAAGACCACGAACTAAACGTTGATTTACGCGGTATTGAACCCCAGCAGCTTCTAACAATTTGCATAAACCATCAAAGTGCTCACGTGATTCGACATCAAGGTAATCAAACAGTTCAGGTGCATCATTCAATAAAGCTTGAATCTCTTGATTTTTGGAGTCCAAAACACGTAAAGGATTTGTGTACATCCGGCGTTTGCAGTCTTCATCCAGCTTATCTTTATGCTGTTCTAAGAAAGCAACTAAAGCCTCACGGTAATTAGCACGCGCTTCTAATGAACCAATCGAGTTCAGCTCTAATGTTACATGCTCACTAATTCCTAACGCTTTCCACCAGCGCGCTGTCATTAAAATAACTTCAGCATCGATATCAGGGCCTGCAAGACCAAAAACTTCAGCCCCTAACTGGTGAAATTGACGATAACGACCTTTTTGTGGGCGCTCATAACGGAACATTGGGCCTAAATACCACAAACGCTGTTCCTGATTGTACAGCAAACCATGCTCAATACCTGCACGTACACAACCTGCGGTATTTTCAGGGCGTAATGTCAGACTTTCATCGTTACGGTCATTGAAAGTGTACATTTCTTTTTCAACGACATCCGTCACTTCACCTATCGCTCTGCGAAATAGCGGGGTCTGCTCTACAATCGGGGTACGAATTTCACTAAAACCATAACCCTGTAAAATATTTTTTAATGTTGCTTCGATTTTCTGCCATACACGCGTGTCAGCTGGCAAGTAATCATTCATGCCGCGAATGGCTTGGATATTTTTTCCCACTTTATTTCTCTATTTTCAGAATTACATTAGTTTGATTATAAGAGCGAAATATCATCTGGTTCAATCAACAAACACCAATTACTGATACTAATCGGGATTTATCTGTTAATTTGTACGGTGAGCGACCGATTTTAGAAAAAAATGCGGATAATTGATATAGTGTTTGTTCTAAATACGCCAAACGACTCTATGAGCCGCTTGGCATTAGAATACACAAAATTAATCTTTTAAGTTGACTTCAATCCGCTTGCTTTCATCCATCATCGCTGCTTTTGCTCGAATTTTAGCCTCTAATTGGTCGATGATGTTGTCATTATCAAAGCGCTCTTTTTGACGTTTACCGTCTTCATAGAAACCACTCTTGGTTTTTGCGCCTGCAACACCTAGCGTAGAAACTTCCGCTTCACCGGGGCCGTTGACCACACAACCAATAATCGACACATCCATTGGCGTAATGATATCTTCTAAGCGCTGTTCTAACTCATTCACCGTGCCTATCACATCAAATTCTTGCCGTGAGCAGGTTGGACAAGCAATAAAATTAATGCCACGCGAACGAATACGCAGTGATTTTAAAATATCAAAACCGACTTTAACTTCTTCAACAGGGTCTGCAGCCAAAGAAATACGCAGAGTATCACCGATGCCTTCAGACAGTAACATTCCTAAGCCAATCGCCGATTTTACGGAGCCTGCACGTGCGCCACCCGCCTCTGTAATACCTAAATGCAGAGGTTGATCAATTTTATTTGCTAATAAACGGTAAGAGCCGACAGCTAAAAATACATCAGAAGCTTTTACACTGACTTTGAATTGGTCGAAATTCAGCCTATCTAAGATGTCCACATGGCGCATTGCCGACTCAACTAAGGCTTCAGGTGTTGGTTCTCCGTACTTCTCTTGAATGTCTTTTTCAAGGGAACCGCCATTGACCCCAATACGAATAGGAATATTGTAATGGCGTGCGCAATCAACAACTTGGCGAATTCTTTCTTCACTACCAATATTACCTGGGTTAATACGCAAGCAATCAACACCGTACTCAGCAACTTTTAATGCAATACGATAGTCAAAATGGATATCAGCCACCAGTGGAACGCTAACTTGCTGTTTAATCAATTTAAATGCTTCAGCAGCATCCATGGTAGGAACAGAAACACGCACGAT
Organism: Providencia sp. PROV150; assembly: GCF_028481025.1. Classification (NCBI taxonomy): domain Bacteria; kingdom Pseudomonadati; phylum Pseudomonadota; class Gammaproteobacteria; order Enterobacterales; family Morganellaceae; genus Providencia; species Providencia sp. PROV150. Next base: position 226,848 of record NZ_JAMPPJ010000005.1, on the reverse strand, counting down.
ATCAACACCCACGCGCTCAAGGGATTTTATTTGGCGAACTGTGGCTTCGACATCAGTTGTACGGGTATTGGTCATTGACTGGACAGCGATAGGAGCACCATCGCCTACGGGTACGCTACCTACATTAATACGGGTGGATTTACGTCTTTTTATCGGTGATTCATTATGCATTTTGGTTTAATTCTCCGAACGTCCATGTGCTCTTTGTTACCGTGGTACTTTTTGTGCCTATAGTACTCTTTGTTACCGTGGTATAGTTTTAACGATTATTTTTATACGCTCAACTATACACAAGAAAGCAAACCATAGCCTATCAAAAAAGATGTTTTCGGATATAGTTTGCTTCTTTTTGCCTATTTGTTTTTAGGCTTCAGGTAACTTCAATTTTGCTGGACGTTTCGCTTTAATAAAACGGCTTAAATCAACAGCGTTACCTTGGAACTGTACCGTCACATTCGCCGGCGCACCAATGTTCAGACGATAAGGTTGCGGACCATCAAGTTCCAGCTTATCCCCATTATTTTTGGTACCACTGAATAAAATTTTATTATTCGCATCACGAATTTCTAACCAACACTGCCCAGTAAAATTCAAGACCAGAGCTTGGCTACTCACTGCAACAGGTTCAGTCGTTTCTGTATTTTGTGTTCTATCTAATGCAACTGAAGATTGTGGTGCATTCGGTAATGGAATCGTTCTAACTGGCTCTGTAACAGAGTCAGCCGTTAATACAGGCTCTTGGCCTTGTAATTCAAGTGTATTTTCCTGTGTAACAGGCGCTGTATCCGTTGAGACTATCTCTGTTGAAGCCGGCAATTCAACGGGGGTTGTGCTGTTATCTTGCTGAGACAAAATCAAATCATTTTGATTTGCCATTGAAACTAATTCATCTTTTTGTGCGTTATGATCTTGCCACCACCATACACCAACCATTGCAATGAGGACGATCACAATCAACCAAGTCAGTTTCATTAACCAACCTTCGCGCTTTTTACGCTTTTTCCCTAAAGAATAGCTTTGCATAGGAGAAACTTTGGCTAATGTGACGGGCTCTTCCGTTTTCATATACGTTTTTAATTCGCTTTCTGATATGCCTACCATGCGTGCATAAAGGCGAATATAACCACGTAAAAACGTCGGTTCTACACCAGCGGGAGCAATATCTTGTTCTATCTCTTTTACCGTACTGATTTTAAGGCATAATCGCTCTGCAACAACATCTTGGGTTAGCCCCATGCGCTCACGTGCTTGCGTCAATAATTGTCCTACTGTCGTCGTAGTCTGTTCGGTATTATTTTCGATAGTCATTTGCTGGCAACACTATTTCCAAGTTAAAAATATATAAAGCAAGCATTGAGCAGCTTTACTCGTCAATAATTTATCATCATGTTGAAACAACAATTAAATTTTTCTTATTGCTTCTACTATTGTAGGTGAACAAAGGCGTTTTGCCTAACTCTAAAACGCCCTAAACCATAACTTAATTCACTGATTCAAACATATTTATAAATCAGACTGTTTTTACCTTGATAGGTTCCCCTGCTAAGCGTTTTTTCAACGTTCGTTTTGTTCTGTCGATCACATCGCCAGCAAGTTGCCCACAAGCTGCATCTATATCATCACCGCGTGTTTTGCGTACTATCGTAGTAAAACCATATCCCATCAATACTTTACAAAAGCGGTCAATACGACTATTCGAACTTCTACCGTATGGCGCTCCAGGGAACGGGTTCCATGGAATTAAGTTGATTTTGCTCGGTGTATTTTTTAAACATTCCGCTAATTGATGAGCTTGTTCAACACTATCGTTCACGTGATCTAACATCACATACTCAACGGTTACTCGTCCTGCATTGGCATTCGATTTCGTTAAATAACGATTCACACTGTTGAGGAAGGTTTCAATATTGTATTTTTTATTAATTGGAACGATATCATCGCGGATATCATCTGTTGGCGCATGCAATGAAATCGCTAACGCGACATCAATCATATCCCCTAATTTGTCCAGTGCAGGTACAACACCGGAAGTGGAAATCGTGACACGGCGCTTAGATAAACCAAAACCGAAGTCATCTAACATAATTTCCATCGCAGGGACGACATTATTCAAATTCAGTAATGGTTCACCCATTCCCATCATTACAACGTTGGTAATTGGACGGCGTCCACTGGATTTCAGTGAACCAATAATTTTTGCAGCTCGCCAAACCTGGCCAATGATTTCCGAAACACGTAAGTTACGGTTGAAGCCTTGTTGCGCCGTGGAACAGAATTTACACTCCAGCGCACAACCAACCTGTGAAGAGACACACAATGTTGCACGATCTGCTTCTGGGATATATACAGTTTCAACCAGTTGGTCACCCACTTTGATAGCCCACTTAATGGTACCATCTGATGAGCGCTGTTCGTCAGCGACTTCCGGTGCACGGATTTCCGCGACTTCTTTTAGTTTTGCTCTAAGAACTTTATTAATATCGGTCATTTGGTCAAAATCATCATAGCAATAATGATAGATCCATTTCATGACCTGATCCGCGCGGAACGGCTTTTCACCCATTTGGGCAAAGAACTCACGCATTTGCTTGCGGTTTAAATCAAGTAAATTGGTTTTTTGATTCGTTTTTTCTGGCGTGACAGAAATAGCAGAAGAAGTTGCACATTGTGCATCTGTCGTCATATCAGACATGGTGTATTGCCTCGTTGTTACACTTTCGGCAGTGCTAGTAATGAGTATAGCACGACGTAATTTTTGCAGTCTTAAAAATATAATCGCCCCGCTAATCATAGCAGGGCGTCGCATTGTACAAACTTTATAACAATAATGCTAATGCATTAGTTAAAGAAGTCTTAGCGTGGGCAGATTTCATCAGCAGTGAAGAAATACGCGATTTCACGAGCAGCAGATTCCTCAGAGTCTGAACCGTGAGTTGCGTTTTCAGTGAAGCTGTCTGCGTAGTCTGCGCGTAAAGTACCTGCTAACGCGTTATCTGGGTTAGTTGCGCCCATCAGGTCACGATGACGTTGGATTGCATTTTCACCTTCTAACACTTGCAGCATGATAGGGCCTGAAGTCATGAATTCAACCAGACCTTCAAAGAAAGGACGGCCTTTGTGTTCAGCGTAGAAGCCTTCAGCTTGCTCACGAGTTAAATGCATCATTTTAGCAGCGATGATAGTGAAACCCGCGCTTTCAAAACGGTTGTAGATTGCACCAATAACGTTTTTCTTCACAGCATTTGGTTTAATAATAGAAAATGTACGTTGAACAGTCATAAATAACCTCTTAGCGATTCATTAGGCCTTTATTCTTTATTCTTCCCTGTTATTTAGGATGCAAGAACTTAAAATAGGCATGTTGTAGTTTTTTATATTATTTCTAATTCTATTGTTAGGCTTTTAAACTTCAAAAGCAACCATGTCTAGGAAAAAGAAAAATAAGGCGATGATTATAGGGGCTCTGATTACAATTTCCTACAGTCACAACAACATTTTGTTAAACTTTTTATAGCAAAAAACACTATTTTTTCGGGTAAGTCACGTTTTTCATCTATTACTTCACTCTAAAGCTCATTGCCGTCACTTGGCCGCTTAAATCCAATACTGAAATTTGGTAGTTTCCACTTTTATCGAGTGTCAGCAAAATAGAACTATTTTGCTCTGTTGTGTTCACCTGTTCTCCATTTAAGAACCACCATTTCTGCCCCTGCCCACCCTGTGTGACTAAACGTAAATCTAAACTGGTTTTTCCTGGCAAGCGCTGTAATACTTCACCATCACGTATACCAGAAATCAATAATGGCGGTGTTTCTAACTTCAATGGAGGGCAAGCTAAATCTGCTTTAGGTAACCGATTTTCCCGTTTTTCACTACTCGGTAACCATGACTCCACCGTAATCGGCCATAAATGTACCTCTTTTTCCTGTGCATTCGGGCAATCTGCCGCCACTTGTAGCCCTTTGTTATTTACCCAGATTTTTTGTCTTAACCCTAAGAGTGACTCTTGGTCTCGCGCCATTAAAGTGGGTGGGATCGTATTATCCAAGATCCAACTTAGGCGCCTTTGGCGGCAATTATTATCATCTTTCAGTAATGCCGTTCCTCCCGGCCAGCAAATCACTGCTTGGCTAACACTGGCAGGCTTCACATCTTTCGGTAACGGTTCATGAGATAGGTAAATTTTGCTCAGTAACATTCCATTGATTTGATTCATAATCGGGATAGCAGTGGCAAAGCCTAGCTGCCCTGCAACAGGCGTTGCATCCGGTCGTCCGACCCAAACACCGATGGTATAACGCGGATTAACACCAATCGCCCACGCATCTCGATAACCATAACTGGTTCCCGTTTTCCATGCTAAATTAAGTTGCCCTGATAAATTAGCCTCAGGAACAGGGCGTGCTTCCCCGCCCATAATACGGCGCACTATCCATGCGGCTCCCGGTGACATCAGCGCTCTATCGCGAATTTTATCGGTTGGTTTAAAACGTAGCGGCGACACATAACCTTTTCTCGCAAATGCGCTGTAAGCGGAAACCAAATCTTCCATCCGTGTGGCTGTGCCGCCTAAAATCAGCGACAAGTTTGGTTCACTCCCTAACGGAAAGCGCAGCTCAGTCCCAACATTACGCAGTTGAGCCGTAAATCGTTTACTACCATACACATCTAATAACTGAACTACGGGTAAATTTAATGAACGAACGAGTGCATCACTAACACTCACTGGCCCATTAAAACCACTGTCAAAGTTCCCCGGACGGTAATCATTAAAGCGCCTCGGTACATCTTGTAATAATGACTCCGCATGGATGAGCCCGTCATCCATCGCTAATGCATATAAAAAAGGTTTTAACGTTGAGCCTGGAGAGCGCCAAGCGCTAATCATGTCCACATGACCAAAACGGCTATCATCTTGGAAATCAATTGAGCCAATATAAGCTTTTACTGCCATATCCGTATGATCAACCACCAAAATCCCCAGTGAAGTTTGTTTTGGTAGTTGGTTTTTCCAATTCATTGCCATGTCTTCCAGTTGCCTTTGCAAACTGGCGTCGATAGTGGTTTCAATGATGGGGTCTTGCGTATTTTTAGTCACACGCCTTGCAAGCAAAGGAGCAGAATGCGGATTCTTCCGCGGTGCTAGCCAAATTTGTTCTTGTTTAATATCGGCAACTTTTTCAGGGCTCCAAACTTGGTATTCCTCTAACCTGTCTAACACCTTATCACGAGCGGCTTGTGCCCTTTGTGGATAACGGTCTGGCCTTAAACGGCTAGGAGCTTGAGGTAGAACAGCAAAGAGAGCCGCTTCACTCGCCGTCAATTTTGCTGGTGACTTATTCAAATATACCCAGCTAGCGGCTCCAATACCTTCAATGGTTCCACCATACGGAGCGCGGTTTAAATACATTTCTAAAATTTCATCTTTTGAGTAGTGATACTCAAGCTGAGCCGTACGCCAAAGCTGTTTCAGCTTACCGCCCAATGTTCTTTCATGGGGATCAATTAACCGTGCAACTTGCATCGAAATGGTACTACCGCCCGACACAATACGCCCTGAACTCACAAACTGCCCCGCGGCCCTAACTAGCGAAAACGGGTTTACCCCCGGATGGCGATAAAAATGGCGGTCTTCATACGTTAATAACGCTTCAATAAAATCAGGAGAAACCTCATCGAGTGTAACCGGAAAGCGCCAAATACCTTCTTTGTCTGCAAAGCGCCACAATGGTGTGCCATCCGCAGCAACCACAGTTCGAGCCATTTCAATTTGCTTAATCGGCAACGGCCATATTTTATCAGCCGCTAGAAAAGCCAGTGGCAAAATAATGACCAACAGAACCAGTGCAATGCCTGTGCGGCGTAACCATTTTTTCATTGATGGGAGTACCGAAAATAAATTAAAAGAGCCCTTATACTTTATATATCAATATATAAGGGCTCAGTTTAGCGGTGATTAACGAACGATTTCTAATTGGCCATCAGAATAGCCCGTCGCGCGCCAATCAGGGACATACATTGATTCAACTTGTGGTACTGGAATGCTATATACACCCGGTGTCACTGCACGTGCTAAGTAGACTAATGTCGTTGGGCGATACTGCTGAACTTCAACGGCAGCCACAAAACGGTCATCACGGTATTCCATATGGCGAATTTGTGATTGCTGCATATCATCAATCAGTTCTTGCAGGTTCGGCGCAGACTCACTCAAATTAGCGCTACTGTTCGCTAAATTTTGGTTTTCCAGTTCTAAGCCCGCTGGTAGTAAGTCAACCACTAGCGCATCTGGTACGCTTTGGGATGCTTGAACTTCCAATTTAACCACCACCATTTCACCGCTTCTTAGCCTATCTAACGAAATGCGGTTACCTTTCATATCATAGTAACTACGAGTGATACCCAGCACATTCGAACTTGGTTTCGGCGAATGTTGTGGATAACCCACCACGTTTAGTCGTGTGTATAGCGTATTGGTTCCCGTGTTTTCGATGCTATAACCTGTTTCTAATTGTGCTTTACTCAAGAACTCACTCACGGGTTTATCTGAAACCATCGGAGGTTCTTGGCCATTAATCGTTGCTTTCCATGGAGCTTCACTTTCATTTAAGTAGAAACGGCCCGCTAAGTACAACGCATTGCTCTCTTGTGTCGAGAAATAACGTTGAGAAGTCAAGTTATTAGACAAAGTTTGTAGTTTTTGGTCACGGGATTTTGGCATTAAATTATATTCATTTAATAGCGCAACAATCATCGCGTCATCACGGATCACCGAACCGTAATCCCCTACATAGCTGTAGCGGTTACGTTGTTTTTTCAGTCCGTCAATCACCGCGCTCTCACCACGTGATTTATCCCCCATCAAGTTCAATGCAACACCAAGCTGAACGAGCGGTAAACCACTAGCGGCATGATCTCTTTGGTTATAAAGTTGACGTAATGCACCTAGAGGTGCTTTTTGCTGTGACGCCAACACTAAGCCAGCGTAGGCTTGAGTTGCGAAACGCGCACCTGCCTGATTTTCCGTATAAGGATAATTGATTTGGCTACCATCTTGTAAATAGCTCAATAAGCGCGTGTTCGCGTTACTGATAGCGTCTTGGGGAACCGTAAACCCACGCTGATTCGCTTTATTCAAGAAATCCGCCGCATATGCAGTTAACCAATACTCTTCGCGGCCGTTTCTATCCCATAACGAGAAACCGCCATCATTACGTTGCATACTTAACAAATGCGGAATACCAATTTCAATCGCTTTATGGCGATCTGCATCTGTTTGCGTTTTAATCCCTATCTTATTTAACTCAGCTTGAGTTGAGAATAATGATGGATATAACCCACTGATAGTTTGCTCTAAACAGCCGTATGGGTAAGCAAATAGCTCTCTAATATAACGAGAAATATCTAACGGTGGACGGCTAGTTAATAGCACTTGCCCTTCTAGGGTATCGGGTTGTAACCCGGCAATTTGGTTAGTCGGCAACGCCCATGAGGTACCTGGCTCAATAGCAGTTGCAAAAGAAACAGTTTCTGCTGGTTGTGCCGGACGAACCCCGACTTTCCAACTATTACTGTAATCTTTATTGGCTTCGCCTTGAATTTTCACACCATTAATGGTCATTGACACTTCACCTTCACCAAAGCCGTAGTCTGCTCTGACAGGTAGATTAATCGTGGTACGTTTGCCTTTTGGTAACTCCAACTCACGGCTGCTGACACCATCAAGTTTCACCATTCCTGATGCTTTGAAATTGACGGTCACATTTTGTGTATTATCCGTCATATTGGTCAAATCAAGCGCAAAGTAAGACTTATCACCACCAGCCATAAAACGTGGCATCGACATTTGTGTCACTAATGGTGCCGCGACAATCACTTTGCTATCCGCATGGCCGAACTCTTTTTCATTCCATGCTTGGGCCATCACACGTAATTCCCCGTTAAAATCAGGGATAGCGAGGCTAATTTCACCTTCGCCGTCTTTATTTAATGTGACAGGCTTGGCTTGCTCCGCAATAATTTGCACTTCAGTGAGTGGCTTCATACCACCACGCTCTAATGCGGCATCCTCGCTGTCACCACCAAAGCGCAAGTTAGCAACCTTACCTTGTCCTTCAATTAAATGACCATAAACGTCATATTGGTCAACGCTATAACGCTTACGGCCAAAAAAGGCATCATACGGGTCTGGGGTTTTGAAATCTGTGATATTCAATACGCCAGTGTCAACCGCAGATAACAACACATTCACTTTTTCAGGTAACGGTTTGCCATCTTGTGCTGTCGCTTTAATTTTTACCGTTAAGTCTTGGTTTGGACGCATTTTATCTGGCGCGGAGAGTGCTAAAGCAATCTTACGGTTTTCATCTGCGATTGGTAAATGCAACACACCCACCGCACGTTTTACCGTTGCTTCTTTAGAGTCATCCCCCGGGCGAACTACGACAGCAGAAACGTATAAATCATGACGAGCCCACTCTTTATTGACTGGAATTTCAACGTCTAAGCCTTTTTCTGGCACATCAATTTCTTCCCACCACAATGGACCGTTGCTCGATTCGAGCAATATATACCCTTTACCGGCTTTAGGAGATTCAATGCGAACTTTAGCTTTTTCACCCGGTAAGTACGCAGGCTTATTCAGGCTGAGTTTCACTTGGTCAGGACGAACAGAGCCACTTCCCCCTGTGTTATCTTGCCATGAATACCCTGCCCAAAACTGGACGCTCGACACTAGCTGATTTTCAGGGTTAACAACTTCTAGGCGGAATGCCCCCCAATCCACAGGGAAAGACACTTTCGCCGTTCCGTCTTTAGCAATAGCAATATTTTCATTCGCCATAACGAGGTCTTTTTGGTCATAATTTGAAGACCAACCACCACTTTCAGACCAACTCCAGTAATAATCACGACGCTCATACACTAAACGCACGGTTAAGTTTTCTGCTGCCAGTTTATTACCTGCGGCATCAGCCATGACTAATTCAAATTCTGCGAGTGAATTTTCATCCACATTGTGACGTTTTACATAACGGTCAGTGCGGTAATCATAAATTTCTTTTTTCGCAAATAATGGGCGAATACCGACCAGTTTTTCCGCAGGCCAAATGGCTTGCTCGGCACGGCGCGTCACAGGACGTCCGCCAGCCTCAAGCAAACTTGCCTGTAAAACAGCCGAAATAGGTGAACGTGTTGAACTCCAATTGCTATTTGGAATTGAAATCACGGTTTCACCGTTGCTGTCCAACGTCAAGTCAAACTCGTCCAACTTACGTGGTAAACCTTCTTCATTGACAGCACCAAATTCAAAACCAGGTAATTTTGCGACCGCTTCCCGAGCTGCTTTTAAGACAATTTGCCCTTGTAGCTGGTTATCAGCCGCTGGCGCACCGTATAAATAACGACCTTGAATATCAAAATCGACAGATTGACTTGTTAAACGAGGAACATCACTGCCCTCAATTTCCAGTGCCATACGTTCTGGCATAAAATCTTCAACATTAAATTTGTAATAACGCAGTGGTGAACCATCACCTAAATCAAAGCGAAGCGACCAACCGCCTGTTTCTGCATTTTTAGGAATTTCAAATTGATATTGATATAAGCCATTTTGGTTTTCTTCTGGTTGCCAAACAAAACTGCGAACCACTTGCCCATCAGTTTTTAATACATCAACTTTAACTGGCTGAGTTTTGACTGGGTTACCATCGCCATCACGCAATAGGCCGTTTACCAGCAATAATTCACCTGGGCGATATAAATCTCGAGGACCGAAGGTGAAAAATTGTTTTGCGTAGCCTTCTGGCCCTGAAATATCGAATTCAGATAAATCAAGCGCTGGCTGAGTGAGGTCAATCATACTGGTTTGCCCTTCATGGGTTGCCAGCAATAATTTTCCACCCGCTAATTTATCTAGCTGAGCATGGCCATCGCCATCTGTCGTACCTTTTGTTACTAACTGGCCTTTTTCATCCAAAATACGCAGCTCAACGCCTTTAATTGCAGAGCCTTTCGCTAAGGATTGAGTGAAAATATCGACACGGTCTTGGTAACTGTGTAGTGATACACCAATATCACTCAATGTGAAGACAGTTGCAGGGAATTGATAACTATAGCTGCCTGCTTTTTGCATGATGGCCAAATACACGCCATCTTGCTGTAACTCTTTGACATCTTTCAACGGCAGTAAAATGGTTTGACGGGTATTTTTATCTGGATTTAAGTCAAAGCGGCCGGTATAAGCCAACTCCACTTTGTCAAGAAACTCTTCGGAATACCAATATTCGTAATTACTACGATACTGCCACTGTGCTAAAAATTGTGGCAGTTGCTTTTCATCTACACGGAAGAAATTGACGTCAACTTTATCAACGTTCAAGGCAATCACAGGTAAGCCTTGGGCAACCTTGCTAGGTAATAAAGAGCCTTTACTTGCAAAACCAACGGTTGGGATGATTTGTGCAGTGGTCAATTTTTTCTCAAAATTTTCGGTCGTCGTACGCTCATTAACCGCTTTAATACCCGGGTTAATGGTTAAGTTTAACTCTTTAGATGGCGGAAGATGGCGAAAACGGAGTTCCATTTGGTTATCAGACAGTTCCCAAGCGCCATCTAACTTACCCGCTTTAACATCAATGAGGTTAATGTACTGGCCAAAGTCTTGGTTTGCTTGTAGTGGAACCGAGAATGTCACCACCATGGCACTCGCACCATCAAGCTGTAATTCAGACGCATCCAAAATAGTTAAATCTTTCCCTGCATATTTTTTTATCATTTCTTCAGTGGAAAGTTTCGGTGCTGCTTTTTTCTGTTCTGCAACTGGCGCTGTTTTGGTTTGATTTTCTGGCGCTGTGGTTGAAACATTTGGCTCATTTTTGGTTGTTTCATCTGTATTATCACAACCAGCCAATGCCACTACCGATGCCAACGCAAGTGCTAAATAACGCTTTTTGGTTTTGAGACCCGCCAATGAAGCCCAACTTGATTGTTGTTTCATTACCGCCCGCCCTTTAATTAGTTAAAATTGATTCTGTTTTTTAAGGTTTTAACAGGAGATTAAAACCCTCTACATACTTAGAAATGTTTAAAAACACACACAGATAAATACTGCTGATATTATTTCAATTATCGAAACAATTTAACAGAATGTGATTAGAACACCTATCAGACAAAACGGAAAAAATGATGGGAGAGAAAAACAGAGAAATGAAATAATATTTTTTAAATAGTAAGCAGAATATATATTTAATAAATGAGCAATATGCATTTTATGAGTGAGAAAAAATATTTCCCTCACTCTATACATGGAATTATTAGGTGTTTTTTACTGGGATTGTGTCCCGCAAGAAGCTACCAAGACGACGCTGGTAAAAAGGCTGAACGTGTTGAGTAATAAAATGGCTAACACCTTGTTCATTTTCATTCACCACACAAAAATCAATAGACTCGTCATCAGCTAAAAACTCACAAGCAAGCGTCCCAGCCCCATGGATAATTGAATCAATATTTTCTGCTCCTGTGGTAAACTCCAACGCTATCATTAAGATAGGCGCTTCTTTAGCAGAATCGCTCTCTGTTGCGGAGACCATGAAACCGCGTCTGACCACTTTGTGTTGTTTAAAAAATTCAGTAAGCGCGTCAACAATGGCTTGTGGCTGATCTTCTAACACACTTAATTTAAGTGATGAACCTTTCGGCACTGTTAATTCAGTAAATTGGATCTCAGTTTCTTGGTTGGAACTGTTATTATTCGATTGCTGCGACATTGCCAATCCCCTGCTATTAAAAATAATCGCTTATTATACTCGCAAATACGTCAAGGTAAAAAAATAGGCACGAAAAGTCACCTTCCCGTGCCTGTTATCAATCAAACATTCGCTACTTTGATTTACTGATTAATAAGTTAGCTAATGTTCTTACACCTGTACCCGTTGCGCCTTCTGCCCATAAGCTAACTGCAGATTTACGGTAAGTCGCTGAGCAGTCAATATGCACCCAATTTTGACGATAATTTTCGACAAAATGCGATAAAAATGCCGCAGCGGTGCTTGCGCCTGCTGTGTGCGATGGTGCCGCAATATTGTTCAAATCCGCAAAACCAGACGGTAATTGCTGGCGATGGAACTCTGCCAGTGGTAAACGCCAGAACAGTTCAAACTCAGCGTCTGAAGCGCTCATTAAATCAGCAACTAACTTGTCATCGAAACTCAATACAGAATGGTAGTCATTACCCACGGCAGTTTTCGCTGCGCCCGTCAAGGTTGCTGCATCAATAATTAACGTTGGTTTTTCTTTGCTCGCATCAATCAGGCCATCGGCTAGGACTAAACGACCCTCAGCATCTGTATTCATTATTTCAACGGATTTACCATTGCGGTAACGAATAATATCACCCAATTTGAATGCATTGCCGCTAACCATATTGTCAGCAATGCACAAGAACATTTTCACACGTTTTTGTAAGCCACGTGAAATCGCCAATGCCAATGAACCTGCTAATGTTGCTGCACCACCCATATCGGCTTTCATTGAATTCATTGAGGATGATGGTTTGATGCTATAACCGCCTGAATCGAAAGTAATTCCTTTACCCACTAACGCAGCAAATACAGGGGCATTTGGGTTGGCTCCTGGGTTGTAATCCAACGCCAAAAATACAGGTGGACGACTTGAACCACGACCAACCGTATGAATACCGGTATAACCTTGTTCTAATAAATCATCACCTTTAATAATACGGTAGCTAATGTCTTGTGCGCCGACAGTGCAGAGTAAATCGATGGCGCGTTGTGCGAGTTGTTCTGGGCCTAACTCTTCTGCCGGTGCGTTAATCACATCACGTACCCAATCAATGGTACGAATACGGTTTTCTAACTCTTTGCGATCCGCTTCTGGCAACACTGGCCATTCAATCGTTCTAGCCCCTTTTGGCGCACGAAACCCTTGCCAAAATGCCCAGCTTTTTTCTAAATCCCAGCCTTCGCCAGCCAAAGCAACATTACGGATCCCTTGGCCATCTAATTTACGGCCAGCGCTTTGTACTGCACATAATTTACCTGCATGTTTCAGGTGGATTGTCATCCCTTTATCGCTAGAGCTTAACAATGCGCCTTCGCCCCAACAAGGTGCAGCAGGCTCACAAGAAATCATTACTGGCATAATTTGTTTTGTCATCGTTTTTCTCACTTTGTCTATTTTTGCAGACAGTAAAAGCCCATTTATTCTGTCGGCAGATGGCATTACCTTAACTGATAAATACCAATAGGGATATCATTATAGTGCTGATATAAAATAAAAAACCGAGCACTATTTCTGACAGTCACTCGGTTTTTAGGGGAAAACCCTACTTATTCGAATTCATCCAGCCAAACTAACAAAATCGCTTCTAGGATTTTCTCGTTCGATTTTTGCGGATCATCATCAAATTCTTCTAAATCGCAAATCCACTGGTGCATATCGGTAAAGCGCACCGTTTTTGGATCAACATCTGGAAATGCGTCATACAGTGCTTCACCGATTTCACGGCTATTTGACCATTTTAAACTCATCATTTTCTCTCATTATATGAACAACTATTTTTCGAATTATAGCCCTTTGAATCATACCAACGGATCTTTTTCAGTTATTCTTCATTATACTGTTTGTGAGAGGTAAATCGATAAGTGTTTCCAAACAAGCTAGTGTAATACCTTGCTCTTTTAATGCTGTAAACAAGCCGCTTGATGAAACATAAGGGAAACCCAACTTTTCTTTGATCTTTTGAATTCGTCTATTTTCACTGGCTTCTGAACAACCTTGAATATAACTGATTTCTTTTACCTTACAGTGCGAAAGCAGTAGGCGTATGGTTATCATCTCTTTTCGTGTAAAACGAATATGGCCAAAACGCATATATTTTTGAGGATTTAATAGTTCCGGTGCAACATTCTTTGTTTGCCCTAATAATTGCGTCTTTATAGGAATATTCGCTCTCATCGGTAAAGTAACATCAGGATTTTTTTTCCAAAGCTGGTGGGCATACTCAGAAATCATGGGACGATGCTTATAAATAGATAACATTTCAGATAATGTGAGCTGCTTATTTGAATTTACAGTAGTAATTTCAAATGTACTCCCATATCTATTACAAAAATCAACTTTAAATTTACTTTTTTTCGATTTAGCTAGAATCTTCATGAAAACTTCTGGGTAATTATTCCAATATTGGATGCTCGATTTTAATCTTTCTTCCACCAAAAGATCCAACCCACTGTTTAGACTTATTAATTGCCATTCATAATTATTAGATGCTATATGCATTGTTTTATTTTTTAAATCAACACAGAAATAGGTAACATCAACATCATGCCAATCAAAAATATTTATAAATTCATTTTTAAAATTACTACATACATCTTCAAAAACTTGGCTTTCAGCATTCATATCAATTCCTTAATAAAGTTTAACTTCCCGTTTTTGTCTCTATTTCAAAATCTTTAGATGGTTTTTTATAAATTAAAAATCGAAGTGCACCACACAATGTTAGAAATAAGCCCACATAGGCTATATTAATATTAGCAAGATAAGTTGTAATCAAAGGTGAGACACCACCAAAAAGCATTGCTGTAAAGTTAAAACCTAACGCAAGTGTAACAACCTTTCCTTTTGCCGCTTTAAACAACATAAAGGGGGTCGTTGCTAGAATCATTGCTGCATATATATTGATAATTAATTGAGAAATAATAGTTAATATTATAGATTGACTGCTAATTAATAAAAATATAGGAATTGATAAAAACACCATTCCTATCACACCGAGGTTATATACCTTTTCCAAAATATTATATTTGTCGGTAAGCCAGCCACAAATTAACATAAAAGATAGAAGTAAAATTGACAATAACAGTGCCCATACAGTCCTATCTTCTATCATTTGCATTTTTTCAAGAAACATAGCTGTTGAAACATGCTGCACAAAGAAGAGCACATTTCCAGGTATAGTTAATAAAAAAACAAAAAACATATCCATATAACTAATAGGTACTGATTTTATTTTTTCACTTGAATTATTAGGCAATTTCATTCTAAACCAAAAGCTAATAGCAATATTAAGCACTCCTAAAAACAGGGGAACTCGCCATCCAATACTTTGCATCATCTCTGGTTCTAAAAAAAATTCCAAAGCAAATACAACTGTAAGTGAAATAATAATACCGAATGCTGTACTGCCATTGATTATGGCTGATAACCTTGAGTTTTCATTATTCTTAGAGTTATTAAAAAGGTAAGTAATTAATGATGGATATTCTCCTGCAAAACTAAATGATAGTGCCATTTGCAAAATTAAAATGGCAATAGGAGTGTAATTCCCTAATAAATTAATAGGTAATAATGCCATGCATAGTGTAGCTGTCCCTGTTATAAAACTTGTTAAAACCAATGCGGACTTTTTACCAACACTGTCGGCATACCTCCCTATAATATAAGCGCCAACAGGCCGAATAATAAAACGCAATGCAAATATACCCCATACCATCTCTGTCGCTTGGTTATAACCTAGCCGCTCTAATTCTGCGCTGAGATAACTCGATATTGCCGCAAAAACAGCAATATCATAATATTCAAGTGTATTACCAGCCACTGCGCCAAATCGATATTTCCATTTCATGATAAAATTCCTTTTTATCTCCAACTTTATTTAATTAGCATTTATATAATCATTAAATCATTATCTTTTAATCCAAAGGTAACTACTCAATATCGATATTATCTATAACATAAAAAATAAAGCGCACAAAGTGATAATTTAATTACTAACTTTAAATCATCAAGAAAATAAAACAAAAGAATTTCATAATATATAAATAATTAATTTATTAAAATTAAATAAAATATTAATAGTTGCATTTCACTTTCAAAAAAAAACAAAAGAAAATAATAAGGAAAATATTAAAATACAAAAAATCACTCTTATTACATATATGAATAAATATTAAGGACGATTTACTGTTATTTTTTAAATAATTCACATTGTAGCTAGACGGCAAATGAGAGTATTTTGGAGAGCATACAAAAGTATGTGACTAGGGTTAGCGAAAGAAGCCAACAACGCTACAGCGTGAAGCATAACATGTATTTTGATTTTTTAAATAATTCACGTTGTAGCTAGGCAGCGATTGAGAGTAGCTTGGAAAGCATACAAAAGTATGTGACTAGGGTTAGCGAAAGAAGCCAACACCCCTACAACGCGAAATATAACAAACTATTCAATGCTCTAAATAGTTCGTGTTGTAGGTAGGCGGCAATTGAGAGTATCTTGGGGAGCATACAAAAGTATGTGACCCAAGTACTCGAAAGAAGCCAACACCCCTACAACGCGAAATATAACGAGCATTAGTGTTCGCGGGCGTGATTGATAGTATAACGTGGTATCTCCACCACTAAATCCTCATCCGCCACCAACGCCTGGCAACTTAAACGACTTTCTGGTTCTAACCCCCATGCTTTGTCTAACATGTCATCTTCGAGTTCACTACTTTCTTCTAGTGAATCAAAACCTTCGCGAACGATGCAATGACAGGTTGTACAAGCACAGGATTTTTCACAGGCGTGCTCAAGCTCAATACCGCTGCGTAATGCAACATTTAAAATAGACTCGCCTTCTTGTGCTTCAACGACAGCACCGTCTGGACATAAATCACTATGAGGTAAAAAAACTATTTTAGGCATAATTATATCTCATCCACAGAATGGCCTGACAACGCTTGGCGAATAGACGTATCCATACGACGCGCTGCAAACTCCTGCGATTGCTTATCCAGTTGTTTAATGGCATTTTCAATTACGATTGGGTCTGTACCCTCAACCGCTTTAATTAACTCATTGACCGCATTATCAATTTCTGACTCTTCTTCTGGCGTCAGTAAATTGCCATCTTGGGCTAATGCGCTCGTTAAACTTTCAAGCACTCTTGCAGCTTCAACTTTTTGCTCCGCTAAGCGGCGCGCATTTAAGTCATCTTGCGCGTTAGTCATTGAATCTTTAATCATGTTTGAAATTTCGTTATCCGTTAACCCATACGATGGCTTAACTTGAATCGAGGCTTCTACACCAGTGGATTTTTCCATAGCACTGACACTCAACAGCCCATCAGCATCGACTTGGAAAGTGACGCGAATATGAGCCCCACCGGCTGCCATTGCTGGAATATCACGTAAGGTAAAGCGCGCTAACGAGCGGCAATCTGCCACCATTTCACGTTCACCTTGCACCACATGCACACTCATTGCCGTTTGGCCGTCTTTAAATGTGGTAAATTCTTGCGCTCGAGCAACTGGAATCGTCGTATTGCGCGGGATCACTTTTTCAACCAATCCCCCCATGGTCTCTAGACCAAGGGATAACGGGATCACGTCCAATAACAACATTTCGCTGTCGGGCTTGTTCCCTACTAAGATATCTGCTTGAATTGCGGCGCCAATTGCCACCACTTTATCTGGGTCGATGGATGTCAGAGGTGATTTACCAAAAAACTCCCCAACTTTTTGACGTACTAAGGGTACGCGAGTCGAACCACCAACCATGACAACGTTCAGCACCTCTTGTGCCTCAACACTTGCATCTTTCAATGCACGACGACAAGCCATCAGTGTACGTTTCACGTAAGTTTCAATTAACGTTTCAAACTGCTCACGACGAATTTCCCCTTGCCAATTGGCAAGCTGAATAGCCACGGCATCTGCGTCACTGAGCGCGACTTTCGTTTCTGTCGCCACATTTAATAGTTGACGATTTAAATGATGATCGCCTTGTAATGAAACGCCTGCTTGCTCAGCAATCCACTGTGCCAATACTTGGTCGAAATCATCGCCCCCAAGTGCGGTATCGCCGCCCGTTGCCAACACCTCGAATACACCGCGGCTTAAACGCAAAATAGAAACATCAAAAGTACCACCACCAAGGTCATAAACAGCAATCACGCCTTCTTGCCCAGAGTCCAACCCGTAAGCAATCGCAGCGGCAGTCGGTTCATTCAGTAAACGTAATACATGTAAGCCTGCAAGGCGCGCCGCATCTTTTGTACCTTGGCGTTGTGCATCATCAAAATAAGCCGGTACCGTAATCACTACGCCATCCATTTCGCCACCTAAGGTTTCTTCCGCACGTTTTGCTAATGTTCTTAGAATGTCAGAAGACACTTGGATTGGATCGACTTGGCCAGCCGCAGTTTGAATAAATGGCAAACCATTTTCACTGGCACTTAGTTGATAAGGTAAGTCAGGGTAGCGTTTTTGAATATCGGCCAATGAACGCCCCATCATGCGTTTCACTGAAATAATGGTATTGACTGGGTCTTGCTCTGCAAGTTGCTTCGCATCCCATCCCACTAGTTTGCTTTCAGGCTGATAATTAACAATCGATGGTAATAAAAAACGCCCTTGATTGTCAGGCAAAGCCGCAGCTTCACCACTGCGCACTGTCGCAATCAAAGAGTGGGTGGTACCTAAATCAATGCCAGCAGCCAATTTGCGTTGATGCGGAGCTGCTGTCATACCGGGTTCGCTGATTTGTAGTAACGCCATAATCGTTTTCTCTTAAAATTCATCTAGTAACCGTTCTTCGAGTTGCTCAGCTTGCTGCTGAAGCTTATCGAGAAAACGTAGTTTACGTACGGTATCAGCGGCTTTTTCCCACTGCATGGCATCTAACTCTGTCACCATCAGTGCGCTTCGTGCTTGCTGCATTTGTTTGACGTTTTGCATAAATTTAACTAATAAATCAAGTGCATCATCACTGTTTTCAATATTGTCTAACTCTTCACGTAGCTCAAGCTGCTCCATTAAAAATGCCGTATCATGCATGGTATGTTGTTCGTTATTAATATCAAAACCATGTAATGAAAGCATATATTCCGCGCGTTTTAGCGGGTGACGAAGGGCTTGATAGGCAGCATTAATGGTTGCTGCTTTTTGCAGTGCTTGCATTTTTTCCTGTTCAGAACAGGTTGCAAACCGGTCAGGATGGTATTGACGCTGTAAGTCTTGAAAACGCAACGTCAGTTGTTCGCTATCGATGGCATAAGTTGGGGTCAACCCAAAAAGAGTAAAGTAATCCATAAGTGCTCAGTTTCTCGAACCGGTTACCAATACCACTAACAAGTTAATATTAGTGAGATTGGCCGAAAATTAGGCTTAATTGAACGCATTATACGTGAAAACTTTCACCGCATCCGCATTCACTATTGACGTTAGGGTTATTAAATTTAAACCCTTCGTTTAAGCCTTCTTTAACGAAATCCAGCTCAGTACCATCAAGATAAACAATGCTCTTGCCATCGACGATGACCTTCACGCCTTTATCTTCAAAAACCGTGTCTTCTTCATTAATTATATCAGCGAATTCAAGAACATAAGCCATCCCTGAACAACCTGAAGTTCTTACACCTAAACGCAAGCCCTCGCCTTTTCCACGATTTTGCAGAAAGGATTGAATACGCTGCGCAGCACTTTCTGTAAGAGAAATAGACATTGCAAACCTCACTTTAGAAACAAACAAGGCAGATGCTACTCATGAGTCGCATCCGCCTTCAAATTATTTTATACCCACCCTATTTCTAAGCTAAGAAACTCAGCGATGTTTAGCCTAGAAGGCATGAGTATTGTTCCAGTTATAGGACGATAACTTGTTGTTATTTATTAATATGGCTTGCCCTATAGACTGATTAAAAACTTATTTGCTTTGGCGTTTGCTTTTGTAATCAGCAATAGCAGCTTTAATTGCGTCTTCCGCTAGAATTGAACAGTGAATTTTCACTGGTGGTAATTCTAACTCTTCTGCAATGGCTGTATTTTTGATTGACTCCGCTTCGTCCAAACTTTTGCCTTTCATCCACTCAGTCACGAGTGAACTTGATGCAATTGCTGAACCGCAACCATAAGTTTTAAAGCGTGCATCTTCAATAATGCCGTCATCATTTACTTTAATCTGTAATTTCATGACGTCACCACAGGCAGGTGCGCCTACCATACCGCTACCGACGCTTGGGTCGCTGTTGTCAAACGAACCAACGTTGCGTGGGTTTTCATAATGATCGATAACTTTTTCACTGTAAGCCATTTTTAAACTCCTGAAACCGTCTGATTAATGGTGAGACCATTCGATGCTGTTAAGATCTACGCCGTCTTTAAACATTTCCCATAAAGGAGACAGCTCGCGTAAGTGGCCAATTGCGCCATGAATCATTTTGATTGCATAGTCAATTTCTTCTTCTGTCGTGAAACGACCTAAAGAGAAACGGATTGAGCTATGTGCCAGCTCATCATTCATCCCTAAAGCGCGCAGTACATAAGAAGGTTCTAGGCTTGCAGAAGTACATGCAGAACCTGAAGATACAGCCAAATCTTTTAATGACATCATCAGTGATTCACCTTCAACATAGTTGAAGCTGACGTTCAGAATGTGCGGCGCACCGTGTTCTAAATCACCATTGAGGTAAACTTCTTCGATATCTTTAATACCGTTCCACAAACGTAACCGTAAACCGCGTAAACGCTCAGATTCCGCAGCCATTTCTTCTTTGGCAATACGGTAAGCTTCGCCCATACCAACGATTTGGTGTACAGGTAATGTCCCAGAACGCATACCGCGCTCATGGCCACCACCGTGCTGTTGCGCTTCAAGGCGAACACGAGGTTTACGGCGGACATACAGTGCACCAATGCCCATTGGGCCATAGAGTTTGTGCGCAGAGAACGACATTAAATCAACTTTTAACGCATTCAGGTCGATGGGCAACTTGCCCACGCTTTGAGTTGCATCGACGTGGAAAATAATCCCTTTGCTACGGCATAATTCACCAATAGCTTCGATATCCTGCACTACACCAATTTCATTATTAACATGCATAATAGAAATTAAAATAGTGTCTTCACGGATAGCGTCTTGTAGGTCTTGCATAGCAATTAAACCGTTGCTTTGCGGTGACAGGTAAGTCACTTCAAAACCTTCACGCTCTAATTGGCGGCAGGTATCTAAAACGGCTTTGTGTTCCGTTTTACAGGTAATAATATGGTTGCCTTTCTTTTTATAGAAATTAGCAGCGCCTTTAATCGCTAAGTTATCAGACTCAGTTGCGCCTGAAGTAAACACGATTTCACGCGGGTCAGCGCCCACTAATTCGGCGATTTGATTGCGAGCAATATCTACCGCTTCTTCCGCTTGCCAGCCGAAACGATGAGAACGGGACGCTGGGTTACCAAAGTTCCCATCCATTGTTAAACATTGCATCATTTTTTCAGCCACACGCGGGTCAACCGGTGTTGTTGCTGAATAATCAAGATAAATTGGTAATTTCATTGCTCACTTACTCCAAAGGACAAGGTAACTTGCCTTTAATTTTTAAAGATACAAATAGCGGAAATTAGCTCTTCGTCTAACAACTCACCAAGATGTACCGACTGCAATTTTTTTAATATTTTTAAGCACGTACATTGATAATCGATTCAGGTGTAATCCCATTTGGCATGGTTTTACGCTGTTCGTTATCTTGTCTATCAGCAACAACCATGACTTCTTGGTTTTTAACCAGCTCATCAAGGCTAATGCTGCTAAGGAAACTTGTAATTCTATCGCTTAAATCGCGCCATAGTGCGTGAGTTAAGCAGCGATCGCCATTTTGGCAACCTTCTTTATTACCCTGGCAACGGGTGGCGTCAACAGATTCATCTACCGCAGCGATTACTTCAGCAACAAAGATTTGGTCTGCGTCTCTACCAAGCAAATAACCGCCGCCTGGACCGCGCACACTCGAAACCAACTCGTTTTTGCGTAAACGAGAGAAAAGTTGCTCAAGATAAGAGAGGGAGATTCCCTGACGTTCAGAAATGTCAGCTAAAGGCACTGGACCTGACTGAGAGTGTAATGCGACATCTAACATCGCAGTTACTGCGTAACGCCCTTTGGAAGTGAGTCTCATAACATATTACTCCGTGGTAAATTATGGTCAGATTGTGACATTCCTGAGTAATTTAGTCAACTATTTACCCGACTAATTTACTCAAGTATTATTCACCTGATTTTACCACGGATTTCGCCTCACTTTTTCGCCCATTTTTCCATTGACGTTAAAATACCCCGCAGGATATGTAACTCTTGGGTTTCGATATGCGCTCGAGTGAATAAACGGCGTAATTTATTCATAATTAAGCCAGGGTGGGCTTTACGTATAAAACCGGATTCATTCAATACGCTTTCAAGATGGACATAAAACCGCTCAACATCTTCTGACGGCGGGTATTCTACCTCATCATCGGCGGAAATTACCGTATTTTTTTCATTCATTGAAAGATACGCCATACGTATCTCATAACTCACCAACTGAACCGCCATCGCTAAATTCAAAGAACCGTATTCAGGATTCGTTGGGATATATAAATGATACTGACATTTTTGTAATTCTTCGTTGGTCAATCCTACTCGCTCACGACCAAAAACAATCGCAACCGGCGATTCTTTGGATTGCTCAACAGATTTAACGCCACATTCACGTGGCTCAACCATCGGCCAAGATAAAGTACGAGAACGCGCACTAGTGCCGATCACTAGTTTACAGCCTTCTAAAGCTTCATCGAGAGTTTTAACGATTGTCGCATTACCAATAACATCACTTGCTCCTGCAGAAAGCGCAATAGAGTGTGAGTCTGGTTCAACAAGAGGGTTAACAAGATAGAGATTAGAAAGCCCCATGGTTTTCATTGCGCGGGCCGTTGAGCCCATATTACCAGTGTGTGAGGTCTCAACAAGAACAATACGGATATTATCTAACATGGTTTATACGTTTCATAAAAAAATTATCGCAATAGCTTAACACAAAATTGCTTATTGTGACGAACATCTATATACTTCGGCACTCAAGTTTTTCGTTCTTTAACATTCCAGTGGAAAAAGCCCATGCATCCGATGCTTAACATCGCCATACGTGCAGCACGTAAGGCCGGTAATCACATAGCTAAAAACTATGAAATGCCTAGCAATATTAAAGTCACTCAGAAAGGCACTAACGATTTCGTTACTAACGTTGATCAAGAATCTGAGCAACTGATCATTGAAATCATCCGCAAGTCATATCCAGACCACACTATTATCACTGAAGAAAGCGGTGAATTAATTGGTAAAGATGATGATATTCAATGGGTAATCGATCCACTGGATGGCACCACCAACTTCACAAAACGCCTCCCTCATTTTTCTGTTTCTATCGCTGTACGCGTTAAAGGCCGTACAGAAGTTGCTGTTGTCTACGACCCAATGCGTAATGAATTATTTAGCGCAGTACGTGGACAAGGCGCTCAGCTTAACGGTTATCGTATTCGCATTGATGAAAAGCGTGACCTTGATGGCGCTATCGTTGCGACAGGTTTCCCTTTCAAACAAAAACAGCACGCTGCGGTATATATGAATATCATGACCGCAATGTTCGACAAATGCGCTGATTTCCGTCGTACGGGTTCTGCGGCGTTAGACCTGTGTTATGTTGCTTCTGGTCGTGTTGATGCATTCTTTGAAATCGGCTTAAAACCATGGGATTTCTTAGGCGGCGAGCTAATCATGCGTGAAGCTGGCGGTATCATGACTGACTTTATTGGCGGCCATAATTATATCGCATCTGGTAACTTAGTCGCTGGTAGCCCACGTGTTGTTAGAGACATACTGTCCGTCATGAAAGATGAGTTATCGGAAGCATTAAAACGCTAATTCATTCAGACTAGAAATAAATTAGCGCCAAACAAAAACCCACAATAAGAGTGGGTTTTTGTTGTTATTTAAAATAAATGTTTGTTTAAAATAAATTGCTATTTAAAACAAAATAACACCTTTAATTAATTCACGATTATTAATGACATCACTTTCATAAACATCACCAATGGTATCAAAGTCAAATTGGTGTGTTAGCATCATCCCACTAGATAACTTACCTTCAGCCATTAATCTTGCAACTTTATTGAAGTCTTCAGGCGTTGCATTACGACTCCCCATCATTGTTGTCTCTTTTTTATGGAAATCGGGGTCTGGAAACGATAAATTACCTTTAAATAGGCCAACAAATACAATTAAACCACCATGACGAATTAAATTCACCGCGGTGTTCATTGCGTGTTGATTCCCCGTAGCATCAATGACTTTCTCAGCAAGCATGCCTGAAAAATGGCCTTCAATGCTTGATAAGTAATTTTCAGCCGCTGGGTCACACGTTTTTAAGCCTAAGACCTTTTCAACATGTTGGCGACGTGCCTCACTGGTATCAGCCACTAATACGTTAGCACCATCCGCTTTGGCAATTGCAGCAACGCCAAGCCCTATCGGCCCAGCCCCTACGACTAAAACAGTATCTTGCGCTTTAACCTGCGCACGCCTGACGGCATGAGCACTGATTGAAAATGGTTCGATCAAGGCGCCATCAATATCTGTGACAGTGTCTTCAATCGCTAATACATTTTTCTCTGGAACATTTAAATATTCACAAAAACCCCCGTCTTCGTGAACGCCAATAACTGATATTTTTTCGCAACAATTTGTTTTTCCTTCCTTGCATGCACCACATTCGTAACATGCGACATAAGGCATCACCGCAACACGTTGCCCGACTTTCCACTGCGTGATATCTGATGCAACCTCACAAATAGTTCCAGAAATTTCATGTCCTAATACTCGTGGATATTGAAAAAATGGCTGGTTTCCTCCCCATGCATGAATATCAGTTCCACATATACCAACCGCATGAATTTTTATTTTTACGTGCCCAGTTTGAACTGTAGGTTCAACAACTTGTTGATAGACTAATTGTTTAGGTTCTTGGCAAATCAATTGTTTCATATTTCCCTCCATCAATTTATCTGTCTTTTTTAATTTAAAAAACATAGACTAGATAATTAACAACCGAATTTTGTGATTAAATGTTTTTAAATCGGTTTTAAATCGGTCTTTAAAGAATAAAAATCAGATTCAAGGAGTATTTAAATGGTGAGGAGTAAAAATATACGCTATGGGTCAATTAATGAATTCTTAGATGCCATACATAAAAATTTATTAACATCCCCCTTCCCCTCACAATCTTCTTTAGCAGAGATGTTTAATATCAGTCGAACCACCGTGAGACATACCCTCGAATATTTATTAGAAAAGAAAATCATTGAAAAACAAGGGAATGAATATCATGTCATTCGCTATCCCAATAAAACTGATTTCTTTCCTGTTGAATCAAGTCTCCCTGATCAACAAATCGTCTTATTCGAAAAAGCGTTTTATCAAATGATTAAACGCAAAGAATTGATGCCCGGAGATACTTTTACTGAATTACAATTAGCAAAAAAAAGTCATGTAAGTTCTAGTGTTGTTCGGGAGTTCTTAGTGGAGTTTTCCCGTTATGGGTTAATTAAAAACACCCACCGAGGAAATTGGCATATGATGAAGTTTTCACGTGAATACGCAGAAAAACTTTTTGAGTTTAGGGAGTTACTAGAAACCAATGCATTGACTCATTTTTTAAATTTACCACCAGATGACCATCGTTGGATTTTAGCGAAAGAGCTATTACTCAAACATAGAACACTGCGTGAAACCGTTACTATCAATTACCGCGACTTTTCTCAACTAGATTATGAACTACATAGCCTTATTTTATCGGGTGCCAACAACCCATTTTTTAATCAATCTCTTGAAATCATCACTGTGATATTTCATTTTCAATATCAATGGGATGAATCAGATTTAAAAGAAAGAAATGTACTGGCAATTGAAGAACACATGACCATTTTAAGTGCGTTAATTAGCCGTAATGATATTGTCGCGATGAATGAACTTAGACATCATTTAGATACCGCTAAACGAACTATGATCAACTCCATACAGCAAACTTATGAATAAATAACATTAGTTTACAAGGCCAATGGATGGCCAATGACGAATTATTTCTTTGGGTCGATAATGGTACACATCAAACAAAACCTGAATTTTTCAGTAAAAAAACAGCTTAATTATAAAATTATTATTATCAAAAATTATAGAAAATAAAATTATCACTATATTTCAATTAATTAAAAGACATATTTATTGAACAGATTTAATCTATCAATAATTCATCTGTTTTTAACTGATAAAAAACACATTAAAAACATCAAAAAGCCATTCATTCCACAAAATTGATGCAATTAATAGTCCATAGAAAAAAATACTTCTAGTCTGAATCAACACCAGATGATTAATACACATAATAACTAGAGGAATGGTCATGGATTACTTAAATAGACAGTCAATGGCTAATAAGCAATACCCAGAGAGAATTTTACAATTCGGAGAAGGTAATTTTTTACGTGCTTTTATCGACTGGATGGTTGACCAACTGAATGAAAAGACAGATTTCAATAGTGGCATTACGCTTGTCAGGCCAATTGACTCATCACATCCCTCAATTAATCAACAAAATGGACTTTATACTGCCATCACCAGGGGGATTAATGAACAAAAACAAAGTGTTTCTAATATAAGAATTATTAATTCGGTTAACCGTGAAATACTTATCTATTCTGAATATGATAAATTTTTAAAGTGTGCAGAAAATCCCGAATTACAATGGATCTTCTCTAATACTACGGAAGCAGGGATCGTATATAAGCACGACGTACGCTTAGAAGATACACCAGCAAGTAGTTTCCCTGCAAAGCTTACTCAATTTTTATTTCACCGCTTTCAACATTTTAATGGCGATAGTAGCAAAGGGTTGTTCATCATCCCCTGTGAGCTAATTGACTATAATGGCGATAAATTACAAGAGTTTGTAAATCAACATGCACAAGACTGGCAACTTCCCACGGATTTTATCGCTTGGCTAAATAGCAGTAATACGTTTTGTTCTACGTTAGTCGATAGAATTGTTACTGGCTACCCGAAAAATGAAATTGAAAAACTGGAAAAAGAATTAGGCTATA
This sequence comes from Providencia sp. PROV150, assembly GCF_028481025.1. NCBI lineage: Bacteria > Pseudomonadati > Pseudomonadota > Gammaproteobacteria > Enterobacterales > Morganellaceae > Providencia > Providencia sp. PROV150. The sequence goes on along the minus strand of NZ_JAMPPJ010000005.1, from coordinate 199,888 downwards.
AAGACGATTTTCTCGTCACTGCTGAATATTTCTATTTATTTGTTATTCAAGGGCCAAAAATACTAGAGCAGAAGCTAAAGTTAAATGAATTGCCATTAAATATCAAAGTAGTAGATGACATAAAACCCTACAAAGAACGTAAAGTTGCAATCTTAAATGGTGCACACACTGCGATGGTTCCCGTTGCTTATTTAGCAGGGATTCGAACTGTTCGTGATGTCACTACCAACCCAATCTTTTTATCTTTCATCAAAGATTTAATTGATAATGAGGTTATTCCTGTTTTATCTCAAAGCCCTTCGGAGCTCATGGCTTTTGCCTCCGCAGTAATTGACCGTTTTAATAACCCATATATAGAGCATGAGTTACTTTCAATTTCTCTAAACTCGCTAACTAAATTTAAAACTCGTTTATTACCTCAATTAATCTCTTATGTTAAGCAATACAATAAAATTCCTTATTGCATTTCATTTTCACTTGCTGCACTTATTGTTTTCTATCGAGGAAAACAGGGTGAACAACTCATTCCTTTAAATGATGATGATTATTTACTCGAACGCTTTAAAGCTTGGAATGAGCTCTATGACTCAAATGTAAAACAACTGACTGAAAATGTGCTAGCAATGTCTGATTTATGGGGATTAAACCTCAACGAAATACCACAATTACAAGATGATGTGAGCCAAAAAATCACAGATATTCTGAATAGTGGCACAGAAATAATGCTACGCAAAAAATACATTGGTTAGAAAAAAACTAAATACTTAAAACAATAAATCCCCCTACAGGAGATACCTTTATGAAACTGAGCACATTAAACGGAAAAACATTTCTTAGCTTAACACTCAGCACAATGCTATTAATGGGCAGCATGACAGGTGCCGCATTCGCCGATGCTAAATATAAGCTAAAAGTCGCTTATGAAAATAACCCCGGAGAGCCTTTTGACTTAGCTATCCACGAATGGGCAAAGAAATTCAATGAAAAAACTAATGGTGAAGGTGAGTTAATTCCTTACCCAAGCTCACAATTAGGTTCTAAAAAAGATGTCATCGAACAAATGAAGTTAGGTAGTCCATTAATTACCTTAGCAGATGGTGCCTTCTTTTCTGATTATGTACCTGATTACGGTATTATGTTTGGGCCGTACTTAGGGCTATCTTATAAAGATATTTTTAAATTAAATGCCTCACCTTGGTATGGTTCCTTAGAACAACAGTTAGATAAAAAAGGCCTTCATGTGGTTTCTAAAGATTGGCTATATGGTTCACGTCATATCTTAGCCAATAAAATGATCCAAACCCCAGATGACCTAAAAGGTTTAAAAATTCGCGTCCCCAACAATAAAATTCAAATTAAAGGTTTAGAGGCAATGGGAGCCACACCAACACCATTACCTTTAGCTGAAGTTTATACTGCACTTAATCTTAAAATTATTGATGGTGCAGAAAACCCAATTCCAGTGCTATATGGGCAAAAACACCATGAAGCTGCCAAATTCTTAATTCTAACTGGCCATGTAGAAAACGTAACCAACTTAGTTATGGGCAGCAAAACCTACGCTAAATTACCTGAAAATATTCAGCAGGCTTTAGTTGAATCAGGAAATGAAGCTGGGCAATTTTTAACAGATTTAGTCTTACAACAAGAAAAAGAGATTATTGAAAAAATGAAAAGTGAAGGTGTTACTGTTGTTGAAGTAGACAGAGCGCTCTTCAAAGAAAAATCTAAGCCTTTCTATAATGAATTCCCTGAATGGTCTGCGAATTTATATCAACAAACTCAAGATATTATTAATAATTAACCCTATTACTTGGCGGTTAACACCGCCAAAATTTTTACAATACAAATGGTTGACTATTATTCTCGCAAGGATCTTTTATGTTTAAATTTCTGGGGAAATTAAGTGATATAGTGGCTTCGCTTGCTGTTGCTGCTATCGTCATTATTACCATTCTTGCTGTATTCATGCGTTGGCTTCTTAATGACCCTTTAATGTGGAGTGAGGAAGTTTTAATTATTTGCTACATATGGTTGGTTATGATTGGAGCAGCATCCGCTGCGGGTAAAAGAATGCACGTCAGTATTGATGCTATTACCTCTTTATTTCCTGAAAAAGTACAATTAGCTATCGCGGTCATTACGCATATTATGGCCATTATTGCTTTATCAATTTTTGGGTATCTTGGATATGAACTCTCGATTATCGCAGAAGATAAAATAACACCAATTATTGGTGTTTCTTATTACTATATCGACCTTTCTGTTCCCATTGGCGCATCCATCATGGTGTTATTTTCTATCCAACATTTACTGGAAGACATGAGTAAATTAATAAAAGGAGATAAACCATGTCAGTAATTATCGCCTGTATTGTATTAATATTCTGCTTTTTAATTAATGTTCCCATTTTTTTAAGTGTGCTAATTGCATTACTCACTTATTTCTTTTCTGCTGGTGATATATCTCCTCTTATTGCAGTTCAGCGCATTATTGGTGCAGGAGAAAATGTCACGTTACTTGCTATTCCTTTTTTCATTCTGTTAGGTAACCTTTTGAATTACACGGGTATCACTAGCCGAATGTTAAAATTTACTGGCACACTGTCTGGGCACTACCCAGGGGGACTTGCCCAATCTAACGTATTATTAAGTACAATGATGGGCGGGCTCTCTGCATCTAACCTTGCTGACTGTGCCATGTTATCTAAAATGTTAGTACCCGAAATGACCAAATTAGGTTATGGGAAAAGCTTCTCTGCCGCTGTCACTGCTGCAGGATCATTAATAACACCTATAATTCCACCAGGTATTGCATTAATCATCTATGGATTTGTTGCCGATGTCTCTATTGGTAAGATGTTTATGGCTGCAATCATTCCTGGTTTAATGTGCTGCGTTGCTTTAATGGTTACAATTTATCTTATTGCCAAAAAACGTGGATACAAACCTGCTAGAGACAAAGCGCCTACATTTGCTGAAGTTTACCAAACAGGTAAAGGAGCAATGTCAGCTTTCCTCTTAGTCCTCGTTATTATTGGCGGAATTCGCTTTGGTATTTTTACACCGACAGAAGCTGGTGCTATTGCTGTACTTTACGTTATTGTAATTGGTACCTTTTTTTATCGTGAAATGAAGTTAAAAGACATTGCGGCCTCATTTTTAGAAACAGCTCGTTCAACAGCAAGCATCATGCTCATTATTATGACTTGTTCTGCATTAGCATGGGTATTGACGAACGAGCAAGTGGCACAAGATGTTGCCAAAATGATGACCAGTTTCTCTGATAATCCATATGTCTTCTTAATGATTGTCAATGCGGTGCTTTTAATTCTAGGTATGTTTATTGAAGGTAATGCAGCAATTATTGTTCTTGTTCCATTATTAATGCCTACAGTAAAATTATTAGGAATTGACCCTATCCATTTTGGCATTGTCATGATCCTTAATTTAGCTATCGGCTGCTTAACCCCCCCTATGGGAACCGTCATGTTTGTAGCCACATCGATTACTGGTGTACGTATTTCAGACTTTATTCGTGAAGTCATGCCACTGTTCTTTGCATTAATTATCGTATTACTCTTAGTCACTTTTATGCCTGTATTTACGACTTTCCTACCAAGCTTATAAGATAAGATTATATCTCAATGGCAAGTCATTAACTATGACTTGCCATTTTATTATCAATTAATTTTTTATAAATTAAATTTTATTTAATTTCACAAATTAATATAACTTTTGTTTATTGTTAAGTTAATTGACCTTTATCCTTGTCACAATAACATGCACAACAAGAAATACTCAAAAAGATAAACTACTGATCATCAAAAAATTACACTTATTACGAGTCACACTGACATAATTAGAAAAACAATATCATATTAAATTCATGCATATAAAAAAGACATTAATCTCATTAAATATTTTTTTAATTTTTAATTTGAAAAAAATATACTTTATATCTAGCATAAAATAACACAGCTAATTTACATTCAGCTGTTAATCAAAGTTATATCACTTTATTTCACTTTGACCTTATGGGGTTAATTATGTCTAGATATATACTACCTCTGTCTTTACTTTCGTTATCTGTTATATCAGGTTCAGCACTTGCAATAACTAACAGTGCTGGAGGAATTATTTCAATTTCTGGAGCAATAAGCGATACAACTTGTACTATTAATGGCGGAAATAGTGCCGATATGACTGTTGTTCTTGACCCAATAACCGTAACAGATGCAGGGACCACTGCCGCGACGGTTATTTCTAAAAATCAAAAACAATTTTCTTTAACTTTCTCTGATTGCGCACCTGCGAGCACTCCTGTAAGTAATCTGAAATTACACTTTTATTCATCAAGTAATATTTCCCCTTCCGGTTTGTATTTAGTGAATACTTCCGTCAATGAAAATGATGCTTCCGTTGCTAAAAATGTTGGATTTAGTTTATCTAAAACCAGCACTCCAACAACCGCAATTCCACTCAATGTGGCCTTTGATACTAACCTTACAGGGGCTGACACTGGTGGCGCGACAGGAGCTACACTCAATTTAATAGCCAGTTATTATAAAACTAATGCAACTGCTGCCAAAGTCGGTCTTTTGCAATCAAATGTAATATATACAGTTTCCTATTTATAATTATGACTTAGCCAGGCTTTTATTAGCCTGGCTTTAAATGGATACTATTATGAAAACTCTAGTTTTATTACTCACTATTTTATTTTCGAGCTCAACATTTTCTAATGTTATTATTACAGGCACTCGAATTATATATCCTGCTGACGCTGATAGTATTACTGTACAATTAACCAATAATAGCAAAACATCGTCTCTTGTTCAGTCATGGATTGATAACGGTGATGAAAATTCCACACCTGAGAATTCTGAAGCACCTTTTTATTTGTCCCCTCCTATTGTTAAAATTGAAGGTTTACAAGGTCAGCAATTAAAAATAAAAAAAATACCCGGAAAACTTTCTGACAATGTTGAAAGTGTATTTTTCTTAAATGTTTTAGATATTCCTAAAACTCCAGAATCTGCTAAAGGCAAAAATGCAATTCAGCTAGCCACACGCTCACGAATTAAAATTTTTTATCGTCCTATTGGTCTAACCGAATCCTCCGATGAAGTCATTAATCATGCGAGCTACCAGATTAAAAATAATAACATATTAGTTAAAAATAACTCGCAATACCATTTAACTATTGCAGCTATCACACCATTGGACGATAAAAATAATTCATTAATTGATTCTGCGATGATTGCCCCTATGTCTGAAAAAGAATTACCTATTAAAGGAACAATGAAAAGCCACGATCTTATTTTAATGTATGTGGATGACTATGGTGTTTTCAAATCTAAAAACATTAAACTTTAATAGAAGAAATCATCGTGAAAAAAGAAAACTATCTCTACCTCCTAATCTTAATAGGACTACAAAGTTATCAAAAGAACTCAATAGCGGACGAGTTTGAGACTTCCCTATTGGTAGGCAAATCTGCACAAGGAGATATTTCACGATTCTATACCGACAGTAAAATTCCATCAGGTAAACAATTAGCCGAGCTTTATGTAAATAATAGTTGGAAAGGCCAATTTGAAATTGATATCAATAATGATGGTAAACTGATTAGCCTTGCTGCTGATGATGTGCAGAAATTAAACCTGAATTTATCTTCTGAGGTGATTGAACAAACCAAACAACAGCCATTTATTCCTATTGATGATTTAGTGGCCAATATAAAATATAAATTCAATATCAACGACCTACGACTCGATATTACCGTCCCTCAAGTCGCTCTGAAACAACTCGAAGCTAACTATGTTGACCCCAGTCTCTGGAATTATGGCGAACCTGCAATTATTTTTTCTTATAATACAAATTATTATAGTTACAAAGAGAAAAAAAACTCTAAAACTAGCAGTGACAATTTTTTTGCTACCTTAAATTCAGGCGTTAATTTAGGCGCTTGGCAATTTAGAGATGAATCCAGCTATCGACATAGCTCTCATAGTAGCCAAAAATGGAAAAACAATACCCGTTATGTTTATCGTCCTCTTAGTACAATCAAATCCGGGTTGAAATTAGGTGATTTTTATACACCCGCAGCCCTATTTAATAGTATTCGAGTTCGAGGGATTGCATTGGCAACAGAAGCTAGTATGTTGCCAAATTCAAGTCAAAATTTTGTACCTATTATACGCGGTGTCGCTCAAACAAATGCCTTAGTCAGCGTGTACCAAAATAATAATCTGGTTTATCAAGAAAGCGTTCCCCCTGGTGAGTTTGCATTTAATGACCTGCAGCCTAGTGCTGGTGGAGGTGACTTATTCGTCGTTGTCCAAGAAGCTGATGGAAGGCAAGAAACCTTTACTGTGCCCTATTCTGCTGTACCTGATATGCTCAAACAGGGCGTTTATAATTACAGCCTTATTGCTGGGCAAACTAAAATCGACAATACCCATTATCAACCCAAATTTACTCAAGGTGAGTTTCACTATGGATTAAATAATTTAGTGACACTTTATGCAGGAATGCTATTTAGCGAAAAATACTATTCTGGCGTTATAGGGAGTGGTTGGAATTTTAGTTTTGGGGCCATTTCAGCTGACATTACGCAAGCAAATACTAAATTGGATTCAGGAAATCACAGTGGGCAAAGCTACCGCCTGACTTATAACAAATATATTAATGCAACATCGACCAATTTAACCTTGGCGTCATATCGTTATTCCACTAGTGGTTACTATAGCTTTATTGATGCCATTTATTCCCAAGATAATTATCGCGCTTGGAAAGCTTATCAAGACCAGTTATCAGAAAAACTCGGCAATAATATTCCACCTGAGCTTTCACTCACTAATTATGACGCTTTACGTGGTTCACGTGCTAAAAATACATTTACGTTGAATTTAAACCAACAATTAGCTGATGGTTATGGTTCGGTATTCATATCGGGTACACACCGTGATTATTGGAATGCAAACGGTAATAGCCGTGAATATCAAGCCGGTTACGCAAACAATTATAACGATATTTCCTATAGTGTGTCTGTTTCACGTGTTCGCAATTACGACAGCGAAGAAGAAACTCGTATTTATGCCAACTTTAGTGTTCCTTTTTCTTTATTTGAAAAACGCGCCAATATTAGTATGGGAAGCTATTTCACCGACTCTCGTTATCAACAAACTACGCTGAGTGTCAGTGGTATTGCAGGTAAAAATGACCAAGTCAATTATACGCTAACTGCAACGAACCAAAGCGGTGGTAATAACTTAGTTGGTGGGAACGTCAGCTATCAGCTTCCCTATAGCACGCTTTCAGGATCTTACACAGAGGCCAATAATTACCGCCAAACGGGTTTAGGCGCCAAAGGAACTCTGGTTGCTATTCCTGGACATATTGTTTTTTCAGGGGAAACAGGACAGACCTACACCATCATTGATGCTCCAATGGCCAGTGACATGATGGTCAATGCCGATAAAACCACCTTAACTAATCAACAAGGTGTTGTTTTAGTCGCTAACTCCACACCCTATAGAACCAATACCTATACCTTGACAGATACAGAGAAAACCGCAGGCGCTGAGGTGCTCGGTAATATGGCAAATGTAAGTCCATATCAAGGGGCGGTAAATTACATCAAACTCGAGACCGATACTCGACAAACTTATATCATCCGTGGCGCTCTTGCTAATGGCGATAGCTTACCTTTTGGAACAGAAATCACAGATGCTAAACAACAGAGTATTGGTTATGTCGGCCAATCTGGCGTGATGTATATCAAAAGTGAGCAATTACCGATGGCATTACACATAAAGCTTAAAGGGAAACAGACATGTGTTATTGAGCCGCTACTCAACACGATGGATAAGAACAAAAACCTCTGTCGATAAAGGAAAATATGATGAAAAAAATCACTTTAGCACTGATGTTTTCCAGTATATTGGCTTACAGCCAGTTTTCCTCAGCACATTGTAGACAAACTTCTACCGTGACGGCTCCCGCTCTTGCTTTTGATTTATCGACAGAGCTCACCAGTACATCGACTCAAGTTAGTAAAAATAGTAGAACCATCTACCCTGGGACTTTTACCTGTACTGCAAGAGGTATACTTTTTCCTAACTCTATTGGTATCGCATCTCCTTTCCAAGGCAGAACCGCCACTATTGGTTTTAATGGTGGAAAGCAGTTTGTCTCAATTACAGTCACTGCATTAGAAAAAGATAGGGTTATCGGCCTTACGGAAGGTGTACATCAAGGTAGTGAACTCGATACAAATTTTACCGTTCAATTTAATTTGCTTGCGACTAAACCCGGAACCAACTATGTCGAAGTATCAGGAAGCACCGCCACAGTTACCCCTATCGTACTCGCCTCTGATGCTTCCAGCTTGGGAATTTTACAGTGGCTATTAGATATTGTATCTAAATTAGTCACTTTTCTGTTAACGCTGCAATGGCCAACCAGTGCTGATGATATCTACTTACAACCAATTACCTTAACTTATAATCCAATCCTCACTACCTGTAATTTTGTTAACCAAGGTTTAGTCGTTTCGCTACCCCCAGTAAGCATCAATGCAGTGAAAACTGCAACCAGAGCGGGCTACACGCCATTCACACTTAATTTTACTTGCCAAGACTTTTTAGCAGGCGGTAATGCTTCTCGTGATGTATCTATTTTTTTATCCAGTAGCAATTTGCTCTCAAATGATAAAGCAACATTGAATAATACCATTAGTCAAGGCGCTAAAGGCGTTGGCTTCCGATTAGTTAGCGCAAGTAATCTCAATACACCGTTAGTGCTTTCAGATAGCGTGGCAGCTAAAAATGGAGCGACAAATATTTTTACTGTCCTCAAGGGAAATCCAATCTCCCCTTCTTTTTCAGTAAATTTAGGTGCTTATTACTATGCATACAACACCAATAGTGTCACTCAAGGGCAAGTCTCAAGTACGGCAACAGTTGTGATGTCATATAATTAACAAGGAAAATACCATGGTGGAATTCATTAAAATTACAGGGTTCGCTACATTACTATTTTTTAGCTTCCAAACAAGTGCAAGTCTTGTTTTGCAAGGAACACGAATTATTTTCCCTAGTGATAAAAAATCCGTCAGAATTCAACTTACTAATTACAGTGAACAAGCCACATTAACTCAAAGCTGGGTGGATGAAGGTAATCCGGACTCGACACCAGAAACGACGAACGCACCATTTATTGTAACGCCCCCCGTCACTAAAATCGCAGCAAATGACGGAGTTCAATTACAAATACGTTTTATTGGTGACAAACTCCCTACGAATAAAGAGTCTGTATTTTATTTAAATGTATTAGATATTGCGCCAAAGCCAAAGCAAATAAATAGTGCCAATATGCTACAGTTTGCCATTCAAACACGAATTAAAGTTTTTTATCGCCCTACAAACCTCACAGAAAAGCCAAACAATGTCATCAAAAACATCCAATTTCATTTAGCTAAAGACGGTATTGTCGTCAACAACCCGACCCCTTATTTTTTAAATATTGCCAATATCTATCTAGCTAATAATAAAAGTCGTTCTATTGCAAAAAGCTCGATGGTAGAGCCATTTTCATCACAAACTTACTTTTCAACCGCTGATATTAATCACGGAGAAAATATAACAATGATTTATATTGACGATACTGGAAAACAAATTCAATACCAAACCAAGCTATAAAATAGGCTTAACCGCTTCTATAACTTGGCAGGTGAATATTAAGATTGAGCCACCACTTTAGGGCGGATAAACACGGCAGGGATAGCGAGAAGAGCCATTAAGTAAAATACCACACCATGATGAGCAGGCACTCGCTCATAAATGTATCCGACAATAATAGTCAGTACGGCTAACCCGCCGCCAGTTGCGAGTGCGGAGTAAACACCTTGTAATGGGATAATTTCATTTTCTTTTCTTGCACTAATAAAGCGCATTGCGGCTAGGTGGCAAATTGTAAAAGTACCACTGTGAAGAATTTGTACCACGATTAATACCGGTAATGCAGTAAACGCTCCCATCAAGCCCCAACGAATAATTCCACAGAAGGCAGATAACAACAGTAAATTTCGAGCGCTCCAACGCCTAAATAAACGGTGGCTTAACATAAATACAATGACTTCAGCAACCACACCGAGCGACCATAAATTACCGATAACTAAATCTGAATAGCCGGCTTCTTTCCAAAATAGGGAAGCAAAACCATAATAAGCCGCATGAGCCCCTTGCAGTAACGTAACACAGATAAGAAACCTAACGACGTTTTTATCCGCAATCAATTGTTTAAACGTAACCTTATTACCACCATCCGCTTTCGCTGCCCCCATTGGCATAATTGCTGGTTTCAGCATTGCGCCTAGTAATAATGCTAAACAGCTTACTATCAAGGCCACCATGATGGCTTTATTTCCCCAAACACCGGCTAAATACCCCATCAGTGAGGAACCAATAATAAAAGCTATCGAACCCCAAACGCGAATTTTGCCGTAGTCAAAGGTAAATTGTTTTTGCCATGTCCCCGCCAGTGAATCACCCAGTGGAACCATTGGTGCAAAAAATAAGTTAAACCCAATCATTACAAACAACAGCCATGCCCAGTGAGAACCCAGAGCAAAACCGACAGAAAAAATAAGTGAAAGCCCTGCGAGTAAGCGTAGAGCAGTAATAAGTTTCGAGGGCTCTTTAACTAAAGGAGTAATAAACATCGCACCAAGGAAACGGGCTGCTAGCCCGACCCCTAACAAAACACCAATCATTTCTGCATCAATTCCCTCACCTTGTAACCAAACTGACCAAAATGGCAAGAAAATACTGTAGGCAAAAAAGTAGGTAAAATAATCAATAGCTAGCCAACGCGTTGATGGAATGACCATCACTCCTCCGTTTTTTCAATGCAAAAAACCCGCTCATACATACATGTAGAAGCGGGTTTCAGTAATTAATAATACGTTATGTTATGCGTAAACTGGGTATTTTTTGCAAATTGCTAATACTTTTTGCTTCACGCTCTCAATGGTCGCTTCGTCATTGAGGTTGTCTAGAATATCACACATCCAGCCAGCTAGCTCACCCGCTTCTGCTTCTTTGAAGCCACGACGCGTAATCGCAGGAGAACCAATACGTACACCAGACGTTACAAATGGGCTCTTAGGGTCGTTCGGTACACTGTTTTTGTTAACAGTGATATTCGCACGGCCAAGTGCAGCATCTGCATCTTTACCTGTAATGTCTTTATCAACCAAATCAACTAAGAATAAGTGGTTTTCAGTTCCGCCAGATACCACTTTGTAGCCACGTTTTTGGAAAACATCGACCATTGCCTTCGCATTCTTAGCAACTTGCTGTTGATAAACTTTGAATTCAGGTTCCATCGCTTCTTTCAGAGCAACCGCTTTACCTGCAATAACATGCATTAAAGGGCCACCTTGAGATCCAGGGAATACCGCTGAGTTGATTTTTTTGTACAACTCTTCGTCACCACCTTTAGCTAAAATTAACCCACCACGTGGACCCGCTAAAGTTTTATGCGTTGTTGTTGTCACAACGTGTGCATGAGGAACTGGGTTTGGATAAACACCCGCAGCAATCAAACCTGCAACGTGAGCCATATCAACAAACAGGTAAGCGCCAATACCATCTGCGATTTCACGCATTTTAGCCCAATCAACGACACCTGAGTACGCAGAGAAACCACCGATAATCATTTTTGGTTTGTGTTTTTCCGCTTGCGCTTTGATATCGTCGTAGTCAATTTTACCGCTTTCATCAATACCGTAAGGCACGATGTTGTACAGTTTACCTGAGAAGTTAACCGGTGAACCGTGAGTTAAGTGACCACCATGTGCTAGGTTCATTCCCAGAACGGTATCACCTGGCTGTAGTAACGCCATGTAAACTGCAGCGTTAGCTTGCGAACCTGAGTGCGGCTGCACATTCGCATAGTCAGCACCAAATAGTTCTTTCGCACGGTCAATCGCTAATTGCTCTACCACGTCAACATACTCACAACCGCCATAGTAGCGTTTGCCTGGGTAGCCTTCTGCATATTTATTGGTTAGCTGAGAACCTTGAGCCTGCATGACTCGTGGACTGGTATAGTTTTCAGAAGCAATTAATTCAATGTGTTCTTCTTGACGTTGTACTTCTTGCTCCATTGCTTCCCATAATTTCGGATCGTAGTCAGCAATATTCATTTCACGCTTTAACATTCGCTTCTCCTGCCTCAGCAATTCAATAGGTTGAAAATCGATTCATCGCAATGACACACAGTGTAAACTCTTTTTCTCTCTTGAGATAGCCCTAAAGAAAAAATATACGCAAACGATTGCATTAATTTTTTTCACTTCATTTGCTTCTGAAGGCTTCATTATAAAATAGCTCAAATTTTAATTTTTAACGGACAAACATCCAGATTTGCTATTCCCTTCTCATTATGTGCCTAAATCCACCCTATTTTTCCGATTTGAGTCTTTACATAAACACGTAAATATTATAAGTTGTATTTAAAATACATCTTTATAAATCACCTTCATCGTTCGCAAAAAATAGGGATTAGCTGAGATGAAATAAATTTATCTAACTAATCTACAAAGGAATATTTTTAGATCGCAAAAATTTGCCCTTTGCCATAACTATAATGAGAACATGAAAATAATTCAGGAGCACCTGTATGCTAGATAGCCAAACCATTGCCATTGTTAAATCAACCATTCCTGCCATTGCTGAAACAGGGCCAAAACTGACCGCGCATTTTTATGATCGGATGTTTAAACAGCATCCTGAATTAAAAGATATTTTCAACATGACTCACCAAGTGAATGGGGACCAACGAGAAGCCCTTTTCAACGCTATCTGCGCATATGCTGTGCATATTGAAACTCCTGAGGCTCTTATTTCAGCTGTCGAAAAAATCGCCCAAAAACATGTAAGCTTAAATATTAAACCTGAGCACTATCCAATCGTCGGGGAAAACTTACTCGCGGCTATTGATGAACTCCTCAACCCAGGCCAAGAGGTTCTTGATGCATGGGGAAGAGCTTACGGTGTTTTAGCCGATATTTTTATTGGTAGAGAAGCTGCAATTTACCAAGAAAATGCGGATAAAAATGGGGGTTGGGAAGGCTTACGTGAGTTTAAATTAGCGCAAAAACAACCACAAAGTGATGTGATTACAAGTTTTGAATTTGTTCCTGTCGATGGGCAACCTGTCGCTGATTACCGCCCAGGCCAATATATCACTATTTATGTCAACAACCAGGGATTTGAAAACCAAGAAATCCGCCAATACTCTCTGACCACTGCACCTAATGGCCGTAGCTACCGTATTGCGGTAAAACGTGAAGAACAAGGCTCCGTTTCTAATTTCTTACATCAACAATTAAATGAAGGTGATAGTGTACTGCTCGCCCCTCCATGTGGTGATTTCTTTATTGATGTTGATGGTCAGACACCTGTTACCTTGATCTCTGCTGGCGTTGGTTTAACTCCAATGCTGAGCATGTTAAATCATCTAACAGAACAAGGTCACAACGCACAAGTTAATTGGTTCCATGCCGCTGAAAATGGTGCCGTTCATGCCTTTAGGCACGAAATTCAACAACTATTAGCAAAACAGCAAACCAGCCAATCCGCGATTTGGTTTAATCAACCAAGAGAGGAAGATCGTCTCGGGTTTGATTACCAATATGAAGGTTTAATGAATTTAGAATTGGTACGTGAATGGATTGAGCAACCGAATATGCAATTCTATTTCTGTGGCCCTGTTGGGTTTATGCAGCACGTAGGTAAGCAGCTAATTGCAATGGGTGTCGATACCAGTGCTATTCACTATGAATGTTTTGGACCACACAAGGTATTACCCCTCAATTAATTCACAAAAAATGCTCTTCTGTTTAGAAGAGCATTCTATGAAACATATTAACTGAAGAAAATGGGTTAACTAGTTAAATATTCGTAGTTTTCTAATTTAGCGGTAACGGGCTCGCATAATAAATATACAATTCTAATCCCATTCCTGTGTATTTTCCGTTACCGCATTTTCATACAAACTTAATTTATTAAATTGCTTCTTCGTCTTGCTCACCGGTTCGAATACGGATCACTCGAGCGACATCATAAACAAAGATCTTTCCATCACCAATTTTGCCAGTTTGTGCAGTTTGCATAATGGTTTCGACGCAGTTTTCAACGATGTCATCAGGTACTACAATTTCAATTTTTACCTTAGGTAAAAAATCAACCATATACTCTGCGCCACGGTAAAGTTCAGTATGCCCTTTTTGACGTCCAAAACCTTTCACTTCAGTCACTGTCATTCCAGTAATGCCCACTTCTGCAAGCGCTTCACGAACATCATCAAGTTTGAATGGCTTTATAATTGCATCAATTTTTTTCATAAATAATTCCTGTTATGACCAGTTTTTACGGCCAAAACCTGAGGTGATCGGATAACGGCGGTCTTTACCAAAATTACGCATCGTAATACGTGGCCCAACAGGCGCCTGACGACGTTTATATTCATTAATATCAACAAGGCGCACAACTTTGCGTACCACGTCTTTATCAAAACCAAGTTTGATTAGGTCATTAACTGACAAGTCTTTTTCCACATAGCCTTCTAATAATGCATCTAACACATCATAAGGTGGCAAACTGTCTTGATCTAATTGCCCTGGCGCAAGTTCTGCTGATGGCGGCCTATCAATCACGCGTTGTGGGATTGCTGGAGAGATAGTATTACGGTATTTAGCCAACTCAAAGACAAGGGTTTTAGGCACATCTTTTAATACGTCAAAACCACCCGCCATATCACCATACAATGTCGAGTAGCCAACCGCTGACTCACTTTTATTACTGGTAGTCAAAACTAAGCGACGACGTTTATTCGACATCGCCATTAAAATAACGGCTCGGCAACGCGCTTGTAAGTTTTCCTCAGTTGTATCAACCGCGGTTCCTTCAAACATAGGCGTTAACTGTGCCATAAAAGCATCAAACATCGGTTCGATAGATACGATATCGAATTCAACACCAAGCAAATCAGCTTGTTCTTTAGCGTCGTGGATGCTCATCTCAGAAGTATAGCGGAATGGCATCATGACCGCTTGCACGTGCTCTTTCCCTATTGCATCAACGGCAATAGCCACTGTTAACCCTGAATCAATCCCGCCTGATAGCCCTAAAATAGCCCCATTAAAACCATTTTTATTGATGTAGTCGCGAGTAGACATGACTAAAGCTTGGTATACCTGCGCCACAGGGTCATTCTCAATAAATACGCTACCTTCGCTCACCAATGCAAGTTCATCAAATTGCACTGTGATAACCTGCTCTTTAAATTCTTCCAATTTAAAGGTTTGCTTGCCTTTGTTTGCAATGATTTTTGAGCCACCATCAAAAACCAATTCGTCTTGTCCGCCAACTTGATTGAGATACACAATTGGCATATGAGTGCGTTTACAATGATCGACTAATAAATCAGTTCGAATATGTTCTTTATTAATATCATAAGGAGATGCATTGATTGTCAGTAATATTTCAGCGCCAGCCCCTTTTACTGCATCAACCGGTTCGTCATACCAAATATCTTCGCAAATCAATAAGCCGAGCTGGTAACCTTTAAATTCAACAACACAGGTTTTTTCATCTGCGGTGAAATAACGAGGCTCATCAAACACGCCGTAATTTGGTAATTCTTGTTTAAAATAGCGTGCGTGCAATTTGCCTTGATAGAAAAAAGACAATGCATTATAGATATCATCCCCTTCATACCATGGATGACCAACAATAATTGCCGTTTCTTGGCTGGCTTTTTGCAAACGGTCGAGTTGTACTAAACAGCGGTCCTCAAAATCAGCTCGGAAAATTAAATCCTCTGGTGGGTACCCTGTCAAAGACAGCTCTGAAAACATGACAATATCTGTGTTTGGTGCTTGTTCACTCACAACTTGCAACATGCGATCGCAGTTGCCTTCGATGTCACCGACTAACCAATTAAGTTGTGCTAGTGAAATATTAAGCTTACGGCTCATAAGGTGTTTTTTCTCCCGGAGCGTGAATATGAATTGCCTTATTCCACATAATGTAATCGATAACAACTATGTGGTAAATAATTCTTATTTATTCTTTAAAATCATTGGCTTCTAAATCGTGTCGACCAAGTAATTTGTAAAATTCTGTGCGGTTTCGCCCTGCCATTCGGGCAGCTTGGGTGACATTCCCTTTTGTCATTTGTAATAACTTACGTAAATAATTCAATTCAAATTGATTACGAGCTTCAACAAATGTCGGCAAGGCCGTATTTTCACCTTGAAGCGCTTGGCTAACGAGTGCTTCGCTGATAACAGGAGACGTTGTTAATGCAACGCATTGTTCAATAACATTAACTAATTGACGAACATTGCCCGGCCAACTCGCTGTTATTAAGCACTTCATGGCGTCACTGGAAAAACTACGCACGAAAGGTTTATGCCGTGATGCAGATTCACGCAATAGATGATTTGCTAATAATGGAATATCTTCAGAACGTTCATTTAACGCAGGAATACGCAGATTAACCACATTTAAGCGATAATAGAGGTCCTCACGAAACTCATTTTTTTCCATCGCTTTAGGCAAATTCCGGTGAGTTGCGGAGAGAATTCGCACGTCAATATCTAAATCGCGGTTACTACCTAAAGGGCGAACTTTGCGTTCTTGCAATACTCGCAATAATTTAACCTGCAATGGCATTGGCATATCGCCAATCTCATCTAAAAATAACGTACCACCGCTGGCTGCAAAGAATAACCCTTCGCGGTTACTTACTGCGCCGGTAAAAGCCCCTTTAGCATGACCAAATAATTCAGACTCTAATAATTGTTCAGGTAATGCACCGCAGTTAATGGCAATAAACGGCTTACGTGCCCTAGGGCTAGCTTTATGAATAGCCTGAGCTAAAACTTCTTTACCTGTACCACTTTGCCCATTAATTAGCACGCTAACATCAGATTGTGCCACCATATGCGCTTGTTCTAATAGCCGAATCATTAAGGGGCTACGCGTGACTATACCAGCGCTCCACTCCTCATCGCTAATCGGTGTCGAAGAGAGCGCGAGAGCTTCATCGATTGCTTTATATAATGCGTCTTTATCTACTGGCTTAGTTAAAAAACTAAATACGCCTCGTTGTGTTGCCGCGACGGCATCAGGGATAGAACCATGAGCAGTGAGTATGATAACTGGCATGTTTGGATGGACTTTTTGTATCTCATCGAAAAGCGCCATACCATCCATTTCATCCATGCGTAAATCGCTAATCACTAAATCTAATTTTTCTTTTTGTAAGATTTTTAGTGCTTCAGGGCCGCTTTCTGCTGTAGTGACTTTAAAACCTTCACTACTCAAGCGCATACCTAACAATTTAAGAAGGCTCGGGTCATCGTCAACTAGCAATAAATTTGCTGACTTACGATTCGTCATTTTTGTTCATTCTCCGATGAATTTTGCTCTACTGGAGAAGATGCGCTGCTTTCAGGCTTTGGCTCTTCTGAGGAAATAGGCTTATCTCCTTCAACCCCATTTTCTACATCTTTTTCGGTTTCGTTGGTGCTTTTCTTACGAGAAGAAAGCTGGCGTTCAATGTCCGTTAAATTTTCAAGCTTACGGGAGGTCGTATTCAGTTCAAAAGCCAATTTAGCATTATCTTCCTTTAGACGGTCGAGTTTTGTATCCATTTCTTGCTGTAGGCGTTTATAACGAACCCCTGCATCTGACAGATTGATAATTTGTACTTGTTGCTCACGCCATAATTGTAATAATGGACGTACCCCTGTGGGAAAATTCAAACTGTACGTATTTATGCTATCAAGCATTTTACGGCGCTCTGCAATAGACGGGTCAGCAGAATTCAACAAAATATTTTGTTGAAATGCACTCGACCAATTTGTTACGTCTATTTTACCTGCATCCTCACGTGCTTGACTGGTTTCCGTGCGATCTGCGCAGTCCATCATTCGTAACCAAAATAATGCATTTTCCCGTGCAGCTGGCTGGTCATTGCTCCAAATAGATTCACATGATGTATAACGGTAGTCTGTGACTTTAACTTCAGGCACAACAACTTGCGCCAGAGTTTCGAGTGGTGACTGACCATTTTTTACTACACATCCACTTAAAATTAGGGAAAATAAAACCGCCCCAAAATTGAGCCCTGTACGTCTCATCACATAAGGTACTCTTTGGTTATATTTACTTAACGATGCGTTACGGTAAAGTACCGCCCAAACACCTGTAGACCGATTTACCATTATTCATTCTCTGCGGTTAGAGGCAGTTCAATTCTAAAACAGACATCTGCTGATTTGTTGGGAACGAGAGAAAGTTCTCCCCCCATTTGTTTAATACAATCTTGCGCAATACTCAGCCCTAGCCCACTTCCTTTGACAGCACCTTTTCTTTGTAGTGAACCTTGATAGAACGGCTCAAAAATCATACTTTGCTCAGACTCAGGAATTGGCGTCCCCGTATTCGCAACTTCAATCAGAAGCTTATTACCTGTTTGGCGACTAGAGATCCAAATATTACCTGATTCGCCACCATAGTGCACCGCATTGGAGTAGATATTATCAATAACTCGTCCTAAAAGTGAGGGTTCGGCTAAACAGCTGTCCACTTTTAAACGCACTTCTGTTTTAATATTTTTAGCCCGTGCCGGTAAATTATGTGCTTTAACAATATCTTCAATGAGTTTTTGTAAATCAACAATTTGTGCTTCTGGCGGGTCATCGACAAGCTTACGATTATAATCAAGTAATTGCTCAATAAGTTGCTGAAGATGCTTACTGCTGTGATCAAGAATTTCTACAACTTCTTTTTGAGACACCGTTAATGGCCCTGCCACCTCATCAGCGAGTAATTCTGTTCCTTCACGCATGCTTGCAAGAGGTGTTTTTAATTCATGTGAAATATGGCGTAGAAATTCGTGGCGCTGTGATTCAAGCCATGCGAGTCGTTCACTTAACCAAATAATCCGCTGTGCGATTGTCCGTAGCTCCCTAGGGCCTTTAAAGCGTTCAATATTATTCGCAATTGTACGCCCAGTACCGAGACGGTTAATCATTCGTTCGATAGCTTTAACTGGGCCAATAATCATCCGAGTGAATAATGCCACTAGCAATGCGCTTAATAAGAATAAAATTAAGCTTTGCCAACCAAATAGTTGGCCTTTATTCGCAATCGCTTTTTGCAGCTGTTCCCCACGGCTAAAAATCACATCACGAGTTTCTTGCACTAATGAGGCATTTTCGGCAGAAAATTGTTCTAAAGCCCGTGTGATTTTTTCTGTCGGTTCATTGTTTTCACACGCAACCGTTTTAAGTACATCCAAAGTCTTAGTCAATGCAGAAGTGTCTGTCGAGGTAGGTAAGATCGTTCGCTGACGTTCAAACATTTGCTGGTAGTCTGCAAACTGTTTCTGATATTGAGTATGCAATGTAGCATCTTGCAAAACACAATATTGACGATAGCTCCGTTCCATTTCTAAGGCGAGGCTACTCATCACTTCACTACGCCGTGCGTCAAGCAACGTGGTTTTATTGATATTGGCAGCTTGGTTACTCAGTTGCTCTAGGCTTTGATATGCCTGATAGGCTAATACTAATAAAGGAAGTAATACAAGCCAGAATGCCATCACAACTAGTTGACGCAAGGAGCGAGGGAAAAAACGCCATTTACTCAATACATTCATCTCATACCCATTAAACGTATTGCAATGGTAGCAGAACTCCCTGTAATGCGAAAAGCACAATCCAAATTCTGTGTCCCATAGCGTTAAAATCAGACTAAGTGTAACAATCAAAAAGCAATGAACGTGCCAAGTTAATTGGTAAAAAATGATAATTTTCAGATAGGTATGTTCAACGCTCCGGATGTTCCTTTTTCGCATAAACGAAAGCATAAAAGAATCGATAGGTCTTACTAAATGAATTCTTTCGTCTTTTCTTTAGTTTTTTCTTTAAAAATAAAACACTAAGCTATGCCCTAAATAATTCGGATTGCAGCTAGGCGCCAAGTGAAGATATCTCTAGGAGCATACAAAAGTATGTGACTAGAGTGGCTGAACGCAGGTAACAACGCTGCGGTTCGAAGTATGACGGGCATAGGGCGGCAAGAGAAGATATCTCTATGAAACATACAAAAGTATGTGACTAGAGTAGCTGAACGCAGGTAACAACGCTGCGGTTCGAAGTATGACGGGCATAGGGCGGCAAGAGAAGATATCTCTATGAAACATACAAAAGTGTGTGATTCGGGTAGCTGAACGCAGGTAACAACGCTGCGGTTCGAAGTATGACGGGCATAAAACAGGAAGGCGGGATGAAGTATTGACCTTCACCCCGCCAGCGATAACAACTTCTATAATGCTTTTTATATGATTATGTCTTTACATTAAAGATAATCATATAGGTGGTGCCTCACTCCACGTGTCGCCCTGTGTTTGATAAGGCCCGAAGGCGAATATCTATGCTGTTGGACGGTAGGCACCTTACTTTGGCGTCATTCTTGGTTTATGTGGTATGTACCCAACTAATTTTGGACCTACATAAGAAGTTGAATGAGCAACTGAATATTATTATGCACAAGCCGTGCCAACTTTTCAAGAAATTTTATATCTACATGATTAAAAACAAAATTTATTTTTAATCCCACTTTAGCTACTTTTTAATACACCGTACCCGCTTACTGTTTTTTCTTAAGTGTCGCTAATTTATGACACCCGATTAGCTCATTTTCAAATACCTTAAATATCAATAAGATAAATGTCGCTTTTTGGAGACACAACTATAGTGTGTTTGTCTCTTATTTAAGACACTGTCGTTTAATCACACATTAAATATACACTTAATATAAATTAAATTAGAATAATTAATGATTTACCGTAAGGCACTAATTAAGATAGAGAGCAAGACAACAATATATAATTGATATATTTGACTTTGGTTAAATCCATCTATAATAAAAACAGCAGAGATACTTTACCAATCATTATATTTTATTGTTACTTTCTCGTTTAAGGTGTATTTATGAATAAAATGCCCTCATTACCTATGCAGGATCTTCAACCAGCTTTACATATTTTAGAGCAATCTATTGGCTATTTATACCAAGCTGCACTACGTGCCGCGGTGAAACTGCGTATTGCAGAAGCATTACAATCAGGTTCCAAAACAGCTGAAGAACTCGCCAAAGAAACGGGAGCAAATCCCCGAGAACTCACTCGATTATTACGATTATTAGCCACTAAAGATATTTTTAAGCTAACCCCTGATAACAAATTTGACCTCACACCCGCCGCACAATATTTATCTGAAAAGAATACGTTTTCATTACGGCAAGCGGTATTGATGTTTACTGACCCTTCGTTCTGGTTACCCGCAGGCGAGTTACACCGCAGCGCGTTTGAACCCCATTTGTTTAACAGCATGTTTGGAATGAGTTTTTATGAATATTGGGATGAACGAATTACTGATAGTGATAATTTCCACGAAGGCATTTCGTCTGTAAGTAAATTAGAAAATGCATTTGTCGTAGAAAGTTATAGTTTCCCAGATAACGCTCTCGTTGCAGACATTGGCGGCGGCTGTGGTGGGTTACTTTTAGAGGTTATGAAAGCAAATTTAACATTAAAAGGCATATTATTTGATAAAGCCCAAGTATTAGAAAAACATATTCTTAATCAACTAGATGACCCCACCCGTTGGAGCATCCAAGCTGGCTCATTTCTTGAAGCCTGCCCTGAAGCTGATATTTATTTACTCAAGTATATTACTCATAATTGGTCAGATACTGTTGCAATAAAGATACTTAAAACAATTAGAAAGTCGATGAGTCCTAACTCTAAGTTACTAATCATTGAAAATATTGTTACCAACGACAATCACCCCCACTTCAGTAAAAATATGGATTTAGTACAGATGGTTTTATTTGATGAAGGCCATGAACGCACAGAAACTGAGTTCAATTCACTGCTAAATCAAGCAAACTTACAATTAAAACAAATTATTTCAACACAATGTCATATTTCCATTATTGAAGCATACCCCATTTAACGTCCGCTATCCTGCTTTATACAATCAAAGCACTAAAGCAGGATAATTAAAGAAAATACCTGATGAATATCAGAATTTTAAATTATGTTAGTAGCTTATCCCTGTTCGTCTTGCTATAAGATTTGCCAATACCCTACTCATCAAATTGATAAAAAATATGATAAAAATCGCGTTAGTTGATGACCATATCGTTGTGCGTTCTGGCTTCGCACAACTATTAACACTTGAACCTGATATTTCGGTTGTCGGGCAATATGCTAATGCTCAAGAAGCTTGGCCTAATTTGCTTAATTTAGATATTGATGTTGCCATCATGGATATTTCGATGCCAGATGAGAACGGCCTGCAACTTTTATCACGGTTGCGCCAAAAAAAGCCGGATTTTCGCACCATTATCTTGAGTATTTATGATACCCCCGCTTTTGTGCAAAGTGCTTTAGATGCTGGAGCCAGTGCGTATTTAACTAAACGCTGTGGCCCTGAAGAATTAGTGCAAGCGGTTCGCTCAGTACACCAAGGAGGCTGCTACCTATGCGCCGATGCCATGAGAGCGTTACGCCACTCACCCCAACAGCAGCAAAGTCTACAAGAACTCACGCCTCGGGAACGGGAAGTGTTTGATTTATTAGTTGCTGGCTTGAGTGTAAAAGTGATCGCAGAGCAACTTGAATTAAGCCATAAAACTGTGCATGTGCATCGTGCAAATATATTAGGCAAATTACAATGCGAAAATACCATCGACCTTGTTCATTACGCGTTAGAGCATAACCTAATATCAAGGTAATTTCGGCATGAATAAAAGCTTACGTTTAACACTGCAGTCCATCTTTCTATTTTTTACCTATTCTCTGTTATGGATTGGGTTGTGGATCATCGGCTTTTATTTAAGTCAAAACAGTTTTCAAGCAACTTTATTTCTTCCGCAAGGCTTGCGCCTAGCATTGATGATTATCCTGTGGCGACGTTACTGGCCAACACTACTACTCAGCGAAGGGATATTAAATTTTTGGTTATCATCAGAGCAACTGCTCTTCCAACCTGTTTTACTGTTATCTCCATTATTGAGTCTCGGTGTTGCCTTCGTCATTCAAAACATTTGGTGGCGCTATACGTTATATTGGCAACGATTACTATTATTGCTCGCAGGTGTCGCCGCAAATAGTGTATTACACGCTTTATTATTCAGTGGGTTATCATCTTATTCCATTAGCCAATTATTCCTAACAACATTCACCGGAGGAATACTACTCTCTCCTTTTGTTTACCTTATTTATGAATATCTCCACGAGCAGCACTACCAAATGCTCCTTGATTATGGAACGCCAGATAAACAATTACGAACCTCTTTAATAGTTTGGTGTTTTCTATTCTGTGTCGTTGGGTTGAGTGCCCAAGTCTTTTTTGCCCCCGAAATTGAGCGGTTAATTGTCCTACTCGTCTTTATTCCTAATGTTTTTATGGCTTATCGCTATGGTTGGCAGGGCGGCGTACTTTCTGCATTATTAGGCAGTTTAATTATTACTTTTGCACGGCAATTTCACGGTGCCTTTGTTGATTTAGAAGAGCTAGAAATGTTTCTCAGTTCCCAAGCCTTAATTGGCATTGGGCTTGGGATAGCAATTAGCCGACAAAAACAACTGGCGAGTAACCTACAACGCTACCGACAACGCTTAGAGCAAGAGCTAAAAGCGCGACGCGACTTAATGTTACAACTCGTTCATACCGAGGAAGATATCAAAAAAGCGATTGCTCGCGAGTTGCATGATGAAATTGGGCAAAATATTACTGCCATCCAAATTCAGTCAATGCTAGTGAAAAAAACAGCGTCTGACGACATCAGCCACCAAGCAGCAAGTCAAATAAATGAACTAGCTCAGCAAATTCACCAATCTACGCGGCAATTATTGCGCCAATTGCGCCCTCCCGTATTGGATGAAATGTCCCTTGAAAATGCACTTAAGCACTTAATTACTGAATTTTCTTTTCCACAGAATAATATTCAATGTCACTTTCATTATGGCTTACAAGAAACGCCGATCAATGAAACGGTTTTATTTACACTTTATCGCCTCGTCCAAGAATTACTTAACAATATCAGTAAACATGCAAAAGCCACACAAATTCACATATCTCTTAAGCAAATAGGTGACTCGATCCAGCTAGTTGTTGATGACAATGGTGTTGGTATTCCATTTAGCAAACGCACGAGTGGCTTTGGTTTGCGCGGTATTGAGGAGCGAGTTCGAGCCTTAGGTGGTGACTGGACATTGACCACACAAAACGGAACACAAATAAGTGTTAACTTGCCCACATTTTGAGATAAAACATCGCAAAACTAGGAATAATTCCTAGTCCCCTAATACCTTCTCTCATCCTTTTTGTTAAAAACTTGATTACATTTTGCCTAACAAGAGAAACCGCCCTATGACAGGTAAAGACACCTTGAGTCTGGATAACACGTATCGTTTTTGGCGTCGCCGCTTAATGCTATCAATGATTATTGGTTATGCCACTTTTTACCTTACGCGAAAGAGTTTTAACTTCGTGATGCCTGTCATGCAAAACGAGCTGTTTCTCGATAAAAGCGATATTGGCTGGATAGCGACTGCATTTTATTTAACCTACGGTATTTCTAAGTTTTTATCGGGAATTTTCCACGATATCACCGGATACCGTTGGTTTATGGGTGTCGGCTTAGTGATGACAGGGCTGCTAAATATTATTTTTGCCTATTGCTTATCGTTTCCGGCGTTATTAATCGTGTGGACACTAAATGGCTTTTTTCAAGGCTGGGGCTGGCCACCTTGCGCACGCATTCTAACGCACTGGTATTCACGCAATGAGCGTGGATTTTGGTGGGGGCTGTGGAATATTTCCATCAACCTAGGGGGAATGTTACTGCCTCTGCTAACGGCATTATTGGCAACCCAGTACAGCTGGCAAATGGCATTAATTGTCCCTGGCGTTATTGGAGTCATCATTGGGTTATGGCTGTGCCGCCAATTACGTGGCACACCACAAGAAGAACAGCTTCCAAGCGTGGGGCAATGGCGACAAGATGTGTTGGAGTTACGCCAAGAGCGTTTGTCCCCTCCCATGCCGATGTTAACGATTTTAAAAGATGCCATTATTTTTAACCGTATGATTTGGTTACTGGGTTTCTCCTATATTTTGGTTTATCTCATTCGTATGGCGATAAACGATTGGGGGAATTTATGGTTAACAGAAAAACATGGCACTAATTTACTCAGTGCAAATGCAACATTATCGTTATTTGAATTGGGAGGATTATTAGGTGCTCTCTGCTCTGGCTGGGGCTCTGATATCCTATTTCGCGGCCAACGAGCGCCAATGATCCTACTGTTTTCTTTGGGGCTTTGTGTCTCAGTTAGCGCCTTATGGTTAACACCAATTCATCACTACGCTTTATTGGCTGTATGTTTCTTTGCTATCGGATTTTTTGTGTTTGGACCGCAAATGTTAATCGGCTTAGCTGCAACAGAATATTGTCATAAAAAAGCAGCTGGGGCGGTAACGGGCTATCTTGGATTGTACGCCTATTTAGGGGCGGCAATTGCGGGATGGCCACTCTCTCAAGTCATTGCACATTATGGTTGGTCAGGGATGTTTTCTTTACTGGCCAGTGCTGCGGCTTTGATGGGATTACTGCTAATGCCTCTATTGATTGCCAATGTCAGCAAGCGAGAGCATTTAGCAGGCACCGTTTCACCCTCTGATAATAAAACCTGAATAAAGGACTGAAAATGAAACTGAAAACTCTCTCTACGCTCATCGCTGCTGGTTTATCGCTAGCGGCTATTTCTACCACTGCAAATGCTGCGGGCCGTTTGGTTGTTTACTGTAGCGCCACTAACGCCATGTGTGAAACTGAAACGCAAGCTTTTGCGAAAAAATACGATGTCAAAACCACCTTTGTACGTAACGGTTCTGGTAGTACTTTAGCCAAAATTGAGGCTGAAAAACGTAACCCACAAGCTGACGTGTGGTATGGCGGTACATTAGACCCTCATTCACAAGCAGGAGAAATGGATTTACTTGAGCCATACAAGTCGCCAAATCTGTCTGAAATTATGCCGCAGTTCCAAGACCCAGCAAAACGTAAAGGTAACTATTCTTCTGCAGTTTACATCGGTATTTTAGGCTTCGGTGTCAATAAAGATCGCTTAAAAGAAAAAGGTTTGCCGATCCCAACTTGCTGGAAAGATTTAACAAAACCTGAGTATAAAGGCGAAATTCAAATCGCAGACCCACAAAGTTCAGGAACTGCTTATACTGCATTAGCCACTTTCGACCAATTATGGGGAAATGAGCAAGCCTTTGATTATCTAAAAAAATTAAATGCTAACATATCACAATATACCAAGTCAGGTATTGCTCCAGCACGTAATGCGGCTCGTGGTGAGTCGGCAATTGGTATTGGCTTCTTACATGATTATTCATTAGAAGTGGAAAACGGTGCGCCGTTAGAACTCATCGCTCCTTGTGAAGGAACAGGTTATGAAATCGGCGGGATCAGTATCCTGAAAAACGCGCGTAATATGGACAACGCCAAATTATTCGTTGATTTCGTCTTATCGAAAGAAGCTCAAGAGCTGAGCTGGAAAGAAGGGAAATCTTACCAAATCTTAACCAACACAACGGCAGAATCCTCGCCTATTTCATTAAAACTCAATGATTTGAACCTAATTAATTACGATATGGATAAATACGGTGATGCTGACGTCCGTAAAAACCTTATCAATAAATGGGTTACTGAAGTCAAAATGAGCAAATAGCATTAAGTGCGGCGTTAACTCGCCGCACTGAGCACTTACTTAACTAAAATAAAAAATTAATTTAATTAAGCTTCAAATTATGAGTGTTGTGATGGGTTGGCGGAGTACAGCTAAGACCGTGACAGCGCAAAATATGGCGAGCTTAGGGGGAACTATGTCTCAAACCCTAACCTTATCGACCCCAACCAAAAAGGATAGCATATTCTTTTGGTTGCTGATTGCATGGCTAGGTTTCGCGTTACTACCTTCTTGGAGCCTAGACTATGGCGTACTTGATTCAACACAAGACGAGATCATAGCGGCTTACGGTTGGAGTAGCCTAAACATTAGTTGGCTTTGGTATTTATTACCTTCTATTTTATTTATTCGCCCGTTAACACCAGCGGATCGTTATCATAAAACACGGCATTACGTCGATATTGGCGTGGCTGTTATCACCGCCGCCGTGGCGATCTTAACCTCCTACTTTGAAGGAAAAGGGTTAGGTTACTCAGCTATTGTGCTATTTATCGCCTTGGGAATGGTGATGACATTGGCGTTAACCCGCCTTGAGTGGCTCGGTGGAGACCAGTTTGTTATTGGCTCACTGATCACCGTTGTTGCTTTAATAACCCTGTTTATTGTGTTCCCTAGTGTCGCTATTTTTATCCCAATGTTTACTGATGGAAATGGAGACTTTGCACCATTCGCCTTTGTGGCAATTTTGACACAATCGCATATTGTCCAATTTATTATTAACTCTGTATTTTTATCGTTAGCGGTAGGGGCTGGCTGTACTTTCTTTGGTTTAATTTTAGCCATTTATACGACGCGTATTGCTAAACGCTCCGCCATCATTGGCCGTGTTTTTTCTATTTTGCCTATCGTCACTCCCCCATTTGTCGTCGGTCTAGGGGTCACATTGATGATGGGGCGTTCAGGGTATATTACCGAATTCCTTGCTACTTATATGGGCCTTGAAAATACCAACTGGCTATATGGCTTTACGGGAATTTGGTTAGCGCAAGTGCTAGCATTCACCCCGATGTCATTCATGATTTTAGATGGTGCGATTAAAACCATTCACCCATCTTTAGAAGAAGCGTCTTATACATTGCGTGCCAACCGTTACCAAACTTTCTTTAATGTATTTATGCCATTACTGAAACCTGCTTTGGCAAACGCATTTTTAATCGTCATAGTGCAATCATTGGCTGACTTTAGTAACCCATTAGTTTTAGGTGGTAACTTCGACGTACTCGCGACGCAAATTTACTTCTATATCACTGGGTCGCAGTTAGATTATCAAGCCGCCAGTACCTTGGGTGCGTCACTACTAGTGTTCTCACTTTTAGTCTTCTGCGTTCAGTATATGTGGATAGGCAAACGCTCCTATGTCACTGTGTCCGGGAAATCTTACCGTGGTGATGTTCAGCCGTTACCAACATCGTTAATTGCCACTGTAACAGCCTTCTTAGCTATTTGGGTTGCATTTAACATATTGTTATACGGTAGCATTTTCTACGGTAGCTTTACCGTGAACTGGGGTGTTGATTACACCTTAACCTTAGATAATTTTATTAAATTATTTGGTCAGGGTATGAGTGATGGTGCATGGCCGTCACTGTTAGATACGCTTCTGTATGCAGGTATTGCGGCACCTATTACCGCGATCCTTGGTTTACTAATTGCCTATATCGTAGTTCGCCAAGACTTCCGTGGTAAAAAGACCATCGAATTCACGACGATGTTGTGTTTTGCGGTTCCTGGTACCGTGGCAGGTGTGTCATACATTTTAGCCTTTAACGATTCACCGTTTTATTTAACGGGAACGGCTGCCATCGTCATTATTTCAATGACCATGCGTAACGTCCCTGTGGGTATCCGTGCTGGTATTGCAGGTTTAGGGCAAATTGATAAATCATTGGATGAAGCGTCACTCAGCTTACGAGCGGGTTCAATGCGTACCATCTTCTTTATCCTGTTACCCTTGTTGCGCCCAGCCATTTTATCGGCGCTGATTTATAGCTTTGTCCGTGCGATCACCACTGTCAGTGCGATTGTATTCTTGGTTACTCCAGATACTCGCGTCGCAACGGCTTATATTTTGAACCGTGTTGAAGACGGTGAATATGGCGTTGCCATTGCCTATGGCTCAATCCTGATTGTCGTAATGTTGGCAATTATTTTCTTATTTGACTATTTGATTGGCGAAGCCCGTGTTTCACGTTCCAAAGCCAAAAATGCACAGTAATCATGGAGTAACTGACATGACACAACATCATTTTGTTGAACTAAAAAATGTGACTAAACGCTTTGGCAACAATACCGTCATCGATGATTTAAGTCTTTCAATTCCGCAAGGTAGCATGGTGACCCTACTCGGCCCATCAGGCTGCGGTAAAACCACCGTATTGCGTTTAGTGGCTGGCTTAGAAAAACCGACTGAAGGCCGTATGTTTATTGACGGTGAAGATGTGACAGACCGTTCCATTCAACAACGCGATATCTGTATGGTTTTCCAATCTTATGCCCTGTTCCCGCATATGTCCTTGGGGGACAACGTGGGTTATGGCTTAAAAATGTTAGGATTACCCAAAGCCGAAATAAAAAAACGAGTTGACGAGGCATTAGAATTAGTTGATTTAGCTGGTTTTGCTGACCGTTTCGTTGACCAAATATCAGGTGGCCAACAACAGCGTGTGGCCTTAGCTCGCGCATTGATCCTTAAGCCAAAAGTGCTGTTGTTCGATGAGCCATTAAGTAACTTGGATGCAAATTTACGTCGTAGCATGCGTGAAAAAATCCGTGAGTTACAGCAGCAGTTTAATATCACCTCTTTGTATGTTACCCACGACCAAAGCGAGGCCTTTGCGGTTTCGGATATGGTGTTGGTCATGAATAAAGGGAAAATCATGCAACTCGGCTCACCGCAAGAGCTCTACCGCCAGCCAGCGTCAAAATTTATGGCCAGCTTTATGGGGGATGCCAATATTTTCCCTGCGACACTCAGTGCGGATTCCGTGGATATTTTCAATTATCGCTTACCACGCCCAGAACAGTTTGTTACTGATAAAACCGCGGTAACTGTGGGGGTTCGTCCCGAAGCTATCACGCTGAGTTTACAAGGTGAAGACAGCCAACGCTGTACAGTGACTCATGTTGCTTATATGGGGCCTCAATATGAAGTCACTGTTGATTGGCATAGTCAATCAATGTTACTGCAAATTAATGCCACTCAATTACAACCTTCTGTCGGGGAAAACCTCTATTTGCAGATCCACCCATACGGCATGTTTATTCTTGAGTAATATCTCACTCTTTGAATAATACAAAATGTCATTAGGTAACAAGGGAAACTTAGCATTGTGAATAGCACATTCTCCCTTCACCCATAAGGGCGGAGGGGGAATGTGCCCCATAAGAAAATAATCACTAAAAGCATATTATCGGTGACTTCAATATCAATTTTTATTTTTTTCTGAAAGTACAATTAACATACTTAACAAAATAAATAACATACCGATTATCATCGAAATTGTCATTGTCTCATCTAAAAGATAGGATGAAATCATCACACTAATGATTGGTGAAATAAGAATTGAGTATGATGAAAGCTTTGCGCCACCATACCCTATCATATAATACCAAAGAACATAAACAATCACGCCATTAGCTATCCCCATATAGATAATTGGTATATATACACTCATAAAAAATTCAGAATGTATATTACTCAATATGTTTAAATCAACATTTAAAAATGGAATTAATAAAATAAAAAAAACAAATGATACTATATTTTGATAAAATACTTTTGAAGTTAGGTTTATTTTCATGGTAATTTTTTCAGATAAAATAGTTCCTAGCGCCCACATAAATGCACTTAATAAAATTATCATTTCACCAATACTTATACCAACTGGTGATATAAAGATAAAAATACCACTAATGCATAACAAAGATACAAATACTGACCGAGTTTCAATATGTTTATTTATTACACCCAATACAACTGTTGCCATTACTGGCATTGTATAAACAAGTACAGATGCCTTTACCGCTTCTGTATACTTTAACGCCAAACTATTTAATATAGGAACTAAAAAAACATTTAAAAAACCAAGTGGGATACTGTTTACAAACTCTCGAAAATTAAACCGACACCGACTAAAAAAGAAAAAAACAAAACACAAAAAAATAACTGAAATAATTAGGGAGTAGATTCTAAAAGCCCAAACACCTACTTGGTCAATCGCTAGTTTTGATATAGGAAATGCACTCCCCCATATGAATGATATTAAAATAGCACAAAGAAGTACTTTAATTTGCTTCATTATACCTCACAACTAATGCCATTCTTTTACTTGTTCTATTAGATGTCACTGTGGAAACGAAATGTGGGATTTTTCTTTTTTTTGTATCAAAAATTAAAATATTTAAATATGACGGGATAAAAGTATCTAAAATTGTCTTTTTATCCTTATCTAAAATCATCGTTAATCCTCCATAATTTGCTTCCCATTCCTTTGTTAGGTTAATTACAATACCTATCCCATCATCGGAGTCGCAATGTGTAGTTAGAAAATCATCTTTATCAAACTTGCTTAAGTACATGTTTGATATAATATTTACCTTACTTCCTGTTAGGTTTTCTAAAAATTTTTTAAATTTAACATCATTAACAACTGAAATTAAATCAGCAGAAATTATTTTTATTGAATCAGATAAGTTATCTACATTGATAGCACTAACATTAGAAAATATTAAATTAAGACAGTCAACGTCAGTAGATTAATAAAAAATAATGCCACATAGATAATAAATATATTGGCAATACATATTATTTGAATATATATATTTTTTAAATAAAATAAAAAAACAGCGTCTAAGTTTCCTTAAACGCTGCTTTTAATAGCAGGATTAATTATAAAAACGCTTTATATGGCAATTCAGGTTCATTTTTGAAAATATCACTAAAGCCGCGGAAATGTTGATAATGCATGCGGTTTTTATCTGTTGGATAAGTATATTTCCCACCCACTTGCCAGAAGAACGGGGCAAATTTATATTGCAAACGCTCTTTTTTCATATTCCACAAGACTTCAATTTCCCGCGGATCATTTTGGAAGTTAGCCCAAATATCATGGTGGAATGGAATAACCCGCTCGCAATCTAATGACTCTGCCGCACGTAAAATATCGGATGACGTCATTTTATCGGTCACACCACGTGGGTTCTCTCCATAGGAAAGCAATGCCACATCAATCTGATAACGGTTACCGTGAGCCGCATAATAGTTTGAATAATGTGAATCGCCTGAATGATAAATAGAGCCACCTGTTGTTTCAATCAGGTAATTCACTGCACGTGAATCCATACCATCTAAAATTTGCTTATCATAAGAAGAAACACCCTGTGGCAATGTCACTAGTGCCGTGCGGTCAAATGAGTCTAACACACGGATTTTCATATCCCCCACTTCCAGTACATCACCGACTTTGGCAACAACGCAACGTTCGGTTGGTACTCCCCATTTTATCCATAAATCCACACAAGCTTGAGGGCCAATAAATTTAACGTGGTCACCACAGTTTTGCATTACCGCAGCAGCGACATTGACATCGATATGGTCAGCATGGTCATGAGAAGCTAAAATCGCATCAACTTCTTTAATCGCAAACGGATCTAAAGGGAAAATTGCAGTACGTAAGTTGGGTTGTAGCGCTTCAACACCGCCCATACGCATCATTTGGTGTTGCTTATTCATGAGTGGATTTTTTTGCGTTTTTTTCCCTGTTCCACACCAAAAATCGATACAAACATTGGTATTTCCCTCACTCTTTAACCAAATACCTGTGCACCCCAGCCACCACATTGAAAAGGTATTGGGTTCAACAACCGTTTTTTCAATTTCTTCATTTAGCCACGTTCCCCACTCAGGAAACGTACTTAAAATCCAAGATTCACGTGTGATTTCATTTACTTTGCTCATAGTAACAATACCTTTTCTAGAATTTTAGATGTAGGGAGCCTGATGCCTTAATCGAGAAATTAAGGCATGGCAGCTGAATTTGTCTATATTAAAAAATCAGGTATTCGACGGAATTAAACCAGTATCACTCGCGTGCCCTGTTCGGCAATCGCTTTGATAACCTCAGCATTGGCATTTCTTCCAGTGATAAGAACATCTATCTTATTAGCTGGGCAAAATAACATTCCCGTTCGATGACCCACTTTGGAACTGTCTACAACAACGACTAATTTATCAATTTGGTCAAGCATTTGCTGCTCTGCTACCGCAGTTAACATATCCGCTTTATATAAGCCAGCTTCCGTTAATCCTTTACCTGAAGTAAACATCCAGTTACCGGCATAGCCCATTAACGTGTTCAAAGCAGGATTCAAAAAAATGTTTTGTGCTTTGTTATACTGCCCACCGATTAAAATGACGTCATCATGGTCTTGGTCAATCAAATAACTCGCTAATGGAAAATAATTCGTCACAATTTGCACGTTTTTACCGCACAACTGCTGCCCTAACATAAACGCGGTTGAACCACAGTTAATTACAGCACTTTCTCCCGGAAGACAAAGTTCTGCCGCTTTAATTGCGATTTCAGACTTTTCTTCATAGTGCTCAGTACTATTGATGTTTAACGGTGTCCACTTACGCTTTTTATTTTCAATACGTTCTGCGCCATTACGGACTTTTCGCAATTTACCTTGCCCATCTAACTTTGAAATATCACGACGAGCAGTTGCAGGAGACACACTAAATTGTTCGGTTATATGAGAAACATTGATCACTCGATGCGTTTCCAATAACGACAATATTTCATTGTGTCTTTGCACTTCATTCATAATCATCGCCTTATTAGTTAATAATCACGACCATGATGACATATGACTCAAAATGATTACTAGTGATTAGTTTTGATTCTATTTATCTCATCTAATATTGTCAACCTTTGCTTATGCAAAAAAACAATATTTGATTCAAGTAAAAATATCACATTGATATATATGAATATTTTAAATTTTACGTGATCAAGTCGCCATTTATTTATTTTTTTACTGGTAAAAAAACAGACAAATGCAAACAATCATAAAAGAGCAATTCGTGATTACATATGATCACATTTGATTTTTGCGGGATTGTTTAACCCCTTTAAATGATTATATCGCAATAACACCAGATACGATCAATATGAATCATCTCTGACCCAGATAAATTACAAATACAATTTGATTAGAGGTAAAAATATGGATTTTTTATACGACGCTTTCTATATTTTTTACAGCCAAGTAATGACAAAAGCGCCTCTATTATTAGGCTTAGTCACATTTATTGGTTATTGGCTATTAAAGCGCGATGGCACGACAATCCTCAAAGGGACAATCAAAACGATTGTTGGTTTTATGCTAGTTGGCGTTGGAGCCAGTACTTTAGTTTCCAGTTTTAAACCCGTAATAGAAAAAATGTCTGAATACCATGGACTTACGGGCTCAGTTATTGACCCATATACGTCAATGATGGCGACAATGGAAGCCATGGGTGATAACTATTCTTGGGTGGGCTATACCGTTTTATTAGCTCTCGCAATTAATATTGTTTTAGTCCTTTTTCGCCGCGTCACGGGTATTCGTACCATTATGTTGACAGGGCATATTATGTTTCAACAAGCAGGCCTAATCGCTGTTTTCTATTTTGTGCTTGGCTCAAGCATGTGGGAAACCATTTTGTATTCTGCGGTATTAATGGCGCTGTATTGGGGAATTTCTTCCAATATTATGTTTAAGCCAACGCAAGAAGTTACTGGCGGTGCCGGTTTTTCTATCGGCCACCAGCAGCAGTTTGCCTCATGGATAGCAACCAAAGTTTCCCCGAAATTGGGGGATAGAAAAGACAGTGTTGATAATTTAAAACTGCCCAAATGGCTGCATATCTTCCATGACAGTATTTCCGCTACTGCCATTGTGATGACCTTATTCTTTGGTGTGATCTTAATTTCCTTTGGTATACCTAATCTGCAAACCATGGCAGGGACCACCCACTGGACCATTTATATTATTGAAACAGGTTTAAAGTTTGCCGTTGCTATCCAAATCATTGTAACGGGTGTGCGAATGTTTGTTGCCGAGCTTTCTGAGGCCTTTAAAGGAATCTCCGAACGTGTCATTCCCAACGCTGTGCTCGCTATCGATTGTGCGGCAATCTACGCTTTCTCACCTAATGCGATGGTGTTTGGCTTTATGTGGGGGGCAATTGGGCAATTTGTTGCCGTTCTGGGTATGTTGGCATTTAACTCGCCAATTATGATTATTCCTGGTTTTATCCCAATGTTTTTCTCCAACGCCACTATTGGTATCTTTGCAAACCATTTTGGCGGCTGGAAAGCGGTTATGAAAGTCTGTTTTGTCATGGGCGTTATCGAGATATTAGGTTCCGCTTGGGCCATTGATCTTATCAATCGACAAGGTACTGAATTTAGCGGTTGGATGGGAATGGCCGACTGGGCATTAGCTTTCCCTGTCATTATGCAAGGTTTGTCTTTCTCTAAAATGTTCTTCTTTGTGGTTGTCGCCCTCTCCTTTGTCTATATGTACTTTGCCGCAAAAAAATTACGCGCTGAAGAAGACGCACAAAGTCCAACCAAAACTGAAATTCAGATCAATGAGAAAGCTGAAGCAGCCCCACTTGAAAATAGCGGCGCTAAACCTGTACGTATCTTAGCAGTTTGCGGTAATGGACAAGGCTCGTCAATGATGATGAAAATGAAAATTGGCCAGTATCTTGAGAAAAAAGGGATCCCACACATCATGGACTCCTGCGCCGTATCTGACTATAAATCAAAATTAACAGCCACTGATATTATCGTTTCCTCTAAGCATTTAAGCTCAGAAATGGACCCCGGTGATGGGAAATTTGTGCTTGGCGTACAAAATATGCTCAACCCTAACTCATTCGGTGATGAACTACTCGATATCATACATACTAATTTTATCGGAAATAAATAGCCTAAGTCATAGGAATAGATATCGCTCATAACGGTATCTACTCCCTTAACGTTGAAAAATAGGAAGGCAATGATGGGATTTAAACAATCACTAATCGACAATAATTCGATACAGCTAAAAGCATCCGCTGATAACTGGCGTGATGCTATTAAGATAGGTACAGACCTGCTCATCGCTTCGGGGGCGATAAAACCCAGTTATCATGAGGCAATCATCAGCAGCGTCGAAAAACTTGGGCCTTATATTTGTATCGCACCTAATTTGGCCCTTCCCCATGCAAGACCTGAAGATGGTGTACTAAAAACAGCCTTTGCTTTAGTCACTCTAGACAAACCCATTATTTTTGATGGCGAGGATGAACCCGTTGATGTGCTGATCACCTTAGCGGGTAGCTCATCAGATGAACATATGGAAGGCTTGATGGAAGTGACTCGCGTTCTCGATGATGAAAACAGTGAAACCGGTGTCGATCTTGATAAATTACGTCGCTGCCGCACCATTGATGATGTTTATCAGGTTATTGACCAAGCATTATGCTAATTTAATGATAATAAAAAAGAATCATTAATTAGCAATAGAGGTAATCAACTATGTATAACGTATTAGCGCTTGATTTAGATGGCACAGTTTTAACTCAAGAACACACTATCCACCCAGCCGTCAAACAAGCCATTCACAAAGCAGCAAAACAATGCCATGTCATGATAGTCACGGGTCGCCATCATACCGCAGCTCGCCCCTATTATGATGAGCTTGGTTTAACCACGCCAATTATTTGTTGCAATGGTACTTATATTTATGATTACCAAAACGAAAAAGTTCTCACACACAATGCTCTCACCAAAGAGAACGCGCTCACTTTTATTGAACTGGCGCAACAGGACAAACTGAAAATGGTGATGTATATCACCGATGCCATGGTGTATTCAAAAATCGATCCCATCGATTACATGAGCGCGATGGAGCAATGGGCTAACGACCCAACCATGGCCCATCCGCCAAAAATTTATCGCATTGATTCATTTGAAGAACAAGTCCAGCACGCTGACTATATTTGGAAATTTGTCGTCGAAGGTGAACCGGCTACGTTAGAGCGCTTCTTAAACTCACCTTGGATAAAACAAACTTTTAATGCAGAAAAATCATGGTCAAACCGTTTCGATTTTGCTGCTAAAGGCAATAACAAAGGCACGCGTTTAGCTGAGTATCTTCATTCTCTGGGTTATGACTCGAAGCAAGTTATTGCTGTTGGTGATAATCACAACGATATCTCCATGATTAAGCTAGCAGGCTTAGGGGTTGCAATGAAAAATGCTGATGACACCGTGAAGTCCCATGCGGATTTCGTTTGTGCTACCGATAACAATGGTGATGGCCTTGCGCGTCTCATACATGAAAATATTTTAGGACAATCACAATGACAAAGCCTTTGATCCAAATAGCTCTAGACCAAACCAACTTACCGGCTGCACTCGAAGTGGCTGAAAATGTACACACTTTCGTTGATATTATTGAAGTGGGCACAATCTTAGCTTTTGCAGAAGGCATGAATGCGGTCGCGACTTTACGTCAAAAATATCCCAACCACATTCTAGTTTGCGATATGAAAACCACGGATGGTGGAGCCATTTTATCGAAAATGGCATTTGAAGCGGGAGCAGATTGGATCACAGTATCAGCGGCGGCACATATTGCCACTATTGCTGCCTGTAAAAAAGTTGCCGATGAGTTTAATCGTGAAATCCAAATTGAAATCTATGGTAATTGGACTTTTGACGATGCTAAAAATTGGGTTGAACTTGGCATTTCGCAAGCTATTTACCATCGTTCCCGTGATGCAGAACTCGCTGGTATTGGCTGGAGCAATGAAGATATCGAAAAAATGCGCAAACTGTCTGATTTAGGACTAGAACTCTCAATTACAGGCGGGATAGTTCCAGAAGACCTGCATTTATTTAATGGTATCAATGCAAAAGCCTTTATTGCTGGCCGTGCATTAGTTGGCGAAAAAGGCAAAAAAACGGCGGAAGCATTAAGGGAACAAATTGATCGTTTTTGGAAATAGTAATTAGGAATAATTCTGACTCAAAAACCGACCTTTCCGTTTAAAACTCACTCGATTAAAATTCAGGCCAGCAAAATAGCTGGCCTTTTCAACAATCTATCGAACTTGTGATTTATTAACCTAATTGCTTACGTGCGTTACGGAAAATGCGCATCCACGGGCTATCTTCTCCCCAATTTTCAGGGTGCCATGAATTACTCACAGTGCGGAAAACACGCTCAGGGTGCGGCATCATGATCGTTGCTCGGCCATCTTTCGAGGTCACCGACGTAATACCATTAACTGACCCATTCGGGTTAGCTGGATATTGCTCAGTTACCTGACCGTAGTTATTCACGAAGCGCATTGCCACCAGCCCATTATCTTCTAATTGCTGTAAATGTGCGGCTGCACGGGTTTCCACTTGCCCTTCCCCATGAGAAACCGCTATCGGCATACGAGAACCTGTCATATCTTGCAGTAACAGTGATGGGCTTTTTGCTATTTCAACTAAGCTAAAGCGTGCTTCAAAACGTTCAGAACGGTTACGTACAAAACGGGGCCAGAATTCAGCACCTGGGATAAGCGTATGTAAGTTCGACATCATCTGGCAACCATTACATACCCCCAGAGATAAAGTATCAGCACGGTTAAAGAATGTCTCAAATTCATCACGGACTTTATTGTTGAATAAAATAGATTTTGCCCAACCTTCACCCGCACCTAATACGTCACCATAAGAGAAACCGCCACAAGCCACTAATGCTTGGAATTGTTCCAAAGACAAGTTACCTGCGAGTAAATCACTCATATGCACATCAATTGCATCGAAACCAGCACGGTCAAAGGCTGCCGCCATTTCCACATGTGAATTCACACCTTGTTCACGTAAAACAGCTACTTTAGGACGTACACCTGACAAAATAAATGGTGCAGCAATGTCTTCTTCAATGTCATAAGTCAATTTCACATTCAAACCTGGGTCTTGGTTATCCTGTTTCATTGTATGTTCTTCGTCTGCACACACTTCGTTATCGCGCAAGCGCTGCATTTGCCAAGTCGTTTCAGCCCACCATTGGCGCAATAAACTGCGAGATTCGCGGTAAACAACCGTATCTCGGCTATTGATGATCACGGCATCATCTTGTATTGCAGAACCTAAATAATGAACGCAGCCTGTAAGCCCTACTTGTGCAAAACATTCTGCCACATACGCTCTATCGGCTTCATTAATTTGAATGACAGCGCCTAACTCTTCGTTGAATAATGCTGCGAGCGTGTCTTCATCAAAAGAGCTAATATCAACATTAATACCGCAATGACCCGCAAAAGCCATTTCCACTAAAGTGACGAGCAAGCCGCCATCTGAGCGGTCATGATAGGCTAATAATTTTTGCTCGGATAATAACTTCTGAATGGTATTAAAGAAGCCAAGCAATACTTCAGGGCTACGTACATCAGGGGCTTTATTGCCTAACTGACGATATACCTGTGCGAGTGCAGAACCGCCCAGCGCGTTATGGCCTTGCCCGAGGTCAATTAATAACAAGGCATTATCATTACCTGTTTTTAGTTCAGGTGTCACTGTTAAGCGGACATCTTCAACACGGCCAAATGCACTAATCACCAAGGAAAGTGGCGACGTCATTTCACGCTCTTCACCATCCTGCTGCCAACGAGTTTTCATTGACATGGAATCTTTACCAACAGGGATGGTTAGGCCTAGCGCAGGACAAAGCTCTTCCCCTACCGCTTTAACCGCTTCATATAAACCTGCGTCTTCCCCCGGATGCCCTGCCGCTGCCATCCAGTTTGCAGACAATTTAACGCGTTTTAAATCTTGCACATATGAACATGCAATATTGGTTAATGCTTCACCCACGGCCATGCGTGCTGATGCAGCGAAATCCACCAATGCTACTGGCGTTCTTTCACCAATAGACATGGATTCCCCATAGTAGCTATCTAAACTTGCAGTCGTTACTGCACAGTCAGCGACAGGAATTTGCCATGGGCCAACCATCTGATCACGAGCAACCATGCCTGTAACGGTTCGGTCGCCAATGGTAATTAAGAATGTTTTTTCAGCTACGGCTGGTAAATGCAGGACACGTTTCACCGCTTCATTTAAATTAATCGCTGTTCTGTCTAATGAATCCGGTTCCGCCTTTAATGTTATTACATCACGCAACATTTTTGGCGTTTTGCCTAATAAAACATCCAGTGGCATATCAATCGGTTGGTTAGCAAAATGTTCATCATTTAATGTCAAATGACGTTCTTCAGTGGCTTCCCCAATCACTGCAAACGGCGCACGTTCACGCTCACAAATTGCGGTGAACACAGGAAGCTGCTCTGGTGAAACGGCCATTACATAACGTTCTTGAGATTCGTTACACCAGACCTCCAATGGGCTCATTCCTGGCTCATCATTGAGAATCTTACGTAACTCAAAGCGCCCACCACGGCCACCATCACTGACCAATTCTGGCATCGCGTTCGACAAACCGCCTGCGCCTACGTCATGGATAAATAAAATTGGGTTATCATCACCAAGTTGCCAACAGCTATCGATGACTTCTTGGCAACGGCGTTCCATCTCTGCGTTATCGCGCTGTACCGAAGCAAAATCTAGGTCTGCATCTGATTGGCCCGATGCCATTGATGATGCAGCTCCACCACCTAACCCGATATTCATTGAAGGGCCACCGAGTACAATGAGTTTTGCACCGACCGTAATTTCGCCTTTCTGTACGTGGTCTGCACGGATATTTCCTATGCCCCCCGCTAACATAATCGGCTTATGATAACCACGTAACTCTTCTCCATTGTGGCTATTGACCTTTTCTTCATAAGTACGGAAATAGCCTAATAACGCAGGGCGACCAAAT
Organism: Providencia sp. PROV150; assembly: GCF_028481025.1. Classification (NCBI taxonomy): domain Bacteria; kingdom Pseudomonadati; phylum Pseudomonadota; class Gammaproteobacteria; order Enterobacterales; family Morganellaceae; genus Providencia; species Providencia sp. PROV150. The sequence continues at coordinate 159,047 of NZ_JAMPPJ010000005.1, read as the reverse complement.
TCATTATTAAATGCCGCACCGCCTAATGGCCCTTCCATCATAATATCCAAAGCGGTCACAATGCGCTCTGGTTTACCGAAATCTTCTTCCCAAGGCTGTTCAAAACCAGGAATACGTAGGTTAGAAACCGAAAAACCGACTAAACCTGCTTTTGGCTTCGCGCCGCGACCTGTTGCGCCTTCATCACGAATTTCACCACCAGAGCCTGTTGCTGCGCCTGGCCAAGGCGAAATCGCTGTTGGGTGGTTATGGGTTTCCACTTTCATTAAGATATGAGCATCTTCTTGGTGATAGCGGTAAGTGCGCCCTTCAGGCTCAGGGAAGAAACGACCAACAGGCGAACCTTCCATCACGGCTGCGTTATCTTTATATGCCGATAAAACGTGGTCAGGTGTTTTTTCAAACGTATTTTTAATCATTTTAAACAGCGATTTAGGCTGCTCTTCGCCATCAATCACCCAATCTGCATTAAAGATTTTGTGGCGACAGTGTTCTGAGTTTGCTTGAGCAAACATGTAGAGCTCAACATCCGTTGGATTACGTTTTAACCCGACAAAGGCCTCTAACAGGTAATCAATTTCGTCATCAGCTAATGCCAGTCCCATTTCCCTGTTTGCTGTTTCCAATGCAATACGACCACCCGCAATCACATCAATGGATTTCATTGGTGCTGGCTGGTGCTGCACAAATAATGCGCTCGCTTGTTCAAAAGAAGAGAAAATGCTTTCCATCATGCGATCGTGCAAAATAGCGATCACTTCATGCCACTGCTCTTGGGTCAGTGCATCACCTTGGACATAATAAGCAACCCCACGTTCAATACGCTTGACTTGATTAAGACCACAGTTGTGTGCAATATCTGTTGCTTTTGAAGACCATGGAGAGATAGTTCCCGGACGAGGAGTCACTAAAATAAGCTTACCGAATGGGTCGTGCTCTGCCAGAGAAGGGCCGTACTTTAACAAACTGCTCAGTTTGCCTTGCTCACCATCACTCAACGGCGCCGAAACTTCAGCAAAGTGCATATACTCAGCATAGATATCCGTGACAGGAAGCTGTTTTTCTACAAACAGTGCCAAAAGGCGGGTAATACGAAATGCTGATAGAGCAGGTGAACCACGCAAAATTTCCATCGTCTTAATTTCTCTCTTTTAAACGCCAGCCCTGAACATGAAAGCAGGGAAACCGGAACACATTATAGAGCAATGTTCATCAATACGAAACCGTTTGCGTGATTAAAAATAAAGCGATTAGTTAAATATTATTCTGTGCTAAATACGATAATATAGGTTGCACCCTTCCTAAATGTTGAGCAAAATAGCCGACTACTGGAATTATAACCATTACTTAGCCATACTCTTTTATGGACATACAGCACCAGTCAATGCACGAGAAACTATTATTTGAATAACTTAAAAGTTAACTATTTAATTGTCGTGGTCATCGCGCTACTGGCTACTATGGTCATCGGTTTTAACGTCCGTTGGCCCAATACGCAGAATTCACAAATTAATAAAATTATTTCTCAAGGTGCATTACGTATTAGTGCCGTTAGCTCGCCACTAATCTATATTGATGAGCAAAAACAGCTGCGCGGGTTTGACTACGAGCTGGCTCAAGGCTTTGCCTCATACCTAGGAGTTAAACTCAAAATAACCATCCGCCCAACATTCGAGCAAATATTCGATGACCTTGAAAATGGTGATGCTGATATCGCGGTAGCGGGCCTGCTGTATAACAAAGACCGTTTAGCCAAAACGAAAACCGGTCCAAGCTATCTTAATGTTACTCAACAACTTGTATATCGCAAAGGAACAAACCGTCCCAAAAATTTCAATGAAATTAATGGTAAATTATTAGTTACCGCTGGCACAGCTCATGCAAGTACACTTAAAGAATTGTCCAAAGAATACCCAGACCTAAAGTGGGAAGAAACTTCAAAATACAATACCAGTCAAATCCTTGAAATGGTTGCTGATGGCGAGGTTGACTACACGTTAGAAGACTCTATTGCGGTTGCACTACAGCAACGTATTCACCCCCAAATTGCCGTAGCTTTTGATTTATTGGATGAACATGCTATCACTTGGTATATGCGTCGTAGCAAAGAAAACAGTTTAGACGCTGCGTTACTTGACTTCTTCAATCTCAGTCATGAAACCGAATTACTCGCACGCCTTAATGAAAAATATTTTAGCCATGTAGAATCCTTCGATTATTTCGACACAATGGCATTTATAAAGGCAATTGATAATAAACTTCCCGAGTATCAACCGCTGTTTGAAAAATATGCTCAGGTGATTGACTGGAAATTATTAGCAGCTATCGCATGGCAAGAGTCCCATTGGGACCCTTTAGCGACTTCGCCTACAGGTGTACGTGGGCTAATGATGTTAACCAAGCCAACGGCAACAACAATGGGTATTGCTGACAGGTTAGACCCGGAAGAAAGTATTAAGGGTGGTGCCGCTTATCTTGCTTATATTATGGAACGTTTACCTGAAACCATCGAAGAAGATGACCGCATCTGGTTCGCCCTTTCTGCCTATAATATGGGATATGGGCATATGCAGGATGTACGTAAATTAACTGAAATGTTAGGCGGAGACCCTAACCGGTGGTTAGATGTGAAAGCTCGCTTACCTTTATTGACACAGAAAAAATATTACTCACAGCTCACTTATGGTTATGCACGTGGCCACGAAGCTTATCGTTACGTTGAGAATATTCGTCGTTATCATCAAAGTTTAGTTGGTTACTTACAAAGCCAAGAAAGAAAACAGCATGCACTTGATATTGCACAAAAATCACTTATTTATTTAATTTCACCAGAAAACCTGACAGCAGCTGAGTCTCAAACGATTCAAAATCAGTCCCCTATTCCTGAAAAAGTGAGTACTACGCATTTAGGTAAAATGAGTTCTGCAACGCAACCACCTAAAACACTTGAAGAAAAAAGACTACCATTAGGAAAGTATTTGCTTTCACTACATCCATCGCAAAATACCGATGAAACCGATGATAAAACGCCCATCACACCACTAAAAGCACCTGAGAAACCGTTATAAATCATGCTGAAATAAAATGGGAGCGCTAAAATTTACCATATTAGCGCTTTTGTTCTTTTTTTTGGGCTCTACGCAGCTTAAAAAAAGCACTCAGCATTGAAGAACATTGCTGTTCTAGAACACCACCAGTAACATCCACATAATGATTTAACCCTGCTTGCCCCATGATATCTAGGTAAGAACCACAAGCTCCAGTTTTAAAGTCCTTAGCACCATAAACTACACGGCTAATACGGCTGTGGATCATTGCACCTGCACACATAATACAAGGCTCTAACGTGACATATAAGGTGGTATCTAATAACCGATAATTTGATAGCTCTTGCCCTGCTTGTTGCAAAGCCATAATCTCAGCATGTGCAGTCGGATTGTGGTCAATAATAGAACGATTCCACCCCGAGGCAACCAAATGGTTATCTTTCACTAAGACCGCACCGACAGGAATTTCGCCAAGATCTTGTGCTTTTAGCGCAAGTTCAATGGCTTGTTGCATCCAATACTCATCAATTTCTATTTGTGTCACTCTTACCTCTAACCAATGCGTTTATACGTGATTATCCTTAAATGTTAGAATGACCGCAATTAAAATGCTTTTGCCTTTATAATAACAACCTAATTTTAATTGCTAAAAATCGCTAATTTAGCTGCAAAACCCATAAAGAAAGCGCCTACCGTACAATTTCCAAGTTTTGCAAGGAGCTGCTTTTCACGTAAAAAACGAGCTATCAAGTAACCACTAAAAATCAATAAGCTTAAGTATAAAAAACTGACTAATTCTAAGATCGTCGCGAGTACAAGATAAGGCACCCATGCATGAGAGTAATTAAAATCAACAAATTGTATAAAGAAAGAAATATAAAATAGAATTGCTTTCGGGTTTGTTAAGCTCAGCACTAAGGCTCGAGTAAAATGGTTTTCTGTTTTAATTGAAATAGTGTCAGTGCCGTCTTGATTCGACTTCTTATGCATAAATGTGCTATATAAAATCTTACAACCTAAATATAGTAAATAAGCAGCCCCTAAGTAACGCACTATCATAAATAATGTTGGAGAAGCTTTGATTACCGAAGCTACACCAATAAATGACAGGAAAATTAATATCCCATCCCCAGTAAATACCCCTAGAGCAGCCCGATAACCAAACCGAGTCCCACTCGAAGTACTTGTTTTTAATACATATAATGAGTTAGGCCCTGGTACGATAATGATTAAAACAAGCCCAGCTAAGTAAGTCCAAAAGTTAAGAACACCAAGATTTTCGAACATATTTTCAACCCTTTATCTTTTTTATTATTTTTATCACAACTTTCAATCTTTGTGAATATTTATTCTATTTATTAGATATATGAAATGAACTAATAATAAAGGTTATTTTAAATCTAACTTATTTATTTATGATAACTAGGCAATCAAATTATTATTCATTATTAATAGTAAAAGGAATAAATATATGGCTATCATTAGAAGATTGGTACAAGACGGTTCATTTGAAGAGTTTTATCCAACAACAATGACATTCAATGCCGCAAAACGTAATTATTTTTTAGGCCACTCAAAAGATAAAACTTACGTTGTCTATGCTATGGCTGATAATGGTAAAATTGAACCAAATGCTCCTGCGCAAAAAGGCAAATTAAGATCCTACCTTGGTAATATTCAAGCATTTTATGATACAGTAGATAATAAACAATACTTATATGGATATAATTTAAGCGAGAAAATCGTCGAATTATATGAAATTGACGATAAAGCTGGCATAAAACTACTCTATGTTGATGAATTTACTGTTGGAAGTACAATTCAATCGGCAACTCTATTTATCGCCAATGGCCTTATCCATATATTCAGTCAAGCTGAAAAAGATAAAAGCTGGAAAACTCATAGCTATAGCATCATATAATACCTTCCTTATATTACGTATATTTTATGACACCTTAAATTAGTCACAAGGGGTATTAATTTGCCCCTTATTTAAATAATCAACTTTAAAATCATATTTTAATAAAGAAAGAAAAGCGGTATAAGATCATCAACATTAAAACTTCACCACACTATTAACATTAGGTCTATTTAAATAAATAATCTTATCTTTCACCCTAGTTTCGATTATTTAGCATAGGTATATTTACATTCTTATCTTAATTCACTTTATTATTACATTCTAGTTTACTGATTATTTAAAAATAGAAAATAACGATCCAGATGTGAATACAATAACAGAAAAGGATACCAATATTCTGGTATAGCAAAAAATTGAACGCTAAAAATACAAATTTATCATTTAAATGATGTAAAACATCTACACTATGATTTGTTGTTACTTTTTTCAGGCTTTGCAGGTAAAATACATGGCATAAAAATATAAGAACCAAACGAAAGTAACGAATAGGTGCAAGGTATAAGTTACTAGTTTTTAACTTAATACAATGTAAATCACTGATATGTCTTTATTAATTACAAAACGCTGTATCAATTGCGATATGTGTGAACCCGAATGCCCAAATGATGCAATATTTATGGGTGACGAAATTTACGAAATTGACTCAACACTATGTACTGAATGTGTAGGCCATTACGACAAACCTACTTGCCAGTCCGTTTGCCCAATTACTAATACAATCATCACAGATCCTCAACATATCGAAACTGAAGAACAGCTTTGGGATAAGTTTGTTGCAATTCATCACGCCGATAAAATTTAGGTTTAACTTCACTTATATCCAATTATTTATCTAGTTATCCTTAAATGCTGCCAGTGATTTTTACTGGCAGCTCGGTATTACATTGATTCAAGAAATACTTTCTATGATAACTGTAGCAGATGCATAGTGACGTTCATCGGTAATAGAAACATGGTAATGCGTAACTTTTAACCGATTCGCCAGCTCCAATGCCTCCCCAGTTAAACTTAATAATGGTTTTCCCAATTTATCATTGGTTACTTCAAATTGGTTAAAGGCTAAACCATTACGGATCCCTGTTCCTAATGCTTTTGCTGCGGCTTCTTTGACAGCAAACCGCTTTGCTAAAAAACGAGCTGGCTTTGATTGCTGTTGATATTGGGCTAATTCAGTCTCAGTTAGAATTCTTTTCGCTAGACTATCACCAGTTCGTTCAAGCACCGACTCAATTCGAGCAATCTCAACAATATCCGTTCCTAATCCAACAATGGCCATTATTTACGTGCTTCTAATAAGATTTTTTTCATGTCAGTAACCGCTTGAGCTAACCCACTAAACAAAGCACGGCCAATAATTGCATGGCCAATATTAAGCTCATAAATTTCAGGTAACTGTGCAATACGTTGAACGTTATGGTATGTCAAACCATGACCCGCATTAACTTTAATACCTTTACTCGCCGCATATACGGCACCATCACGAATACGGCGAAATTCTAACTCTTGCTCTTGTTCTGATTTAGCATCAGCATAAGCCCCTGTGTGAATTTCAATAAATGGTGCACCACACTCTTGTGCTGCATCAATTTGCTGATGATCCGCATCAATAAATAATGAAACGAGAATGCCCGCGTCAGTCAGACGTTTTACAGCATCAGCCACTTTCTGTTTTTGGCCCGCAACATCTAAACCACCTTCAGTGGTTACCTCTTCACGCTTTTCTGGCACTAAACAGCAAAAAGTAGGTTTGATGCGGCACGCAATTTCAACCATTTCATCAGTTACCGCCATTTCAAGATTCATACGTGTTTGAATAGTTTCATTCAACAGAGTGATATCTCTATCTGTAATATGGCGTCGATCTTCGCGTAAATGCACTGTAATGCCATCAGCGCCTGCTTGCTCCGCAACAAATGCAGCTTGTACAGGGTCTGGATATTGAGTTCCTCTTGCATTTCTAACCGTTGCAATATGGTCGATATTTACGCCTAACAAAAGCTCTGCCATTTTTTATTCCCCATTAATAAACACTAACAAACTCATCTACCTACTATCCTACTGTAATTTTCTCCTTTGAGGGAATAAATCTCTCACCATTCGAAGCAAATTCCAATCTGTATATCCTGTTTCAGTATTTGTATTTTATTTTTGCGAAGCGCTTCGTAAGATTTTGTACCAGTGAAATAAATGTATTGTCTGAAAGAGCCAGTTCCGCTAAAAAGACACATGAGAAAAGGATATATTGTAGTAATCGAGGTGTAACAAACTAGATAAAAAATAAAATGAAAAACAATTTTAGCTCTGTTTGTTATGTGTAACTGGCGAGTAAGTAAACTGTCGAAATAATTCTCTGCTTTTTAAAGGTTTACCACCTAAATATGGTTTTAAAGCAAGTCGGGTAAAACGTTTTGCTGCTTTGAGCGTATCTGCGTCAGGAAATTCTCGACTCGCCAATGCCTTAAGTTGTTTACCCGTAAAACTAAGCTGGTCAACAACCAAGCTACCAATAAACCCTTTTTCTTCTCTATACCGGTAAGTCATTGTGTCAGAAACAGGCTCTCCGCTGCCAGCACAATGTAAAAAATCAACACCATAACCAAGGTAAGAAAGCAGAGCCAATTCAAACCGACGCAATGCAAATTCAGGGGTGTGTTCACTTGCGGCAAGGATTTGTAAGCATGAGAGGTAATCAAAAAATAGTGAGGAGTATGGTGTACCAAATTCTAATACACGTGCGGTTAATTCATTAAGGTATAAACCACTATATAGAACGGTTCCCGTTAAAGGGAGAGCCAAAGACACAGGGTCGGCATTGATTAAGGTTTTGATTTCACCTTTGCCTCCCCAACGGATTAACAAAGGTGTGAAGGGCTGTAAGCAGCCCCTTAATGGTGAACGATTACGGCGAGCGCCTTTTGCAAGTAAGCGTATTTTTCCTTCGCCTTCAGTAAAAAAATCGAGCAATAAACTCGTTTCACTGTAAGGCCTTGAATGGAGTACAAACGCACGCTGCCAACCACTCACTTTGCCACCTACTATTTTAGGTCGTCAACATAACCCAGGCTACGTAATGCTCTTTCGTCATCAGCCCAGCCAGATTTAACCTTAACCCAAAGCTCAAGGTGTACCTTGTTATCAAACATTCTTTCCATATCGATACGCGCTTCGGTACCAATGGTTTTCAGTTTGCTCCCTTTGTTACCAATAACCATTTTCTTTTGGCCTTCACGCTCAACAAGAATTAAGCCATTGATATGGTAAATACCCGCTTCTGTTACCTTAAATTGTTCAATTTCGACGGTTACCGAATATGGCAGTTCATCACCCAAGAAACGCATGAGCTTTTCACGGATAATCTCAGATGCCATAAAACGCTGAGAACGGTCAGTAATATAGTCTTCAGGAAAATGATGAATAGCTTCAGGTATATGTTGTTTAACAATTTTAGCAATTGTATCCACACCAGTACCTTTTTCTGCACTGATAGGAACAACATCTAAAAAATTCATTTTCTGACTGATCATACTGATATGTGGCAACAGTATCGTTTTATCAGTCACATTATCAATTTTGTTAATTGCCAATATAACAGGGCAACGCAAGCTAGATAACTTAGTCAGTACCATTTCATCATCAGCGGTCCAATTAGTTCCTTCAACAACAAAAATAACTAATTCAACATCACCAATTGAACTGGATGCAGCGCGATTCATTAAACGGTTAATTGCACGTTTTTCTTCAATATGAAGTCCTGGGGTATCAACATAAATAATTTGGTAATTATCTTCTGTGTGGATCCCCATAATACGATGGCGAGTCGTCTGTGGCTTTCTCGAAGTAATCGAAACTTTTTGCCCCAGTAATTGATTCAATAATGTCGATTTACCGACATTTGGCCGTCCAACTATGGCAACAAAACCACAGTGGGATTGTAATTCACTCATTCAAGCTCCAAAATTTTCAATGCTTGCTCTGCTGCTGCTTGCTCCGCTTTACGACGGCTTGAGCCAACGCCATTAATCGGTTGGTCAATACCACTGACTTGGCAGTGGATCGTAAATTCTTGATCGTGAGCTTCACCTTTAACCTGAACAACCAAATAATTAGGTAGTGGTAAATGGCGTCCTTGCAAATATTCTTGTAACCTTGTTTTCGGGTCTTTTTGCTTATCACCCGGACTGATCTCAACCAGTCTACTTTGATACCAATCTAAAATAATTCTTTCGATCGTTTGGATATCACTATCTAAAAAAATACCACCGATCAGTGCTTCAACAGTATCAGCAAGGATAGATTCGCGACGAAAACCACCGCTTTTTAATTCCCCCGGCCCTAAACGTAAACATTCACCGAGTTCAAATTCGCGTGCGATTTCTGCTAATGTATTTCCGCGTACAAGCGTTGCTCGCATACGACTCATATCCCCCTCGTCTACCTTTGGAAAACGGTGGTATAAGTCATTTGCAATCACAAAACTCAAAATCGAGTCACCTAAAAATTCTAGGCGTTCATTATGTTTGCTGCTTGCACTTCTATGTGTCAATGCTTGGATTAATAACTCGTTCTGTTTGAATTGATAACCAAGCTTACGTTGTAATCTTTCTATTAAAGAGGGGTTCATGTGCGCCCAACCATTTTTATTTGATAAAAAAGCACACGCAACAGACCTGTAAAATGCACCATTTTACAAAACTGTTGCGTTTGCACTGACTCCGAATCCTCTCGCATTTTTTGCAGCTCAGTGAAACTAATTATAAAAATCCATTAGTTACAATAAGTTAAAATGGGAGAGTTAATAATTGGGGAGCCAATAATATTAATTAATCTATATTGTACACTGGGTAAAACAATAATGCTTCGGATAATACGGGTTTTCAAACGAAAACCCGTATTTGTAACATTTAGTTAGACCCACTAACCAAATTATAGTGGACCAATTCGACTAAAGCGAATACCTGTCGGCCATTCATTTTCTTGCTTATCAAGACTTAACCAAATAAATACCGCGCGACCAACTAAATTCTCTTCCGGCACAAAGCCCCACATACGGCTGTCAGAGCTATTATCCCTGTTGTCACCCATCATAAAGTAGTGCTTTTCAGGAACAATCCACTCATTCTTCGGCATACCTGGTTGCAAATATTTTGCTTCGGTAATTGCTTGACGAATAATCAAAATTTGATGCTCAACCGTATCCAATTTTTCACTACGTTCGTATTGACGCAATGCATTTCTTGGTAGAGGTTGGTCTAATGGAATTTCATAATTGCCCTTTTGGTTATCAACAACAGAACCGATATCAAGGAACATTGTCCATTCACTCGGCGCCAGAGGACCATAAACAATAGGTAAGGTCTCTGTACATTTGTTATCTGCACAATTAGGGTAAATTGTGAGTTCCTTTGCATCTGGGTTATAAATAATTTTATCACCCGGCATTCCAATAACTCGTTTTACAAAATCAACATTAGGATCTTTTGGGTATTTAAAAACTGCGATATCACCACGTTTCGGTTTACCTGTTTCGATTAATGTCGTTTGTGTGATTGGATCTTTCAAACCATAAGCAAATTTCTCAACCAACATAAAATCGCCAACTAACAACGTTGGCATCATTGACCCTGAAGGTATTTGAAATGGCTCATAAATAAATGAACGCACAATCAGTACAATCGCTAACACAGGGAAAATAGACGACCCTGTTTCAAGCCATGATGGACGGCGGACAGCATTTGCCACATCCGCCTCACTCACTGCGCCATTTGTTGCATCCTGTAACTGCTTAAGTTTTGCTTTACGCGCAGGTGCAAATTTAAACTTGTCTAAACACCATATAATCCCAGTGATTAATGTTGCCAGTGTTAGGATCAAGGCAAAGGTGTTAGCCATTGAGACTCCTTGTAAACTTAGTCTTTACCAACATGCAATATAGCAAGGAACGCTTCTTGTGGTAGCTCAACGTTACCAACTTGCTTCATGCGTTTCTTACCATCCTTTTGCTTCTGTAACAGTTTTTTCTTACGGCTAACGTCACCGCCATAACACTTGGCAAGTACGTTTTTACGCAGTTGTTTAACTGTAGAACGAGCAATAATGTGGTTACCGATCGCAGCTTGAATCGCAATATCGAACTGCTGACGCGGGATCAACTCTTTCATTTTTTCAACCAGTTCACGGCCGCGATATTGAGAATTCGCACGGTGAGTGATCAAGGCCAAAGCATCTACACGCTCATTGTTGATAAGAACATCAACACGCACCATGTCTGATGCTTGGAAACGTTTAAATGCATAATCTAAAGATGCATACCCACGAGACGTTGATTTTAAGCGGTCGAAGAAATCCAATACCACTTCTGCCATTGGGATTTCATAAGTCAACGATACTTGATTACCATGATAGACCATATTGGTCTGAACGCCACGTTTCTCAATACAAAGTGTAATAACGTTACCTAAATATTCTTTAGGCATCAGCATATGACACTCTGCGATTGGTTCGCGTAATTCTTCAATATTGTTCAATGCCGGTAGCTTTGATGGGCTATCAACATACACGATATCACCATTGGTCTGCTGCACTTCATACACTACAGTTGGCGCAGTGGTAATCAAATCAAGGTCATATTCACGTTCTAAACGTTCTTGAATGATTTCCATGTGCAGTAAGCCAAGGAAACCACAACGGAAACCGAAACCTAGCGCAGTAGAAGTTTCTGGCTCATAAAATAAAGACGCGTCATTTAGACTTAACTTACCTAGTGCATCACGGAATGATTCATAGTCATCAGAACTGACTGGGAATAAACCAGCGTAAACCTGTGGTTTAACCTTTTTAAAACCAGGTAATGCTTTATCTGCTGGATTACGAGCCCCTGTTAGCGTATCCCCAACTGGGGCACCAGTGATGTCTTTAATTGCACAAACTAACCAGCCCACTTCACCGCAACTCAAAACATCACGGTCGATTTGCTTAGGTGTGAAAATACCGAGGCGATCTGCATTATATACTTGCCCGGTGCTCATCACTTTAATTTTATCGCCTTTTCTCAATGTTCCGTTTTTAATACGGATCAATGAAACAACGCCTAAATAGTTATCAAACCACGAGTCAATAATAAGTGCTTGCAAAGGCGCATCCGCATCCCCAATCGGAGGTGGGATCTCTTTAACAAGGCGTTCAATCACATCTTGAACACCAATACCTGTTTTTGCAGAGCAGCGAACTGCATCATGCGCGTCAAGGCCAACAATATCTTCTATTTCATCAGCAACACGCTCAGGATCTGCAGCGGGTAAATCAATTTTATTTAAAACCGGAACCACTTCTAAATCCATTTCGATAGCGGTATAACAGTTTGCCAAGGTTTGAGCTTCAACGCCTTGCCCTGCATCAACCACCAGCAAAGCACCTTCACAGGCTGCTAATGAACGAGATACTTCATAAGAGAAGTCTACGTGACCCGGGGTGTCAATGAAGTTTAATTGGTAAGTTTCACCATCTGACGCTTTATAATCAAGCGTCACGCTCTGTGCTTTAATAGTGATCCCACGCTCACGCTCTAAGTCCATCGAGTCTAAAACTTGTGCCGCCATTTCGCGGTCGGTTAAGCCACCACAAATTTGAATAATGCGATCTGACAAGGTCGACTTACCATGGTCGATATGAGCAATGATGGAAAAGTTTCTTATATTATTGATTTTCAAGGTAATATCTTCTTTTAAATTGCCTTACAAAATCAGTTTTGTGCAAGTATCGCGACAAAACTAAAATGCTATGATTATCACAAGATTGTTAATTAGCAGCATTTTACATATAAGAACCCGCTAACACAAAGATTCAATGTAAAACAACTGTAAACCTGCATCAGGTTAATAGGTTAGTCGTCATAATTCATCATTAATACAAACCACATCAACCACGCTTATAGCCATAATCAATCTATTGTAATTTCTAACTCAAAACAGACAAAATATGTTAATGACTTTATTAGCCATAATACTATTTGTATGTTAATTAATTCTAATCCACAAAAAAGGGAAACATATGTTCCCCTTTCTATTGATAATATCAAATTAACCTTCTAACTCAACATATTGAAATTTAGCAATTAATTTGTACTGAAAGCTCGCTCGGAGGCAACCCTATCTGTAAAACAACAGGTTGAAAAGCTTCATCATCGCGCAAATTTGACGCTAGCCTACGCGCGACATAAAAACCAATAATACCACCAATTACACCTGAAATCGCTATCCAGAACTGCTCAAAATAAAACGCCTGCGCTAAGCCTGCAAAAATAAACAACCCCAAAATGGGTGTTAAGTAAACTAACAGCGCTGAGCGAATTAAACTCCCCTCAGGGATGCCCACTTCAATTTTCTGCCCTTCAACTAGTGGTTGTTCAATTGCGATTTCTAATTCATGTTCCGTATTTGGCCCAATTTTGCTTAAAGCATAAGAACCACAGGTTTTACGAGCACCGCAACTACCACAGCCGGATGAAGAACCATAGCGCAATAAAGCCCTACCGTTTTGCCAACGGACTACTGTTGCCCACTCTTTTACCATAATTTACTCCCGAAACTGAATACTACCTGCTACCACTTGTGCTGTTGCTAATGGTAATTCACCAATGATAGTGATGACATTTTGCTTTTGCGTCATTGTGTAAATAGTTCGACGCCCATTTTGAAGCGGTTGATCGAGTAACGGGCCTTTAGTCGATTTTGTCACATTTACAGAAAAGGTAAATAAACCATCACTAAACATTGCGGTTTCTACCACGTCATCTTCAGCTAATTTTCGCGAAGAACGGGATATTTCTTCAAAACCAGGTGGTAACATGCCAACTTGCCACTTAAAGGAAGGATTTCCATTTTTAGGGGAAATCAATAATGGCGGCATATTCACTTTACTTAACGCAAGTAATGAATCCTTAACTGTTTGGCTATCTAGCACCGTCGAGATCACACGAAATTGTTCTAATGTTTGGCTATTATTATCGAGAAGGTCGATACGTAATGGCAATTTCGTTTCTTCATCGATCAATACTACATAGTTAAACCGAGAATTGTCTTTCGATATTATGCGAATTACTAATGCTGGCCTATCGCCAATGTGGGTCCGCCCTGCATCAATAAAATTATAATAAGGTTTAATCTGTTGATAATTGGCAAAAACTACTGATGGTAAATTATCAACTATATATTTACCATTTAAGCTGAATGCATCAAAACCAGGTTCAAAGTAACTGATGCTATTGCCTTTTTGAACAATTTCACGACGCGATGAATCCATTTGGATCATTTGTGAAACAGGTTCACCATTAATGATGGCATGGCGGTAACGTACAGGTGTTATTGATTGCGGACTGAATGTCATATAAGACATTTCGTAAGAGAGGTTCTGGGCAGCATTTCCCATTTCTTTAAAAAGAACATCGGCATCTAGTTCAGATGCCGAAGCTTGATTAGAAATAATCAGGCTGCCCGTCAGGCAGATGACGGATAACCATTTGTTCATTATTGCAATTTAACTCCTGCTGAAGACGCAGGTTTTACAGACTCTTGATATTGCTGGTTAAGCATCGAGCGTCTTTCAATTTCATACTGTTGCAGCATCGCATTAATACGTTGATTTTGTTGCTCAACTTGTTGAATTTGCTGCTCATTACCAAATAATTGGTTATCTGAGATATTTAAGCTAACTGGCGCCCCGCTACCAACAGGAATAGTATTAAACATTGGCTCATCAACCGGTGAGTCAACGGCATTACTTTGGTTGTATTGTTGAACCCCAACAATAACCGCCAAAGACACACAAGCTGCAACACCAATTTGAGTCAGCTGGCTCGCCCAAGGACGAATTTTACCCCAGAATGGGAAAGCCCCCCAAGTCGCAGGCTCTGGCTGCGATTCGACAACTACCTGAGGATTAATACGCACAGCTTCATTCTCTAATGCTGCCGCAACTTTACTTGCAATATCGAAGTGCATGACTTCATTAGTATCGTTACGCAGAGTATCACGAATAAGATGATAGCTCTCCCAACGTTGTTTTAACGTTGAATCACGTGAAATAGCGTTGACCAGTTCTAAGTCTAGTACTTCGCCATCCATCATTGCGGAAAGTTTCTCTCTTTGCATGCCCAATTACCTTCAGTTAATTGCATCACAATTATATTTAATTGACTGATTTAACAGACTAATACTGTTGAATCAGAGGCTGAACTTTATTATCAATCGCTTCCCTTGCCCTAAAAATACGAGAACGTACGGTGCCAACAGGGCAATCCATTATTTCTGCGATTTCTTCATAGCTCAAACCATCTAACTCGCGGAGAGTAATTGCCATTCTAAGATCTTCTGGCAGCGATTCGATGGTCCGGAAAACAACTTTCTTTAATTCATCAGACAACATTAAGTTCTCTGGGTTCGAAATTTCTTTTAAGGCACCAGCGGTTTCAAAGTTTTCTGCATCACTCGCTTCCAAGTCCGACGCAGGTGGGCGTCTATCTTGGGCAACTAAATAATTTTTAGCTGTATTTACCGCAATCCGATAAAGCCAAGTATAAAATGCGCTGTCACCACGAAACGAACCAATGGCGCGATAAGCTTTTATAAATGACTCCTGCGCAACGTCAGGCACATCTGCTTGCGGTACATAGCGGGATACTAAGCTTGCGACTTTATGCTGATATTTTATCACCAATAAGTTGAAAGCTTGTTGATCGCCTTTTTGTACCTTTTCAACCAAAATCTGGTCGGTCAGTTGCTCGCTCATTCCAGGAAGTATCTCCCGAATTCAGGCCGATAATATGTTAACTTGATCATGTTCTCCCTTCCTAAAGCAAGCACTACTTTGAGTAGTAGAACTCGTTGAAGTTCAATTTAATCTAAAAAAATAGTCAAAAATTTACAAAACCGATAAAAAAATTACTGAGATGATCTTAAAGATCCTTATTAAAACAACTGCCTATAATATTCTTTCAGGCCTATAAGACAGCATACAGATTTTAGGCGCGAATGCGATAGCTATCACACTAAAAGCATTTGAATACGTAAATAGCGCTAGGTCAATATACTGTGCATTAACAACCATCCACTAATAGCAATAGGACACTCGATAGGCTAACATAAAAAACTCAATACATACTATTATATACATGCAAACACTTATGAACGAATCCACACAGCATTACACTGATATTTTAATCATTGGGAGTGGTGTCGCAGGACTTTCAGCTGCCTTACGGCTCGCCCCTTTTCATCAAGTGACCATTCTCAGTAAAAGCAGCCTCAGCGAAGGGGCATCATATTATGCACAAGGTGGTATTGCCGCCGTTTTTGATGACACTGACAGCATCGAATCCCATGTAGAAGATACGCTAATTGCTGGTGCAGGTATCTGCCAGAAAGAAGCTGTTGAGTTTATTGCCTCCAATGCGAAACATTGCGTGCAATGGCTTATCGACCAAGGTGTTTTATTCGATACTGAAATTACCGAAAGCGGTGAAACACAGTATCATTTAACCCGTGAAGGTGGCCATAGTCATCGGCGGATCCTCCATCATGCTGATGCCACAGGAAAAGAAGTTGAAACCACGTTAGTTGACCTCGCTTTTGCCCACCCAAGCATTCATATTAAAGAACGCTATAATGCCGTCGACCTTATCCTTTCTAATGAGGCTGAATCGCCACGAATTTTAGGCGCTTACGTATGGAACCGCCAAAAAGAGCAAGTTGAAACCATTCGAGCGAAAACGATTGTTCTAGCAACGGGCGGCGCGGCTAAAGTTTATCAATATACCACGAATCCAGATATTTCTTCTGGTGATGGTATCGCAATGGCGTGGCGGGCTGGCTGCCGTGTTGCTAACCTTGAATTTAATCAATTCCACCCAACGTGTTTATTTCACCCACAAGCACGCAATTTCTTATTAACTGAAGCATTACGTGGTGAGGGGGCTTACCTCAAGCGTCCTGATGGTAGCCGATTTATGCCAGATCACGACGATCGCGGTGAACTTGCTCCTCGCGATGTTGTTGCACGAGCTATTGACCATGAAATGAAACGCCTTGGTGCTGATTGCATGTATTTAGATATCAGCCATAAGCCTAGCGATTTCGTTAAAAACCATTTCCCGACTATTTATGCAAAATTGATGACGTTAGGGCTCGATCTGACCAAAGAACCTATTCCTATCGTTCCTGCAGCCCATTATACATGTGGTGGCGTTATTGTAGATGAAACGGGTATGACTGATATCACGAATCTCTATGCAATTGGTGAAGTGAGCTACACCGGCTTACATGGTGCAAACCGTATGGCATCCAATTCACTATTAGAATGCTTGGTATACGGCTGGGCGGCGGCTGAAAATATTAATAAAACGATCAAACAGATCGACGAAATTCCCTATTTATCTGAATGGGATGAAAGCCGAGTGCATAACTCAGATGAACAGGTTGTTATTCAACATAACTGGCATGAATTACGCCTATTTATGTGGGATTACATGGGAATTGTGAGAACCACAAAACGGCTTGAGCGCGCACTGCGTCGCATCCATCTATTGCAGCAAGAAATTCACGACTACTATGCAAATTTCCGCATTTCAAATAACTTACTTGAATTACGTAACCTAGTTCAAGTCGCTGAATTAATGGTTAGTTGTGCATTAGAACGCAAAGAAAGCCGTGGGTTACATTACACCTTGGATTACCCAGAACCACTTCCTAATTCAGGCCCCACTATTTTAAAACCTGAATAACGTGAGCTAGGGCCGGCCTTTGAGCCGGCTTTAATATTTCACATAAAATGGCTGAATTAGTTTACGAAATTCATCGGTATACTCACCCTTTTCATCTTTGAGTGCCAGCGATGTCACTTGTGTTTGTATCTCTTGCAGTTGAATGCCCAATAGCATGCGATGGTAGACCGTTGTAGGTTTATCACTAACATTGACGCGAAAAGCGGTAAACCAACCTGAATTCTCAGCCATCTTCTGTATTTTTTCACCAACTTCATAGGGCAGCACTAAACAAAATAGTCCATGAGATGTAAGACAGGATTTTGCACTTTCGAGTAATACATCATGAGTTAATGTCGCGGTATATCTCGCTTGGTCTCGTTTTTCATCCCGACACGCAACCGCAGGTTCAAAGTAAGGTGGGTTACTAACAATCAAATCATATTGAACCGATGACAACTGGCTGTAACTCACAATGTCTTGATTGATGACATGTAAACGATCCGCCCATGGGGATTCAATAAAATTTTCTTGTGCTTGTACTGCCGCGTCACTATCTAACTCGACGGCATCAACACATAACATTGCATTTCTTTGTGCTAGCATCAATGCTATTAGCCCACTACCGCTACCAATATCCAATACAGACTGAACACCGTCTACAGGAGCCCAAGCCCCCAATAGCACACCATCCGTCCCCACTTTCATCGCACATCGGTCATGAGCCACAAAAAACTGTTTAAACGTAAAACCGCCTTTACGGTAATTCTTTTTTTGCTTACACATGCAAACACTCTAATTGGCTAATACTTGTTCGAACATTCTCATACTAAGCAAATAAAAGTCATAATTTAACCTATTTGCTACAATATAATTCTCATAATATGAGAATTATATTTGAGACGAAAAAAATTTACTGATAAGTTCGAAAAAAAGGAGATGCCATGAACAGTATAAATAGAACCTTAGACATCTTGTCTTACATCACAACTTGCGCATCTCCAGTGACGCCACAGTCTATCTCATCAGCGTTAGAGATCCCATTATCAACCGTCTATCGTTTACTAACAATTCTCATAGATTGGGAATTTGTATCTCACGCAAAACAATATGGAACATACTGTGTTGGCTCGCAGAGTATCAAAAATCAAGAAAAATACTATCACCACAGTTTATTGATGAGCGCGTCTAAACAAGAACTGCAAACTTTAGCGAAAAAAACCCAAGAAACCGTGGCGATTATCACCTCAAATTTACGAGAGACCATTTGTGTCGACATGATTGAGAGTGAACAAGCGCTGCGCTGCTCTTTTATTATTGGCCGGGGCAATACTTTAGTTAAAGGAGCAAGTGCGAAAACATTGTTAGCTTTTCGTCATGAACTCTATCAAAACCAAGTACTTGAAGCTCATACAAAGCAGTTAACCACTGAACAACAAAAAATAAAGCTACAACAAGATTTACAACAGATACGCAAACAAGGTTACGGCATGTCTGTGAGTGAAATCGATGAAGGCGTACTGGGTGTTTCTGCACCGATTTTCAAAGGTAATGATGTGTTAGCTGTCGTTTCAGTTATGGCACCTGAATTTCGCTCTACACATCGCGTGGATGAATTTATCACGCACACCCGCCAAACAGCGCATAACATCACTAAATTAATTAACTTGGAGTAACTATGACACAACCTTTCCAATGGCAAGGGCGCACAGATGGTGAAACACAAGAACATTTGCGCATCCACCAAGTCATTAATAAACACACACCTGCCAAGTTTGCATTAATTGGTTTTGCTTCTGATGAGGGCGTTCGACGCAATAAAGGCCGCCAAGGTGCAAAAGCAGGCCCTGATGCAATTCGTCATCAACTGGCAGGTTTGCCTATTCATCAACCAATTGCAATCAAAGATGTCGGTACAATTCGCTGTGATGATGGCAATTTAGAAGCAGCACAACGCCGTTTATCCGACCAACTTATCGCTCTCCTCGCTGATAACCAAAAACCGATTGTCCTTGGCGGCGGTCATGAAGTTGCATTTGCGAGCTTCCAGGGCCTGTTTGACTACGTTGAACAACATCAAGCGGGTAAAACGATTGGTATTATTAACTTTGATGCACATTTTGATTTGCGTGAAGCCCCTGTCGCCACTTCTGGCACTCCATTTTTACAATCAGCCATGTTGTGCCAGCAACACCAACGCTCTTTCAAATATTTATGTTTAGGCATCGCAGATCATGGCAATACAAAAGTATTATTCGATACCGCAGATACGCTAGGTTGCCAATATATCCGCGATAAAGAACTCGCTTATTCCAAGCTACCTCAAGCGATTGAAAAAATTAAAAAATTTATTGACGAAGTAGACTATTTATATGTCACCGTTGATTTAGATGTCTTTTCTGCCGCTATTGCACCGGGCGTTAGTGCACCAGCACCAAAAGGCATTTCTACTGAAATTTTTGATGAATTGTTTGCCATTATCAAGAGCAGCCAAAAAATTGCGGTTTTTGATATCGCAGAATGCAATCCTGAATTTGATATTGACAACCATACCGCCAAACTCGCGGCTTATTTGATATACCAATATTTATTCTAATAAAACAACACAACAACTCGACTGATAAATACACTGTTTCTCACGCTGTTATGATAATTAATTTTCAAACACCACAATAAAAATAGCTTTGAAGTTGATTATCAAACTAGCCGTAGCGCAATAACTTAATGGTTTTTAACTATTGAATTTCGCGTTACAGCTAGGCAGCAAGTGACGTTATCCCTAGGAGCATACAAAAGTATGTGACTAGGGTAACGGAGCGCGGCCAACAACGCTGTAGCGCAATAACTTAATGGTTTTTAACTATTGAATTTCGCGTTACAGCTAGGCGGCAAGTGACGTTATCCCTAGGAGCATACAAAAGTATGTGACTAGGGTAACGGAGCGCGGCCAACAACGCTGTAGCGTGAAAGACAACAGTTAAAAAGGGAAAAATATGATTCTACACCTCGACACACTCTCCACCCTCTTCCTAACGGTGATCTGCCTACTCATGGGGATCCACTTAAAGAAACGTATCGAATGGCTACAGCGCTTTTGTATCCCTTCTCCCGTCATTGGCGGCTTTCTGGTTAGTTTGATTATTTGGGGGCTCAAATCATTTAATCTGGCCGAAATCAATTTTGATACCAGTTTACAAACCTTCTTAATGGTCGCTTTCTTTACCACTATTGGTATTGACGGCAGCTTCCGTATTTTAAAAAGTGGTGGTCGGTTACTCTTTATCTACCTGTTTATCTGCTGGTTTGTGGTTATTTTCCAAGACACCTTTGGTGCAGGCCTTGCTCATTTACTCGGTGTTGATCCCGTTATTGGTATCATGGCTGGTGGCGTTTCTCTTACTGGGGGACATGGTGGTGCAGCAGCCTTTGGTGGCATGGCTGAGGGCCTTGGCGTGCAATCCGCAACGGTTGCCGCAATTGCCGCAGCAACATTCGGCCTAATTACAGGAAGTTTACTTGGTGGTCCGATTGCAACGTTCTTAATTAAGAAATTTAACGTGCAGATTAAAGCTGATGAAAATGTTGAGCGAGTTCAAGTTCCTGAAACCATTGCTGGAAAAATTGAATCCATCGATGCTCACGCCTTTTTAAAAATGCTAGCACTTGTTCTTGGAATTATGGTTATTGGCCAATTCGCTTCAGCGCAATTTACCAAAGCAACCGGGTTTTCTTTGCCGAGCTATGTTGGAGCAATGATCATTGCGATTGTTATTCGCAATATTAATGACCAAGTAGAATTATTCCGTATTAACCAAAAGTCGGTTGACCTTATCTCTGAAGTTTCGCTTGGCCTATTTTTGACTATGGCGATGATGTCATTGAAAATATGGGAGCTAAAAGCTGTTGCTTTGCCATTATTCACCATTCTATTGGCGCAAGTGATTATTTTAATTCTATTAGTTGTCTTTGTCATTTTCCGCTTATTAGGCAAAAACTACGATGCCGCAGTAATGTGTGCAGGCCTAATGGGGCACGGCTTAGGTGCGACGCCAAATGCAATGGCGAATATGTCCTCTGTTTGTGAACGTTACAAACAAGTGTCAATGAAAGCTTTCATGATTGTGCCACTCAGTGGTGCCGTGCTCATTGACTTAGTTGGTATTCCTTATCATACATGGTTAATTAATATACTTAGCTAAGTTAGATAAGCATATAAAGGAGGAAAAGCTCTTTCCTCCTTCAATTATTTATCTTCTCTATATTTCACTCACATACATTGATATATCGCTCCCTGTCCACAGTGAAAACAGTTACACTTGAGCAAAGCTGATTTTTTCAGGTGAACAATTTTGCTAACCTGTTTATAATCAGCGCCCCAAATAGAGGTATATCATGACTGCATCCACTTTTACTGAACTTGAACTTGATGAAAGCCTAATTGATGCGCTTTCAGATAAAGGCTATCAACGTCCAACCGCGATTCAAGCGGCAGCTATTCCTGCTGCAATGGATGGCCGCGATGTATTAGGTTCAGCTCCGACAGGTACAGGTAAAACCGCCGCGTTCTTACTACCTGCGATCCAACATTTACTTGATTTCCCTAGAAAGAAATCAGGGCCGCCTCGCGTTCTAGTTGTCACGCCAACTCGTGAATTAGCCATGCAGGTTGCTGACCAAGCAAAAGAATTATGTGCCCATAATCACCTCGATATTGCAACAATCACGGGTGGTGTTGCTTATATGAATCACGCTGAAGTTTTCAGTGAAAATCAAGACATTGTCGTCGCAACAACAGGCCGTCTACTCCAATATATTAAAGAAGAAAACTTTGACTGCCGTGCAGTTGAGATTTTGATCCTCGACGAAGCTGACCGCATGCTCGACATGGGTTTTGCCAATGACATAGAAACAATTGCAGGCGAAACGCGCTGGCGCAAGCAGACCATGCTGTTTTCTGCAACTCTTGAAGGCGAAGCTATTCGTGACTTTGCTGAGCGCTTATTAGAAGATCCAATTGAAATTGACGCCGACCCTTCACGCCGTGAACGTAAAAAAATTCAGCAATTTCATTACCGTGCTGACACTCTAGAGCATAAAACGGCATTACTGTGCCATTTGTTAAAACAAGATGAAGTCACCAAAGCTATCGTCTTTGTGCGTAAGCGTGAGCGTTTGCGCGAATTAGTCCAATGGTTACGTGAAGCGGGTATCGAACCTTGTTATCTTGAAGGTGAAATGCCGCAGGCTAAGCGTAATGAAGCGGTACGTCGCCTAGTTGATGGCCAAGTTAAAGTACTCGTTGCAACAGATGTTGCTTCCCGTGGCTTAGATATCGAAAACGTTAGCCATGTTTTTAACTTTGACTTACCTAGAACTGCAGATGTGTATTTGCACCGTATTGGCCGTACCGGCCGAGCTGGACGTAAAGGAACCGCAATTTCCTTAGTCGAAGCGCATGACTTCCCATTATTGGGTAAAATTACTCGTTATATTGAAGAACCTATCAAAATTCGTGTGGTTGATTCTTTACGTCCAACAACTAAAGCCCCTTCAGAAGCGATGCTAAATAAGCCAAAACCGTCGAAGAAAGTGCTTGCTAAGCGTAAAGAAAAGAAAAAAGAAGAACAAGCTAAGAAAAAAGAAAAAGTACGCCATCGCGACAAGAAAAATATTGGTAAACGTCGTACTCCTGCTAGCCCTTCTATACCAACAGCTAGCGATAAAAGCTAGTCACTAAAAACGGGTTTAGGCCCGTTTTTTTATTTAGCCCATCATTTGAAAAACTTTATCTCGCATTTGTTTGCCTTCATGAGTCAACAAATCATACTTAATAATATGGCTACCAAGTATATCCTTACAATCTAGGCCTTTATTATTTCTAATTCGCCAATCGGCTCCATTTTCCAATAGTAATGTAGCAACATCAAGTGCATGGCTATTTAACGCATCATGTAAAGGTGTGTTCCCCAAGCTATCCTTAATATTCACTGTTAATCCATTTTTTAATAAAAGTTGCGATTGTATAAGACGGCCATTTTGCGCTGCTAAATGCAAAATACTTTTTTGACCTCTGGATTGAAACATTTTAATTGTTTGACCATATTGAGATTCCATTAGGGCTGCCATAAATTGCCCATTAACTGTTCTGACTGATTGCTGTGCCAATAAACTAATGTCACAAGGTTTATGGTCTAATGATAAAAGTGCTGAAAACTCCGTTATATTTCCTTTTTTGATGGCACTTTCACAACATTCTTGCCAACTCATTTCCTGTTTTTCTTCTTTAGTTGGAAATAATTCTAGTGGTATTTCTTGTACCTTATTATATTCACCTGTGATTGCATTCCAATTATTCCATGGCTTATGTTTGCACATAACCCTAATAATTTTAATCATTGAATGAGCAATAAAACTTCTTGTTAATAAACGGGTGGGTAACCAATTTTTCCAAGAGCTATGTTCGCTATAAGCCATTTTAATACAATTTCCCAACGCAGAAGGGATCGGTAAAGAGTTTTGTAATCTATCTAGCCAGTCATATTGCACCGTGTAATAGCGTATCAACCCTTCTTGTGCAATTTTTGCAGCAACGTGATAATCAATCCCAATATTATTAATAGTATTTTTTGCCAGCCCTGCAGGACTGAATGCAATACAGGGCGATTGACTCGCTAACGCCGCTATTGATGCCAATCCTCCACCTAATGAGTGCCCTGTACAAATTGTGTTTCCATTAACTGCATTGAATAAAACATTCATCAAACCAACAGCTTGAAAATATTGAGACTCATAAAAACCAAGGCCTTGACGAATATTACTGTAAAAATCGATAATATCGTTAGTACCAGCAAAACAAAGAATATATAAATCATTAAATCGACAAATATTAGCTTGAAAACCTGTTTGCTCGTCGTTTAATAGTTCCGCATTAATTCCGAGATCAAAAATCTCTTTATTACTTAATCTTTCAACACCCTGAATATTCCGCCAATTTTTATGATAAGCACCTTGTGCTAATAGAGCCAAAATATAGTCATTTTGTTGTGCATGACCTCCTAAGAAGTCTTCTCTTAATATCTCTTTAGGCCATAAATCTGTTATACAAGATTTAACTTCTTGATGTTGATGCTGCAAATAAATATTTAAGTTTTCTCTAACAAAAATATATTCATCTTTTTTTGATAATGTTTGTAGTGTTGATAGTGACATGAATTCTCCCTAACAAGTGTATTTGTTGGAAGAATATTGAAATACAAATAACCAAGGTGGGAAATAATCAACTTTATTAGGAACAAATAAAAAGCCATTGGTAACAATGGCTTTAGAATTTATTATGCATTACTAGATGTAATTACATTTAATATTTATTACAAGCTTTCAGTGAAAGTACGAGTAATAACATCACGTTGTTGTTCAGGCGTTAATGAATTAAAACGCACTGCATAACCAGAAACACGGATTGTTAATTGTGGATATTTTTCTGGGTTTTTAACTGCATCTTCTAATGTTTCACGACTTAATACGTTAACATTTAAGTGCTGACCACCTTCAACACGTACAGTTGGTTTCATTTCTAAAGGAACTTCACGATACTCAAAAGCACCTAATTCGTCTTTAGCAACGATTTGCCCTTCGTTATAATCGGCTTTTGCACAAACACAACGAGCTTCATTTTTTTCGTCATCCAGTAACCAAAACGAATTCATCAATGCTGCATTATCAGTTTTAGTAATTTGAATACCTGTAATCATGTCGACCTCCACGTTCGAGCTAGATTGCATTCGATTTGCTTAATAAATCGAAGCTACATTAACCATCAATCTTATGAAAACTTGTAATTGGATATTTGGTCTAACCAATGTATATAGGTATTTTATACCAGTTAGATCCCCTATTTTCTTTGATATTTATCAATTATTCCGCTTAGTAACTAATTCAACCAACCCAACATTATGATTTAAATCAAAATTCACAATTCATTTTTTTAACTATTTTTATATATTTTCAATTTTTTTTAAAGATTAATACTCAATATCAGGGCTTTATCTCTCCCTCATGAACCAGTAAGCTTATAGCTATCAACTGGTTCATATAATTGTTCCTTCTTAAATTCATTGTTATGGAATATTTCATGTCAAACTCCATTACGTGGCACGATGTTATTGGCCCTGAAAAATCAAAATCTTATTTCAAAGAAACGTTGGCTTATGTAGCAGAACAACGCAAAAATGGTAAAATTATCTATCCTGCTCAAGACGACGTTTTTAATGCATTTAGGTATACCGAGCTTTCTGATATTAAAGTTGTTATCCTTGGGCAAGACCCTTACCATGGGCCAGGGCAAGCTCACGGCCTCTCTTTTTCCGTACTCCCAGGAATTAAGCCACCACCATCATTAGTCAATATGTATAAAGAGCTAGAAAAAGATATTAGTGACTTTCAAAGGCCTAATCATGGGTACTTGCTCAGTTGGGCTCAACAAGGTGTTTTACTCCTTAACACCGTCCTCACCGTCGAGCAAGGCAATGCCCATTCCCATGCGCATTTAGGTTGGGAAACATTTACAGATAAAGTTATTGAAGCAATTAATGAAAATACCGAGGGCGTGATCTTTTTACTCTGGGGCTCTCATGCCCAGAAAAAAGGTAAAATTATTGATACTAAACGCCATCATGTTCTGAAAGCCCCACATCCCTCCCCACTTTCTGCTCATCGCGGGTTTTTAGGTTGTAGGCATTTTTCACAAACAAATGAAATTTTAGCTCAGCAAGGCAAAAAACCTATAGATTGGACACCTGTAATTAGCGAATAATTTCAAATTGCGGACAATAAAAAATGGGATACTCACGTATCCCATTTCATCGATTATTTAGACACAATAACCATTGCAGGTCTGAGTAAACGGTTATTTAACGTGTACCCTTTTTGCATCACATCAATCACATGATTAGCTTGGTGATCAGGTGACTCAATCATCGTCATCGCTTGGTGAACTTCAGGGTTGAATGGCACATTCACTTCACTGACAGGCTCAATACCGAACTTAGCCACTGCATCTAAAAAGGTTTTTAACGTTAAATTTAAACCTTCTAACATCGCTTTAGACTCTTCACTTTCGTGATCAGCAGCTTCTATTGCACGTTCCAAGTTATCAATCACTGGCAATAATTCATTTGAGAATTTTTCCAGTGCAAATTTATGTGCCTTTTCGATATCTTGCTCAGTCCTACGACGAATATTTTCAATTTCTGCGTGTGCACGTAACATCGCTTCACGTTCAGTTTTTTGTGAAGCTTCTAACTGTTGCTCAAGCTCAGCAATACGCGCGGCTAACGCTTGTTCGTCTGCTTGTAACTCATCAGCTTGTTGAACGCTGGCTTCTTGCTCAGCTTGAACTTTTTGTGATTCATTTTGTTCAAAAGCTTGCTCATCATGCATGTTTTGGTCTTTACTACTCATGAATATCTCCGCGTATTTAGCATTAATCCCATATATGAGAGTATTATGGGGATCTAATACAGGGATTCAAGGGAAGTCATACAATCAGAGGCCAAAAAAGTATGCGAAAGGACAATAATACAGCACTACCACATTTTAAAACGATAGGCATTGTCGGGCACCCTAGGCATCCTGAAGCATTGGCAACTCATGAATTAATATACCATTGGTTAATTTCAAAAAATTATCATGCCATTATCGATAAACAAGTTGCTAAAGATTTAAAATTATCTAATGCCAACACTGGTACATTAACTGAAATAGGCCAACAGGCTGATTTAGTTGTCGTCGTTGGCGGGGATGGCAATATGCTTGGCGCTGCTCGTATTTTATCCCGGTATAATAATAAAGTGATCGGTGTAAATCGTGGTAATCTCGGTTTTCTTACTGATTTAGACCCTGATAATGCATTGCAACAACTTTCAAGTGTTCTTGAAGGAAAATACCGCGAAGAAAGACGTTTTTTACTAGAAGCACAAGTCATTAAAGCTAACCAAAAAGCACGTAAAAGCACCGCAATTAATGAGATTGTTCTGCACCCAGGCAAAGTTGCGCATATGATCGAATTCGAGGTTTACATTGATGAAAAATTTGCCTTTTCTCAACGTTCTGATGGTTTGATTATCGCCACACCAACAGGTTCTACAGCTTATTCTCTTTCCGCAGGTGGCCCTATTTTAACCCCGAACTTGGATGCTATTGTATTAGTTCCAATGTTTCCACATACCTTATCCTCCAGACCACTAGTGATTAGCAGCGACAGCAGTATTCGGTTGAGGTTTTTACGAACAAATATTGATTATGAAGTCAGCTGTGACAGCCAAATTATGCTCCCTATTCAGGATGGAGAGGAAGTTATTGTTAAACGTAGTAATAAAAATCTTAATTTAGTTCATCCACAAGATTACAATTATTTCAATACGTTAAGTTCAAAATTAGGCTGGGCTAAAAAAACTTTTTAATTTTTTCATTCTGCCTCTTTACTGTATAAAAAAACAGTCATACACTGTATTAAAACACAGGTGTGTATTTTTACAGGAGAGCGCAGATGCTTACCCAACTAACAATCAATAATTTTGCAATCGTACGTGAATTAGAAATTGATTTCCGTAATGGTATGACAGCCATAACCGGTGAAACAGGTGCGGGTAAGTCCATTGCTATTGATGCTCTTGGCCTATGTTTAGGTAATCGGGGTGAAGCCAATATGGTACGCCCTGGTGCGCTGCGTGCTGATCTTTGTGCCCGTTTTTCCTTAGTTGATGCTGAGATGGCTGCTAATTGGCTTATTGAGCACCAACTTGATAACCAAAATGAGTGCTTATTACGTCGGACTATCTCTCCTGACGGCCGTTCCCGAGGTTTTATTAACGGCGTTTCTGTACCTTTATCACAACTTAGAGAACTCGGTACATTACTGATCCAAATTCATGGCCAGCACGCGCACCAACTCTTGCTAGATAACACGCATCAAAAGTCCCTGCTTGATGCCTATTCAAACCAGCAAGAACTACTTGCTCAAATGAAAAAAGCATGGAAAACATGGCACGACTCCTGCCAACAATTAGCCGTATTTCAAAAAGAGATGCAAGAGCGTGAATCTCGACAACAGTTGCTGGAATATCATCTAAAAGAACTAAACGAATTCCTTCCTGTTCAAGGGGAATTTGAAGAGATAGACCAAGAATATAAACAACTCGCTAATCATGGGCAATTTTTATCTATTGGTCAAACAACCACGCATATACTATCTGAAAATGATGATGCGAATGTCATTAGTTTATTAAATATGGCAAAAAATGAATTGACTGATCTCGTTGCTCTCAATCCGAAATTTTCAGAACTTCTCGATATGCTTGAAGAAGCATCAATACAAGTCAGTGAAGTCAGTGATGAAATAAAACATTATTGCGATCAATACGAACTTGATCCCAACCGTTTATTTGAACTTGAGCAACGTATCTCTAAACAAATTAGCTTAGCTCGAAAACATCATGTTAGCCCCGAGGCACTACCTGAACTATTTCAACAGTTATTGACTGAGCAAGAACAAATTGCTAATCAAAACGAAGATTGTGAAACTTTAAACGAGCAAGTCGCTATCGATCATCAAAAAGCATTAGCTTGTGCAGAGCGTTTACACCATGTGCGACTGCATTATGCCCAAGAGTTAAGCACGCTAATTACCAACAGTATGCATCAACTTTCAATGCCTCATGGCCTGTTTACTATTGATGTGAAATTTATACCAGAACAATTGCAGATTGATGGTGCATGTAAGATAGAATTCAATGTTACTACGAACCCAGGTCAGCCACATCAGGCGCTCGCTAAAGTTGCTTCAGGTGGTGAACTATCGCGTATCGCACTAGCTATTCAAGTTATTACCGCTAAGAAAATGGATACTCCAGCGTTAATTTTTGATGAGGTCGATGTGGGTATTAGCGGACCAACAGCCGCTATTGTTGGTAAGTTATTACGTGAGTTAGGTGAATCAACTCAAGTCATGTGTGTAACGCATTTACCTCAAGTTGCAGGTTGTGGACATCATCATTTTTATGTAAGCAAAGAAACTAATGGCGTTGAAACTGAAACTCATATGCAGCTATTAGATAAAAAATCTAGATTACAAGAGCTTGCGCGCCTTTTAGCAGGTTCAGAAGTCACCAAAAATACACTAGCCAACGCAAAAGAGTTACTTGCAGCATAATTTTTGACAACTTTTTTACGCTCATGTGGTCTTAGAGTCGATAAGGAAGGTTTTAAATTGTATCAATGTCGATTATCATTGATGTTCTGACTCCAAAAGGAATGAGATATCCATGCGTTATAAATTGTTAACTGCTGCCGCACTATCACTCGCATTAATGTCTACGGGCTGTTCAATGATGGAACGTCTTGTCTATCATCCAGACATTAACCAAGGTAATTACCTCACAGCGAAAGATGTTGCTAAGATCCAAAAAGGAATGACACAGCAACAGGTCGCTTATACTTTGGGCACGCCAATGTTATCTGACCCGTTTGGTACTCAAACTTGGTATTATGTTTTCCGCCAAGAACTAGGGCATGACCCAGTTCAGCAAGAAACTTTGACTCTGATTTTTGATCGCAATGGTATTCTTACTGACATCAAAAACGAGAAAAATCTTGCCGCGCAGGAATCAATGGAAGCTGCTGAAACAAAAGCATCAGAAACTAAAACAGCTGACTAACCACAAACACTAAGAACCACCTAGTGTGATAATAACAACCTGTTTTCTGAAGGACTTATTCAGGCGGGTTGTTATTATGAGTATCTTTATTAAAAATTTATTTAGACTCAACTTGTATAAATAAATTTAAAGACAAAAACCGAGCTTTGCTCGGTTCGCTACGTATAATCGGTTTACTTATTTTTAACTTCTTTAGACTTTTCCGCTCGTTTGCGACGTAATTCTTTTGGGTCTGCAATCAAAGGTCGATAAATCTCAACACGATCCCCATCTTGCACTAAATCTGTCAATTTAGCAGGGCGACTATAAATACCAATCTTATTTTTTTTAAGATCAATATCATCTCTAAGAGCTAAAATACCAGAAGCTAGTATTGCTTCTTCTATTGTCGCCCCCTCTTTCACTTTTACTGATAGCAAAAATTGCTTTTCAGGAAGCGCATATGTCACTTCAATATTCAGCTCAGACACTGTATACATCCTTTGCTCTTAAAGTGAAGGCTTGAACCATATTATTAGCTAATTCCTTAAAAATTTTGCCAAATGCAAGTTCTATCAATTTATTTGTAAATTCAAAATCAAGGTGAAACTCGATTTTACAAGCATCAGGGCTTAAAGGAATAAATTTCCAACCACCAGCTAATTTACTAAATGGCCCTTCCACAAGTTGCATATGAATGCACTTGTTATCCTCTAGCACATTTTTTGTGACAAAAGTTTTGCTAATGCCTGCTTTTGACACTTCAACAGAAGCGGTCATTTCTTCAGAACTATGACTAATAATTCTGCTACCCACACACCCCGGCAAAAAGCTCGGATATGAAATAACGTCATTAACGAGTTTATACATTTGTTCTGCGCTAAAAGGGACCAACGCAGAGCGACTAATCTGTGGCATATCAATTCCTATCCCCAAAAACTGAGCGTATAATACCATCTTTGATTGGTTAAACAAAAAACAAAACCCACATAGGGCAAGATTTGCACAATCAAAAAAATATCAGCTTAGAAAGATTTCTTTCAACTCAGCTTACAGTATAATGATTGCACTATGACAAAGAAAAAACCATATAAACCCGGTTCAGCAACAATTGCTATGAACAAGCGTGCTCGCCACGAATATTCTATCGAAGAGGAGTTCGAGGCGGGTCTATCCCTACAAGGTTGGGAAGTCAAATCACTCCGTGCAGGCAAAGCCAACATTGGAGATAGCTACGTTCTTTTAAGGGACGGCGAAGCTTATTTATTCGGTGCAAACTTCACACCGCTGACTGTTGCATCATCGCACGTTGTGTGCGACCCAACTCGTAGCCGAAAATTACTTTTAAATCAACGTGAATTAGATACACTCTACGGTAAAGTTAACCGCGAAGGTTATACCGTTATTGCGCTTTCTCTCTACTGGAAAAATGCATGGTGTAAAGTTAAAATCGGCGTTGCCAGAGGTAAAAAATCTCACGATAAGCGTTCTGATATTAAAGAACGTGAATGGCAACTCGATAAAGCACGTATAATGAAACATTCTAACCGCTAACCTCTAGCTTTATAGAGTATTTTTCTGTTATACTACGCTCAACAACTTGGGGCTGATTCTGGATTCGACGGGATTTGCGAAACCCAAGGTGCATGCCGAGGGGCGGTTGGCCTCGTAAAAAGCCGCAAAAAAATAGTCGCAAACGACGAAAACTACGCTTTAGCAGCTTAATAACCTGCTTAGAGCCCTCTCTCCCTAGCCTCCGCTCTTAGGACGGGGATCAAGAGAGGTCAAACCCAAAAGAGATCGCGTGGATGCCTTGCCTGGGGTTGAAGCGTTAAACTTAATCAGGATAGTTTGTTGGTGGCGTGTCTGTCCGCAGCTGGCAAATGAATTCAAAGACTAGACTAAGCATGTAGTACCGAGGATGTAGAAATTTCGGACGCGGGTTCAACTCCCGCCAGCTCCACCAAATTATCTTCTAAGGACGTCCAAAGAAGACTGAAAAGCCCGCTAACTCAATGAGTTTCGGGCTTTTTTATGTCCTGCGTAGTCTGATGTCACCTAATTAAATCCAATCATCTTAGGCACCTTGATAGGCACCTCGTTAACCTTTATAGTTTTTGAGGTGCCTAAAAAAATGGAACATCAAAAATGGCAAGACAAACCAAACCGTTATCAGCAAAAGAGATCGATGCAGCAAAGCCAAAGCAGAGTGATTATGTCCTCTATGATGGCGATGGATTAGAACTATTGGTTAAATCCAATGGCAGTAAGCTGTGGTCATTTCGCTACATTCGCCCTCTCACTAAAAAGCGAGCTAAAAAGAGCCTTGGTTCTTACCCTGCCGTCAGCCTTGCCGATGCACGTAGCTATCGCCTTGAAGCAAGAACACTCCTCGCTAAACAAATAGACCCACAAGATCACCATAAAGAGCAAGTCCGTAACAGCTTAGAAGCTAAGGCAAATACCT
Organism: Providencia sp. PROV150; assembly: GCF_028481025.1. Classification (NCBI taxonomy): domain Bacteria; kingdom Pseudomonadati; phylum Pseudomonadota; class Gammaproteobacteria; order Enterobacterales; family Morganellaceae; genus Providencia; species Providencia sp. PROV150. The sequence goes on along the minus strand of NZ_JAMPPJ010000005.1, from coordinate 126,169 downwards.
TTCAACTTGTCGCTGAACGTTGGTGGGAAGTGAAGAAGTCCACTGTAACAGAAGACTACGGTAATGATATCTGGCGCTCACTTGAACGAGATGTGTTCCCTGCCATTGGTGACATCAGCGTTACCGATATCAAAGCGCATATATAGGTTCAAGCAATACAACCGGTTCAAGCTAGAGGTGCATTAGAAACCGTTCGTCGCCTATGTCAGCGTATCAACGAAGTGATGATCTATGCTCAAAATACTGGCTTAATTGATGCAGTTCCAAGTATCAACATTGGCAAGGCTTTTGAAAAACCCAAGAAAAAGAATATGCCAAGTATTCCCCCTGATCAGCTGCCAAAGCTCATGCAGACAATGCGTACAGCTAGTATTAGCCTATCAACTCGATGCTTGTTTATGTGGCAGCTGCTTACCATCTCTCGCCCTGCCGAAGCCGCTGAAGCTCGTTGGGACGAAATCAACTTTGAAACCAAGGAATGGAAGATACCGGCTGCTAGAATGAAAATGAACCGTGAGCACACTGTTCCATTGTCTGACGCTGCTTTAGCTATCTTAGAGCTAATGAAACCACTCAGTGGTAATCGTGAGTTTATCTTTCCTAGCCGTATCAAGCCTACCCAACCGATGAATAGCCAAACCGTCAATGCTGCATTAAAACGCGCTGGGTTCGGAGGTGTATTAGTCTCACACGGCCTACGTTCAATTGCCAGTACGGCACTCAATGAACAGGGCTTCCCACCCGATGTTATCGAAGCCGCCCTCGCCCACGTTGATAAAAACGAAGTTAGGCGTGCCTATAACCGTAGTGACTACCTAGAGCAAAGACGCCCTATGATGCAATGGTGGGCTGATTTTATTGAAGAAGCTGACAGGGGAAGTATTATAGAAGGCGGGATAAGGGGAATATCGCTAGTTGGGTAATTTGTGTGTACCAGCTCTAATCTGAGCGGGTACTATAACAACACAGAGTTATATATCATCCAGATGTCGGCTCTGTGCCAGAAGTAGACATAATTCATTATTCATGGATTGAGCCTTAGTGTATCGTCACGTAAGTTAAAAACTCCATTAGGTTATAAGTATTTTTTCATAAACATCGCAAATTAATAATGCAGATACGAAAGACTTATCTGTAAAAATAGGTTATGAACATAAAAATAATATTTACCATAATGTATATTTACATCATGGTGAAATAGTTAGTTAGAAAGGACACAAAGCGTAAAGATACAAAAAGGTATACATTGTGCTTAAAGATAACTTTAATGAATTACAAATTTTTTTTGCTGTTGCGAGGGAGAAAAGCTTTACCAAAGCTGCGGCTAAATTGGGCGTTTCTCAATCTGCTTTGAGCCATGCAGTCAAAGCATTGGAAGAACGTTTAAATGCACGGCTCTTAACACGCACCACACGCAGTGTCGCGGCAACTGAAATGGGGGAAAAGATTATTGCTTGTCTTGAACCTCGACTGGCTGAACTTAATCACGAGTTAGAGGCAATCATTCAGCTTAATGGTGCGGCATCTGGCAATATTCGCCTTTCAACAGGGGAGCATGCAGCACGCAGTCTTCTTTGGCCCAAACTCAAACCGTTTCTACGTGCATACCCAGATATTAATGTCGAATTGGTGGTTGATAATGGGTTTGTTAATATTGTCGATGAAGGCTTTGATGCGGGGATACGTTTAGGGGAAAGTGTTGATAAGGACATGGTCGCCGTTAAGATTGGCCCTGATATGCGATTAGCGATTGTTGGTTCACCGAGTTATTTCGAAACTCAAGGTATACCACGAACACCTCATGATTTACAGCATCATCGTTGTATCAATATGCGACTGCCTACTGCGGGGGGATTGTATCATTGGGAGTTTGAGAAAGAAGGTAAATCGTTACGAGTTAGAGTGGAAGGGCAACTCACCTTTAATCTATTATCTGAACGAATTGACGCGGCGCTGTCTGGGTTTGGTATTGCTTGCGTCCCCGAGGATACCATTCAAGAGCCCGTTAAATCAGGAAAGCTGGTCCAAATTTTAAGTGATTGGTGCCCGGCTTTTTCAGGCTATTATCTTTATTACCCAAGTCGAAAACAGCACCCTCCAGCGTTTGCATTATTGATTGATGCACTGCGTTACAGTGAGAAATAGAGGCTGGTAGTGCGAGATAAATGTATTGATATCTACCAGCCTAAGATAAGTTTATCGATTAATTAGTGCTTGCAATGCAGCAGGATAGCGTTCTCCAACAATTTTAACTGTTTCCAGCGCATGGGCAATTTTTTGCAAATCGTTATTCGTGAGTATGACATCGACAGCATTTGAATTTTCCTCTAAACGATGCAGTTTAGTTGTGCCCGGAATAGGAACAATCCACGGTTTTTGTGCCAATAACCAAGCCAGTGCAATTTGTGCTGAAGTCACGCCTTTCTGGCTAGCGAGGTCAGCTAACAAAGTAACCAGTTGTGCATTCGCCTCTAACGCTTCTGTATTGAAACGTGGGACTTTGCTACGAAAGTCATCATCTTTAAATGTGGTATTCGCATTAATTGCCCCAGTTAAAAAACCTTTTCCTAATGGGCTAAAGGGAACAAATCCAATGCCTAATTCTTCAAGCACAGGTAATATTTCATCTTCAGGTTCACGCCACCAAAGTGAATACTCGCTTTGCAGTGCGGTGACAGGCTGAATGGCATGCGCCCGGCGAATTGTTTGAGCGCTGGCTTCAGAGAGGCCAAAGTGCTTTACTTTACCTTCCGCAATCAAATCTTTTATTGTGCCTGCAACATCTTCAATCGGTACATCTGGGTCAACACGGTGTTGATATAGAAGGTCAATAACGTCAGTTTTGAGCCGACGTAATGAACCTTCGACAGCTTCACGAATATGCTCTGGGCGGCTATTTAAAAGCTGGTGTTTGTTTTCATTACTGCAATTGAAACCAAATTTTGTTGCAATAACCACGCTATCTCGAAAGGGTTTTAATGCTTCGCCAACCACTTCCTCATTCAAGAATGGCCCATAGACTTCTGCGGTATCAAAAAAAGTGACCCCTCGTTCGACGGCTGTACGCAACAATTCAATGGCTTGACGTTTATCTGTGGCTGGACCATAACCGTGACTTAGCCCCATACAACCTAATCCAAGCGCAGAAACTTCAAGTTTAGAATTACCGAGAAAACGTTTTTTCATGATTTATGTCCTGATCATTAATTAGATTGTTTGCATAACTAAACATCTAGTTTGCGGCCAGCGAGCCATTCAACCATTGCAGGGTCGCGGTGTGAGAAAAATGCACTTGTTGCCGTATCCATTGCTGCGATTTGTGTCATTTCATTATCGGTTAGAGTGAAATCGAGAATGTTTATATTTTCTACCATTCTGGTTTTACGAACTGATTTAGCCAGTGACACAATGCCTCGTTGAAATAACCAGCGCAGAACAACTTGCCCAACACTTTTGCCGTATTTTTCACCGATAGCGATGAGTTGAGGATGCTGAAATAATCCATTTCTACCTTCAGCAAAAGGCGCCCAAGCCTCTGGTTGGATATTTTTACTCTGCATCCATGGCACTGCATGTAGTTGCTGATTAAATGGGTTAACTTCAACTTGATTGACCGCAGGAATAACTTTATTAAATGCAATAAGGTCAGCTAATCTGTCTGGATGAAAATTGCTGACACCAATTGCCCGAATTTTTCCAGCTTGATAAAGTTCTTCCATTGCACGCCACGCACCGTGGACATCGCCATAAGGTTGGTGGATAAGGTAAAGATCAACATAGTCGAGTTGCAGGCGACTTAATGAACGTTGAAATTGCGCTTTTGCCCCTTCGTAGCTGGTATCCTGTAGCCACAACTTCGTCGTAATAAATAAATCTTCTCGTGCTATTTGGCTCTGTTTTAATGCATTCCCGACTTGAGTTTCATTTTGATAGGATGCAGCGGTATCTATTAAACGATAACCGGTTTCAAGCGCGTCAATAACAGCGCGTTCACACTCGTCCGCATCTGTCATCTGAAAGACACCGAAGCCTAACAATGGCATTTCAACCCCATTGTTTAATTTGACCGTTTGCATAATACACTCCTTTTTATTTTCGTTAGAATAAAGCATAGCGTAGATTTATTGATTAGATTAGAGGCTATAATCTTCTAGAGCTTATGAACAGGATTCATAAATAATGATTCTTGCTCACAATAAGCGTGAATTATTGTAGATTTTTTTGTTCAATAAATTGGCTAACTAAATCTGCAATTTGAGTATTATTCAGATCCGAAAAAGGAAAATGTGTATTTCCTTTAATACCCACCTCTGGCAAATGGATAACGGTCACATCCCCACCATGTTGATTAACCACATCTCGCCATTCTCTTGCCATAGCAAGACGTACCCTCCAACTATCTTGGGCAGGCATAGTGATAGGCTTATCGGGTATATTATCCCCATAGAAAATGATAATGGGGATTTTGGTAAGTGCCATGAAATCGTCTATTGGAACTGGCTCCCCCTTTAATGTATCGAATGCACTTGGCATTGGTGCTGGTAATTCATTTTCAGGAAAAACAAATCCGCTGCCAGGTTCAAAAGCGACAATCGCTTTGACCTTATTGTTTTTTATTGCGGTATACCAGCCGGGACCGCCACCTTGTGAGTGTGTGAATAAAATCGCTGGGCCTGATTTATCCACTACAGCGGATAAAGCATCAGAAATAACATTCGTGTCAAAAAGCCCCGTGTTGGGGGTCATTTGGCGGAAATATTGATTTAACGCTTCTTTATCGTGAGAGAACTGCACATCTTTAAAATACTCAGGCCAGATACCGACGCGAAATTGATTGAACCACAATTGTTCATCAGGTTGTGGTGTTACCGTTCCTTCAATCATGCTTCTACCTGCATTACCACGGCGTGGTTGGTCAACAAGATAGGTTGAGAAACCTCGGCGTAAGAAAATATTTTGAAAGCCTTCTCTACCATCAGGTGTACTTTGCCATGTACGAGATGATTGACCTGCACCATGGAGCATGATGAGTGGATATTTATGTGGATTTTCGGGAATTTGATAAAAAACCACAGCATGATCGCCATGATAAGTTTGCCCTGCAGGCTCTAGGGGTTTTTTAGCATTGAACGTGCCTGCAGCTGTCGTGATGGAGCCACCTGCTGCAAAGCTGCCTTGCGCTGAAATCACTAAGGGTTCAGCATAAGTAGGTTGGGTTATTATTCCGCTCGCCATCATACAAAATAGCAGTAAATTTAATCCTTTTTTCATCTTTATTTCCTTTTGATTCAGTACAGTATGATTTTTTAATGATTAAAATTAGCTTACACTAGAAGCCAGCCATCCGATTACAGTTTCTGTTGTTCTTCGCTCTTGACCACACTCAATAACCAGTGGAGTGACTCTTTGCGCTAAAGGTGCTAATTCGGCTAACACATCTTCACTGTCGCCTTTGCCATAGCCCCCATGAGTAATAAAAGGGATAAGCTTTTTATTCGCAAAATTGTGCGTACTCAGAAAGGTTTGGACTACCGGTGGGATGCTAGTTCCCCAAATAGGAAAACCTAAATAAATTGTCTGATAATATTCGAGATTGATGACGTTATTTTTTATCGCGGGTTTTATTGCTTGCTGGCGTTCTATTTGTGCTTGTTCAACAGTTTGAAAATAATCTTCTGGATAAGCGATTTCAGGTTTAATAACAAAAAGATCAGTATGTAAATTACGATGGATTACCCCCGCAATCACTTTTGTGCTACCACTTCTTGAAAAATAAGCAACTAAGATACGGCTATTTTTTGAATGACTTTCTGTATTTGCAAGCGCTTTAGGTAATGTCGCACTCACTAGGGTTAATCCGGCTAAAGCCGTTAATAACTTTCGTCGATTAAAACCATGTTCATCAGGCATGATCTATCCTCTTATATAAATAGTAAGGAGAATGTGGGTGACGGATGTGTATTTTAGCCCAGAGAATATCAGCATTAGCGGTATTAATAATCGAGGATAATTTGATAGAGTCTATGAATTTAATTCATTAATAAAATAATGTGGTTAATATCTGTTACCTCATTTCTTAAGATAGCCAAACTCTCGCTAGATCTTATTTTGAATCTAATAGGAGTTATGATTATCACAAGCTGTGATTTTTTAATCTTTATGGTAAAAATCGAAGTGATAGTTCCGAAGAATTATCTATATGGTAATAAAATTAAAACACTAAACGGCATCTTCAATATTTACAACGAAATAATAAGTCGTTCACGATTTCAGACCTGCCGCGCAATCAGAAGCAGGATTAATTTTCCAGATACTCTAATCAGATGGCAATGTTGGTGTCGACTGATTCTACTTTGAGGACTCGAATATGAGCACCTTTTACCAATTGATAGCGAGGAGTCTTAATGGCCAGCTTGTTTCTATGGAAGACTACGTCGGTAAGGTTGTTCTCGTCGTCAATACAGCCAGCCATTGCGGTTTTACACCACAATACAGCGGACTTGAAGCGCTCTACAAAAAATATGCTGTTCAGGGTTTGGTGGTGCTTGGCTTCCCTTGTAATCAGTTTGGGAAACAGGAGCCTGGCAGTGCTGACGACATTGCTCAGACCTGCTACATTAACTATGGCGTGAGTTTCCCGATATTCGATAAAGTGGAAGTCAATGGAGCCACCGCACATCCAGTGTTTCGTTATCTTAAAAATGAGCTGCCCGGTTTGCTAGGGAAGAGGATTAAATGGAATTTTACTAAGTTTCTGATCGGACGTGACGGCGAACCGATCAAGCGCTTTGCGCCGAACACAACCCCAGATAAAATAGAAGCTGCAATCCTTGCGGCACTTTTGAGATAACAACCATAATTAAATCTCTACATCACAGGAGATTTAATTATGTCTAAGTCACCGTGGAATAAAGATCGTATTATTGGGCAAAAACGACCGCTTAAAATATCTCATATCTGGGGGATCCGTATTAGACTCGAGTTAGAAGGGAAAATTCGCGACTTAGCGTTATTCAATTTAGCCTTGGATAGTAAACTTCGCGGTTGTGATCTCGTTAAGTTGAAAGTATCAGATGTTGCATATGGCAGTTCAGTTTCAAGCAGAGCAACAGTCTTACAACAAAAGACGGGTAGTCCTGTCCAATTTGAGCTGACTAAAGGAACCAGAGATGCAGTAGCTGCATGGATAAGAATGGCTCACTTACGTAGTACCGACTATATTTTCCAATCCCGAGTCGGTTCTGCTCAACATATTTCTACCAGACAATACAACCGTATTTTTCATGGTTGGATTGAAAAGCTAGGCCTTGATAATTCGTTGTACAGCACGCATTCAATGCGCAGAACCAAGCCGTATCTTATCTACCAGAAAACAAAGAATCTTCGTGTAATTCAGCTATTACTTGGACATAAAAAACTTGAAAGTACAGTTCGTTACTTAGGAATTGAAGTCGATGATGCGTTAGAGATATCTGAGTCAATTGAAGTATAGGTCTATCAGGGCTGTTTATCAGCCCTGTGCCAGGAGCGGACGATTCTTACTTAACAACTTATGAAGGTAAACATGGCAATAAAAGAATGCGCAGAAATTCATAGAGAACTGTGGTACACACAGAAGCTTGGAGTAGCGCAGGGATATGGCCCATCTCCGCGGGATCGTGAATTGCTGGTTGTACTTGCTCAAAAACTAGGTATACCAAACGAGGAATTTATCAGTTCCGACGAGAGTAAAAACATCACAGCTCAGAAGTATCTGATAGCTATGCTTGAGACAATGGAACCACTTGCTCAAATGTTCCAAGATATTTGGATATATGGCGAACGAACATTGATTCGAACGTCAAAGAACGCGCTCGATATCGAGTGGAATTTTAATATTAATGGGGAGTTGATACCAATAGATTTTGAATCATTCAGGAAATATGAAATGCTGTTAAACAATACCCTTGATAAAGAAAAATTTAACAAAATTTGCACTGAATTTGCTTCTGCTTGCTGTAAAGATAATAAAAGTAAGGGTTATTCTAGAAATGATCCGATTCCGCCAAAACCACAAGATGCAGACCCAATAAGTGTTGCATCGAGAATTCATGATATGTGTACGCGTGTCAAAGAAGAAGACTTAATTCAAAATGGGTACTTTGGAGCTACAGACGCAATTCCTTATCTGTCCGCAATACTGAATAAAAACCTCTGGCGACAAGAAGACTTTGCAGAATTAAAGCCATTAGTAGATGAATGTTATAATCGTATAAACCTAGAAGATATTCTATCTTTACCATTCTGGAAATTCCGCTGGCAAATTTACGAACTGTGGTGTTTGATAATTACCCTTCAACTATTTGAGTCTCGTGGATTTACACTAGCTCAGTCCTCTGACGGCGCTTCATTGCTTGAACTGGGAACAAGAGTAGTGTTAAATGGAGATAAAGACCATTTTATTGATATATTTTCCGGTCTACGAAAAGACATTATATGTCAGGCAGAAGATAAAAAGAGTTTAAATTACGGTTATTATCAAAGCATACTAGATCAATATATGACCAATTATTTCAATCTAGATTTACATGATCAGGAAGCATGTAATATATTTTATAACTCTTTTTTTTCAGAGCCACCACTTGACAAGCATGGTTTTTTAGTAATCCCATAGTAAGAAGAGCTTTAAGCAAATATCTACAAGTAATACTTTGCTATTGGTAACTTACATTCGACTTTACCGGCTTTATTTAAACTGCAAGATGGAAATATCCGACTTTATGTTAACTCAAAAAGGTCTGAATTTAAAAGTTTACAGAGATGGCAAAGCATATTGCAATGCCATCTTTCTTGCTAACTCAAATACAGAACAGTCCTAATTGAATAAAAACCAACATCGCAAGATATGCAGTAATATTAAAATCAGTCGAGTAAAAACAAACCAAAAATTAATCATTACTAATAATTAAAATTAAAAAATTATAATTTATGTATAACCATAAAAATTTCAAATATATATTACTACTATGAATAATTACTAACTGATAAATAAAATAACTCATGAATTATATTTTTAACATCCATATACGCTAAAAATTATCTGTTAATTCTTCTATATTCTCAGACACACCTTGTCCATACTCCTCAGGATAGAACATATATTAGCCATTTTCAGTGACATATCTGCGCAACACACTCCCTTACAGTATGGTCTTTCCACCATACTGACTGAGGGCAAGCAATGGCTGTTTACCGCCACGCTCCTGATTTACATCTACTGGGCCAATGTAGCAATGAAGAACTGCAATCGCTGGCTTTCATTCTTACCACAGCCCCCCGTGACGGTGATACCCATAGGGCTGAGAGCTTGACCAGCACCATTGAGTACCATTTACTAAAAGCTGAACATCGGTGTTATTGGCAACAGATAGCTGCTGAGATTCAGTGCTATGGCGTGAATACCTTGATGAGTTTGGCCCTTCTGCGGCAAGAAGTGGCTTACAGGGAAATCCTTGAAGATGAATACGACAAGCTCGAGGTGAACTACAACGTAAAAAATTCCACCGAAGCCATTGAACTCACTCTGTTAATGAAGCTACCAGAGAAGAACTTGGATCAGATGACCCAAGAAGAACTGGCTGCCTTTTCCCGCAATATGCAACCTGATCTGACCAACCCAACACCTCAGCTTATCATCATGGTAGTACAGACAGCATTACGAACCTCTTTTTTCAGCATAAATGATTTTCAACATTTCTGGCTCGGCTTACCGAATCACCATACTGGTCTACATTATCGTGACCTCACTCTATCAGTGACATATTTCCCGTTAATCCACTTTTTGCCGACCGCTGGCTGGTCCGGCTATTTTCTGCAGGGAGCACTTATCATGCCTAAACAGGAACACCGCTATGACCGGTTAGCCATACGTCTTGCTATACTTGTCAGCCGCCTCTTTATGGGGGAATCACTCAACATTAGTCTACTGGCACAAGAGTTTGGCGTTTCTGGCCGCACGGTGCAGCGCGACCTGCGTGAGCGTCTACGTTATCTCGACACTGAATATATCGACGGTCACGTTAGTCTCCGTGATGCACGAGGACCTTTCCGAACCAATAGTGATATTCTGCGCTTTGCCCAGATAACCAGCGTGGCACATTATTTTCCGGTTCTGGATCCTAAACTGCTTTCAGTACTACTCGATAACCGTCAGGACTCACCTTGTATTATCTGGAATGATCCGCCACGGCAGGCTCCTGAATTATTTGGTGGTTTTCAGGTCATTGTTCAGGCCATCATCCGTAACCGTCTTATACGTTTTCTGCATCGGAAACATCTTCAGTCATCAATCGCACCTTACAGACTCATCTGCCACGACGGAGAGTGGTATCTGGCGGCGGTATCAAAGGATCGTATTCAGGTTTTTACCCTCTCTGCAATTACCGATGTGGTGATGACCACCAGCAATTTTGCACGGAACAGGCATATTGATCGTATCCTGCAGGATCCGAGATTTATGCGTGCTCTTCCTCATTTTGATTACATCAGCGGGATTATTCATAAATAAATTCATTGTTACTCTGCAGGTATATTCAAAATCTTTTAAAAAAGAAGAAATGAAATATCTGCTCACCCTGCCCCTCAAAAATCAATTTATTCTGATCAAGGATTATTAAATGAAAATGTTTAAATCAGCGATATTTCTTCTCGTTGTCTCTACCCTAACGGGATGTGGAGATAATTTTTCGTGTGAAAACGAAGAGGTACTAAAATCAGTTAACGAGGTTATTGTCAGTAACGCTGTAAATAAAGTCGACTTCAGAACATTCCGCCCATACGGTCAGTCTGGTTTAACGAGTCATGCGGTGAAGATAACTTGGGATAACCCTATCGCTATTGATAGCAATCCGAATGTTAAATCGTTAACTTGCAAAGTGCATCTCACAGCCATGCTATCCGATGATGAAAATAACAATTTAAAACAGCGGATTGATGACATTAACCAAAGGGCGATGAAAGAACCCAGCTACGAGAGTAATAAAAGTTTTATCGCAAATGTGAATAAAACCGCTATTAGTATGGCAAAAACTAGGCAAGTCACGGGTACGGTAGAATATACTCTCTATCAGTCAAAGGGACAGGTGGTGACTGAAGTCAGTAATACGCCAGAGGTGAGCCGAGTCATTAATCATATTGGAGATAATTTATTACGCCCTATAGCAAGAGTGTATGCAGCTCAGCGGGGAGAGTTATCATTAAATAATTTTTATTCTATCGATATTCTGTCTATGTTTCGCGCACGATAAATCAGGGGTAAGGCTCTGAATATAAATACTGTCATTAACTATTTAAATTATCGGTAATAATTAAGGAGAGAGCATGAAAATATTATCATCTCTTGCACTCACAGCTACGCTGCTGAGTGCTGTCCCCACCGCTTATGCCGTACCCAACATCTGGGGTTCCGGCTACGGCATGGGTGTATTTGAGTATATCATCACTGATTCACAGGACACTGAGTTAAATATCAGCTGTACCAGTAATCCCGATGATACTCAGGTGTTACAACACAGTGTACTGGTCACATTGCCGGATGGAAGAATACTGAGTTCACATGACGAAAATACCCAGATCACGCTGGTTACCGGCGATGAACAGTATGGCGTTCCCCCGTCTTTAGGCTGGCGTAATGGGGATAATGCATGGATATCATTCATTGATGCTGTTAGAAAAGCAACATCGTTTGAAGTCTGGATTAACAACAAAAAAGTAGCCCGTTTCACCCCCTCCGCCAGCAATATTCATAAGGTACTCGCTGATATGTCAGTCTGTACAACCCTCACTGCGGATTAGTATCAACGCCTCACAACATCCGTTTTGTCTGAAACGGATGTGCTCACATCCCCCCTACGTTTTTTATTGCAGGCTACTACTGGTAGCTCTAAGGTTTCACTATGTCCTTTTTGAAAATGCTTATCACTGCTTTAGGCAAGGTTCTTAACGGGTACGGAGCCCGTCAGGCACAACAGTTTATTGAAATTCACTTTCGCCAAGCTGGCTATGATGACGATTATATCAATATAGCCAGAGAAGCGGTTACGGTGTTTTTCACCGAGTTGATAACGGCGTTGATGACTCGTATTCTGCGGATCCTTGACAGGATCTGATGCCGTTGAGGCTTTTACAACAGACGACCTGAATCACTGCTCCTTCCTGTCCCCTGAAAGTCATTGAAGCCACTGATGTGGTTCTCGGGATATTTGACCGAGATAAGGAGTACCACCAGCCATCCCTAAACAAGTTACTAACTTGATATAAAAATACAAACAGTGATTACCACATTTAAGCTACATCATCCTGTGATAGTCGTGTCTGCGATAGAAGACTATAACCTACTGAATTCACAGGCCAACTCATACAGATATTACCCGCAGAAGTCTGTAGTGGCATCGCTAGGCAACTACACTCAACTTATAGAACCATCTCTGTAGAAATCCTTTTACTTAATGATTTTGAACAACTTATCAGTGATATCATCAATACCATAGTCGATATCATTCCATTTCCCCCACTGATAAAACATACGATCAGTACTGTCAAAAATAGCATCGTATCCATTGCTAAATCCCTGTGGAGCTTTTTCTTTTAGCTTCTTAAATTAACAAAGCATTGATGACATCAAGCGCCAGTCCTTAACGGGACTGGCGCTTTTTTATTTCTTTTTAATGGAGTCTCAACTTATGAATCATTCAACCGAATCCGCTATCACAATGGAATTAGTCCCTGATGAACAACGCCTTGATTTTTGGCTCAACCATTTTGGTGGTGTGAAAGGCTGGACCACCTTTGAAGTAGTGATCTTCACCACGATGGGCCAATTCTGTGATGAGTATCATGGCGGTTACTGGGAGTATGGCGTGCTCAGTAATGGGGGAGCCTTTATCTACCCTGATATCAACGCAGACATCTTAACCCTATTCAACATGCATAATGGCAATGAAGCCACCGTGAGCCAAGAGGCGGCAGGCATTGCAGTGTGTCTAATCCTGTACAGCATCTGGTCATTCCAAACAGAAAGTGAAGTGATGTGTGACCGCTTTTATCAGCTACGTGACTACGCTTCACAACATTCCGAATCCGCTGCCATTTTCCACTTAATTGATTAATCAGGAGCCTATCATGAGTTTATTAGCTTCGCGCTTTGGTTCTGCTAATAGTATCCGTCGTGACCGTCCACTTACCATCGAAGAATTATTTCGTACTGTACCGAGTGTTTTCTCTGAAGAAAAACATGAGTCCAGAAGTGAGCGATACACTTATATTCCAACCATTACCTTACTCGATAGCCTTCAAAAAGAAGGCTTTTATCCATTCTTTGCTTGTCAGACTCGTGTACGCGATGACAGCCGTCGAGAGCATACCAAACATATGCTACGTCTACGTCGTCATGACCAAATCACGGGTATACAAGTCCCTGAAATTATTCTGCTTAATAGCCATGATGGCTCAAGCAGCTATCAGATGTTGCCGGGACTCTTTAGAGCCGTGTGCTCTAACGGTTTGGTGTGCGGTGATGTATTGGGTGAAGTGCGTGTACCACACAAAGGTGATGTTGTTGGCAAGGTAATTGAAGGAGCTTATGAAGTACTGGAAACGTTTGATTCTGTTACTGAAAAGCGTGAACAAATGCAATCTCTCATGTTACCGCCACCAGCACAGCAAGCCTTGGCACAAGCGGCTTTGACGTATCGCTTTGGGGAAGAGCATCAACCTATTACCGAGGAACAGGTTTTACAGCCTCGTCGCAGGGAGGATAAAAAAGATGATCTTTGGACGATATATCAACGCTTGCAGGAGAATTTAATCAAGGGAGGATTATCAGGTAGGAACGCTAAAGGTAAGCGAGCTCGCACTCGTTCAGTGAATGGTATTGATGGGGATATTAAATTAAATAAGGCACTGTGGGTGATGACTGAAAAGATGCACGAGCATTTTTCTGGAAGGGAAAGGGTATAGAAATAACAGCACATTGTTTTTAAATAATGTGCTTTCTATCTATTTTAGTACAGCCTTATTTTTTTAATGAGTGAAATATATTATCGTTTTTATACTATCCAAAATAGACGTGAATAGGTTTTTTAAAGCATAATTCTATAATACTATTGAGCAAATTTTTTTCCGTCATGATGTGAATTTTATAAAATACCATTTTCTCCTTGTCTTGAATCCGACTGCTATAAATCCCCCAACTCAATTAACTATGATTTTATAGATAATCAATTCAATCTCATACTCACCGAAAGTTACTACACTCGTTCAAATTAAAACAATCACATTGCTTACTTGATTTATTTCAATATGGATAGCCTAATTGATTAGATATGCTTTCATAGAATAAATTGTATAAAACCGGAGAAAAGGTTAACAAAGATAACATTTTGAAATTTAAATGATATGCACCTAACTAAAATTATGCAATAATGCAGTTTTATACTGGAGAATAGAGATTGCCCTCTCGTCTCCACCATATCAAGAATTAGCATGACATACGAATATACAACTGTACTGTCTTGCAGAAATGTCATCATAATTTTGATTAAGGTGAAACTTTGAGTATAAGAAAAAAATCATCTAACTCCGGTGTCGACGCTTTACTTGGCTTTGAGTTTCAACGTAATTGTGCGTTGTATTAGAAAAGAGTATTGATAACTTTACTTTCTCACAATGGATAGAAGCCAAAGCTAATATTGCACTATACAAAAAAATTCAGCAAGATATTATCTCATCCGAATTAAAGCTAGAAGATATAAAAACCTCACTGGCTTCTATGGTTACTGAACAAGAAACATTAATAGAGCGCTCAAAAAAAGAAAAATTATTCAATGAAATTTTTACCAATTATTCAAAACAATTATCCCTTAAACCACTAAATGACCCTAGATACTTAAATTTATATAAAATTAACTCATTTCCTCGCCAAGGCGTTGAACTACACAAAACTGTCATGGCATATCATTTTGCTCTAAATGCAATGATAGCAAAAGCAGATACCGCACATCGTCTCCCATTTTTACTTGATGCAATTCTCAAAGAAGATATTGATGATACAAACCTAGAAAACATTTTATCATTCGTGGGGAAAAACCTACCTACCGATACTCAATCATTTGTATCTATGTCTGAACATTTAAAGGACACTGAAGAAGAAGAAGAACGAAAAGCCATTGATAAAGTACAGATTCAAGGGATAATAAATTCATTCTTCCCGAATAATACAAAACTCTTTTACATTGGTAGAGGTAAAATTGAACGTGGATTTCTTTCACAACCTCTGGATGACTATCAAGAAATTTATGAAGAAACAATTAATCTTACATTTATCTAATCTGTCACATTCTAATAATGTAAATGCATAATAGTTAATAGATGTATAAAGGAGGCTTGAACTAAAAATTCAAGTCTCTAGCAAAATCATCCAACCAAAACATTACTAATGTTAAATTTTTAGGTGGGATTAATTCAACAAAATTTATATAGTGCATAGATTATTGTTTCATTTTTTGGTAAAAATGGTACGTTTCTTAAGTAAGAAACCCTAATCGTTCTCTTACATTTTAATCTCAATCAAAATATTTTTAGGCACCTTATTAGGCACTTTTGAAAAGTTGAATTGAACATTAGCACTATAAAATCATTTAGTTAAGCGACGAATTCAGACTCCGACAGCCTAATTAATTGATTTATAACGAGTTTCAAACCATTTCATGTTGAAATTGTGCTGTAGGATGTACTGCATGACGACATTAAAGCTCTCCCACTACCTCTACTATCGAACCAATACATGATAGTTTCGTAAAACCATCCCGACCATTAGCCTTAATCTTCAATAGCCAATATAATCACTGGCAAGCCCTATATTCAGGAACCACGGAAACGGTCAAGGAATACATTGTCTTTTTCCAGCAGCAACTTAGGTTATTAGTCAACGCATGGCGGCAGCGTGAAATAGATGATTTTCATCTGAATATTGATAAGAGAATTGATGAACTCAGACGGGGGCTTACAAACTATTTCACCTCAATCATTAATGGAATTACCAATAGCTTGCAACTACTCAATAAATATCAATTCAGCTCCCTCACGGGAGTTGAATTCAAAGTAAACATCAATAACTATTTATTATTCAATTTTCTTAAAAGAATTAGGCTTTTTTTACCATCACACTAAATTAATTATCCTTTGCTGAAATATATAATAGTTTTCATGTTAAGCCTTGCAAACATAAAGACATGATTCATTAGGTAGAAGTCTTATACCATGCATTATTTACCTGTTCGGCAATAATATTTATCGTTTTTACCTGATAGGGAGCACAACTAACTACATCGACCGAATCTAAATCAAATATTGCGATGTTATAGCCCTCATCTCCGAAATGGCTTTTATATGCTATTGCATCATACCCAGCACTGCGAAAAAGCTCAGCCAGTATTTGAGTCGGTGCGTAATTAGCCTTATCATCCGACCGCGTAACTGGCGTTGAAAATGCGTTATCAATATCAGTCCAAACAGCTTTCTCTTTCTGTTGTGCTGTAAGCTCTTTTCCACCGAGTATATAACTAAAAATAGGCCCAGAAAGTGAGGGCTTACCATGACCAAGCGAAAGATCGAGTACCCTCAATGGAGATAAAAGTTTGCATGTTGCTAAAGATACATTAGCACCGCCCCAAGGCCGCACTTCAGAAATCGCAGTCCTTACTGTTGTACCTACATATAGCACTGGAATGCCTGAGGGATTTGCACGCCCTTCTTTGGCTCTATCAACCAAAGGCTTCATACGAGAAGCTCTAAAACCTAACATATCCTCTTCGATCCAGTTGCCATCATTATCGGTCCTATCACAAATATCTATACCAAGCTGAGCCCTATAAAAAATGCTCCCCTCTTTCAACTCACGATCTCGTCCCTTGATTGTAGCTAGAACAGTATCAAGGAATACATTCTGCTCTTTACTTAAGATGTAACGGCTAGTCTTGCGAACATAGTCTGCGAATTGTGAATAACTGTCCTAACAAGCAAACTCAGACTGATGAATTAAATTCTTCTTACTAACAGCCATATACGAACCCGCTAAACAAAATTTCTGTTTGTAAATTTCTCAGTCTAATGCATATTATTGATTCTGTTAAATCCCCTATCTATTCAATTGATGTGAAACACAAATAACCGACTCATTTAACATTAATAGCTTCAGTAACCAACACTGTAAAGCTAATCACAAGGAATAAATACTATTGGAATATCAATATTCTTTGCCTATCAAAACCATGGTTACTTGCAAAACTAAGGTATTCATTTAATAACTCTGGTGGCATAGTTGGAGTACGTGATAGCACCCATAGATAATCTTTATTAGGTCCAACAACTAATGAATATTGATAGTTATCATCTAGCTTAATAATATTATAGCCGCCGTAAAAGGGCCCAAAGAATGAAACCTTTAAAGCCCCAGTATCCGAGGATTCAACAAAGTAAGCTTTCCCTATACTCTCTTTCCATTTTTTGCTTTCAGAATTCCATCCTCTATTCACTACTTTTACACCTCCGTCATCACGAAGAGAATAGTTAGCAGAGACTTTACTTAATCCTTTTTCAAATCGATTATCTATTCTCGCTACTTCATGCCATTCGCCAAGGTAACGTGATAAATCAAACTTCTCAACAGGTGATATATCTTTTGGCACTTTAACGCTACATCCGTTAAGTAGAAGCATACTTAAAAACATAAAAATTGACTTCACTCGCATGGTAACTCCGTTGAATATTTCTCGATGAGATACTATCCTACAAAAAATTTGTGACGTTACCTAACCAATTAGGTAAGGCTATTGATGATAATAACAAAAGAAAACCAAATAATAAGTATTGAAAAACATAAAGCATACGGATAAATAGCTCTTTTAATATCATAGAGTATACCCTTTATTGCTAATGTAGATTGATCGCCCAAAATAAGTACTAACACTTAAAATATAGCAGCTCATTTTCATTTGTCAGGTATCACTAACTACGGCAATTACACATAAAAATGAGGGTTTAACCCCAATCTTACTGCTGTATACAGCTAGAAATAGTCATCGAATTGTTCTGCTATAATTAAAAATGATCTTTTGAAACTTATAACTTCAAACTTTAAAGGAAGACAATATGTTAAAAAAAATCAGTTTCCTCATCTGCTCATTAGTTGTTGCTTTCACATTAACTGCCTGTAATACCACTAAAGGTGTTGGTGAAGATATAGAAGCAGGAGGAGAAGCAATACAAAGAGCAGCCCAGTAAACATTAATGCTCTTATTTCAAATGCTAGAGGGTATATTTATTTTGAATCCTCTAGTATTTCCTTATTCATTTAACGAGACTCCAATTTGTATTTTCTTTTCCGTATTTGCTTACACTTTATTCATGTAAAACATTTATAAATATGTCTATGCTGATAGTGTGTTCTAAACTATTGTATCAGTTTATTTTGCCTAGATATTTGGGGCTTTTCTTTGCTTTTCAATTTTTTTATAAATAAAGGCCATCAGCTATTAACTGAAGGCCTAAGAAACTACAAAAAATCAGATTTTAATAATGCCACTTTCAAAATATAACTATATTAATTTTAAAATACACTTTCTAACATAATGGTTTTTTCCAAAAAATCATTATCATCAAGTATCCATAATGGCTCCATATTACTATCTTTTTTGATAACTAATGATGGGTCTGAACGTAAACATGCTCCACCATAGTGACCTCCGACAGTAAATGTGCAGACTTGAATAAAACGCCCTGCAACGTTTGGCAAGCACCATAATTGTTGGTAAATATTTTCCTGTTTATCGAATTGGCCAGAAGTCTCATCTAAAATCGTGTCGCACTCACCTATCAAACCGATATTGTCACCACAGCGGCCTGCTATTGGCTTTATTGCATAACCACTCGAGCGTAACTCGTCACTGATATCAAAACTTGTATTCAAAAGATAGGGATGATAGGGAAATAACGACCAAAGAATAGGTAATATCGCTTTATTACTTGGAATGACTGTCCATAAAGGCTCAAAGACACGAATCTCAGGCTTTAATAATACATCAACTAGTCTGACGTCATTATATTCTGAGTGTCCGGTACGAATTTGTAGCGCTGAATGCTCATAGTCTTTCTCACATTCCTGCCGAATTTGCTCAAGAGCAGTTTCCCACGCCCATGTTTTCCAAACACACTCTAATATACGGCCATCACTATCAACGACTTGACCTGTTTCATTCCAAAATAATTCGTCTAAACCATGAATAATTTTATAATCGAATCCCGCTTCAGTAATTGCATGCGCCATGTATTGCGAATGATAATCTTCTTCACTATCTACATCCTGCATAATATGAATAAACGGTTTAGCTGAAGAATGTTCCCATGTACTAGAAAGTAATTCAGTTAAGTAACCACTTGGGTTTTTGCCATCTTTCAGCTGCCCTACTTTTGCCCACTTATCAATAATTACCCCTGCCTCTGTATGACAAGAAGCTGAATCCGCATTATATTCATAGACTTTTAACCCTCGCTCATCCAAACAAAAGTCTAATCTTCCTGTGATCATATCATGACGCCGATTCTTCCAGGATAAACGTATGCGAGGCCAAAGAATTTCTGGAATATTAAAAAGTTTCAATAAGTTATCACTCTTTAATACTTTTTCTGTCGCATGCAGATACATAAGATGAACTTCATTGGTTGCTTGTATCAGTTTATTTTCAGCGGTACTAGATATTGTAAAATATTCATGAAGAGCGCTATTTAGCGCGCGACCTTGTCTAGCTTGAATATATTTATTTTCTATGGGATTTGAGCTATTCAACCATTCGTTATTATAGTCAATCTTATTATCTATTTTAGCAGCATGAATCTTTAGCAACTCAGGATTAGTATACGCCCCTGAATAAGCATGCTCATCACTATCTGTTTGTATCATCCATCCCAAAATTTTAGTGTCTGGGAAAGTATCTGATAGTGTATATCTTCCTTTATCTCTTTTCAGAGACAATTCTCTTGTCCACTGCTGGCCTATGGGCAATTTATGGTGAATGACATTTTGCTCAGCGATACGTACTTTATCATCATAAACCTTGGTGATAATTGCTATATGGCCTGTTTTATTAAACTCACCCCCCTCATCCCAAATTAACAATGACCCCGCGGCAGGCTTAACAGGACTCCCATTAACAAAAGCTTTTAACGGTAAAATGTCATCATCAACTACGTGTCGTAGAAAGCGCAGAGAAAATACTTCATAGGCCATACCAACATCACTAAAAACAGTACCGTAATTGAGGTATAAAAAACGGCGAGCAAACTCAACGCATTGCCATTTATAGCCCATATATTCATTGCCAATATAACTTCGAAAAGAAATATCTTTTTTATTTTCCACATTAGGCAATGAATCATAATCTGATGAGTATATTGCTACGCCTCCTGGAGCATATCCGAGTAAAGTTCCAAAAGGTTCGTATTCACTACTTAATAACCCCATGTTATAGCTCCATCTTAATAATAAATACATGCTAGCCATAACTATCAGTGTACGCCTATAAAATATGAAAAATCCATTTTTTTGATATAAGAAACTTATCAATAGTTAGTTAAATAAAAGCAACCTGTTAGCACAAAAAAGCTCCCAAGAGAGATCGCCATTTATAGCAACAGTTCCGATGCTCCCTTCTGTGGGTTCTTAGTGTTTTAAATATGTCTGCTATATACCGGGTGAAAAGTGGTTTGATTACTATCTTTACAAAACAATGAGTTCTTTTATTTTCACTTTCAAAAAATGACCTATTTAGCGGTATAACTATTTACAAGAGTTACCCTCAGTTAAATAGACCATCCCTTTTAAGCCCCAATCTAGGGGCTATTTTTTTGCCTTTAAAAAGCCTCTGTTTTCTTAAAAGCTCGCTGTTGTTGTCTTACACAGCCATCAATTTAAAATATTTGGAAATACTTTTGCGTATTTTGAAATACCAACTATATTTAAGGCGATATTTAATTGTATAAAGCAACATATTTAGCCCAACGCTGTGTGGGCTTTTTTTATCCATACAATTTCTGGTACTATAACTTTTAAGGCTCTCACCATTACAGAATCAAGATAAAATCACGTTTTCAAAATATGAACCTTATACACAACCTCCCGATCACAACCATACTTATCGTTACCTCCCTATTTCTTTGCGTTGTATTTATTCTTATTAGTGATAACTATCAAGCAGACGTGACAACTCTATTCTTTAAAGCTTTTATATATCTACTTGCAACTATCTCCTTCTTAAACTTACTTTTTTTAATTAGAACTTTCATTGGCTGGAACTAATGTAAGCACTCCGTTCTAATGTAATCTTGCAAATACAAAGTTTGTTTTTCGTTCTCAACTATCATTTTTCTGAGACGCCAATAATCTTGTTCAGCTGCTTCACTAAGTCGTGCGGAGCTTTCATTGCCTCCGCTTTCGAAGGTATTCGATTCGGGTTTTGGACATTTGGCGTTGACGTACACGCGCTTAGTACCATTACTAACATCATTGCGAAGCTTATCAATTTCAGCTTTTGCATTTGAGAGATCCATTGTGTGAGTTTTGTCGAGTTCGTGAAGTGAGTTAATACGTTTTTGGTAATCCTCATTAATTTTGACCTGCTCTGTCAACTCAACGAGTAGTCCGGCATTTTTGGTATTTAACTCACCTATCCTCTCGTGTTGTTTCCACATTCCCCATATGGCCACCCACGCAGCGATATATAACAATGCACTGACTGTATTCATGGTATCCACTATATAGATAATTAAAAGTTAACTTGCCGACTTTTGTAGTGTTCTATAACTTTCTGGCGCGTTTTTCTAAACTGGCTTTATCAATACCGCATGTATTGTCAGTGAGTCTGTTGGCGCCAAATACAATCATTGATACCGCGAGTAACATAAAGCAAATTACTACCACTATAAGTTTCCATGACATATAGCCGCCTCCGCTTCTCTGCGATTACCTCATCGTTATAGAAGATAAAGAAGCCGTACTGACCAGCTTTATTGATTACTTTGCACTTCACGCTTAACCTTTGATAGCATCAAGAATAGCCCCTTAAAAACAGGATAGACAGTATGCATAAAAACAAAGCTATATTAGTATGTTTTGTTATCGCTTTAGTAACAGCTTGTTCATCAAACACTAAACCCCAAACTAAGTCAGATACTTGCGAGATAAAAATGGATACTCCCGAAGGTAACTTGCCTGGGAAAATAGAGCAGTCCAGTGGAAATAGTCCCGAATGTAAAGCGATTGAAAGAGCTATAGATAAAGCTATCTAACATATGAATTAGACAGAAGCTAGTAAGCGAGTTTTCATTGCAGAAAAGCCCCAATCATGGGGCTCATTAAAAATTTACAGCTATTTATTGATAATGGTTACTCGCTTTACATCAACTTCTAATGAAGCCCACTCTTTATCAATTTCACCATCTAAACGAACTTTTGTTTCAGGTGTCACAACCTGTCCACGCCAGCGCCTATCATCAATATCTACAGCAATTGAGCCAGTACTATCTTTAAATTCGTAAAGCTCTTTACCAATCTGTTTAACAATATGACCTTCAAGTGAAACCCATGCATCATCAGGAAGCTCTTTCGCTTGAACGACAGTTGTTACTGCTTGAGCTGTTGCAACAAACCCACCTTTTGGACCAACAGAACCATCATTCGAAACAAATCCACCAGCATGGTTATTAGCTAATACGCCAAATGAAGCTGCTGATAATACGAGCGCAATAACTGTCTTATTCATAATAATTCCTTTTGTCTGTTAATTTTTTATAGTTTATCAATTAAACCTTAACAGAATCTTAAGGCAAATAATTAACACTTTAGATCGGTTATTGCACATAGCAGCACATGTAACTCTGACCAATCGTGACAGAAAATCTTATGTTTATTTTAACTATAAAAAAGACCGCCTAGGCGATCTTTTATGAATAACTGATATAGCTCAGATGAAAAGTTTAACCTGACCATAAGTTTATTAAAGATTAAGAGTGAACATCACTCTCTACTCAGCGTCTTTTTCTTTAGTTAAACAATAACGCAAGTTTTGCCTAATAGCTTCAATAGACCAAATCCAAAAAGCAGTTCCAACAAACTCAGATATTAGTGCTTGATAACCAGCAGTCCAAAGCCAGCCAGACAATCCTAATAATGGTACAACTAAGCCATGAGCAAAAACAGAAACACCGATACCAAAACATATACCGTGTAATAATTTCACCTTAGGTAAGTATTCAGCGATAACACAATATATAACTGCAATAACTATCGAAAATAATATATGAACACCATTCCCGCCCCAATTAATACTATATCCCATCCAATGATAAGTCATAGTATCTATATTTAGCCCAAGCTTTTCTAACAAGACAATGGGAGGTGGGGTTGTTTCTAGCGTTCTCGGAGGAATCAAACCTTCAAAGCCAGATTTAACTAAAGCGGAAAATATACCCGCAATAATACCAACATATATTGCTATACAAATATGCCTAGAGCTTTTCTTTGTCAATTTAAATAGATCAATCATTATACATACACGCCTTATGAATAGATATTATGAATATAGTAGAGAAAAGGGCAATTGTTTATTATTAGTATAATTATTATTTTTAATGTATTGGGATGCTTGAAGCATAGTAACAAAAGATGGCTCATTAAATATAAATAAAAAATCAACGACAATAAAAAATTCAATCGATACCCCTGCTCAGATCCCTGAGTAATTGTCATAGGGTTTAGCCAGTCAGCCTTGACATGCACCAGAATGAAAAAGTAACTCCCAACTTTGCGTGTGGATTTCAAGAACGGCAGACCTACCACTTGAAATTACTTTATCGTTATAGAGAAAAATTGAAGATATATTTTTATTATTTCAATAATCCGACACATGATAGCCATCAAAAAACAACATTCAAATAATGATTATTTTGCTTTTTAAAATAATAAGTTATATTAAAATAAGCATTAGGCAAGTCTCACTAAAAACAATGAGGATATTTTATGAAAAAAATATTATTTGCTAGCATCATTGCAACATCGTTAATGACCACTTCAGCTTTCGCCGCAACAGATGCAAAACCTGTATCTCAATGGACATGCGAAGATTTCTTAGCAATCGATGATGCATTTTATCCAACAGCAATTGGTGCTGCTGAGATTATTACCCAGAAAGGTAAGGTAGAAGACCCTACTTTAGATATTAGTGGTATTGCAACATCCACTCCGTTAATTGTTGAAGCATGCGAAAAAGCTCCCAAAGAATCATTTATTCAAAAAGTCGAAGCTCATTTGAAAAAAATGTAATCTAAAGACCCCACCCCTCTGGTGGGGTTTTCTTTTATTGTGCATAACTACACATGTAACTATGAACAATCGTAACAGCAAGTCTTATGTTTGTTTTAGGTATAAAACCTGACATTACTGACGGGTCTATAACACGTGTAATATGATATATTTATACTTCGGGATGCTATTCTTTTCAAGACTCACCGATCTGCATTAGTTCAATTTGTATCCATACTCTTCACATTGTTCAATAACACTGCGATACTTATATTCATTATCACCAACCAGAACAACTCTACGTAAGTCAATGTTACCTACAGGCTCAGGCATTGATGTGATGAAAGGGATTGTTTCTTTATTGGATTTAGCGACTAAACCGCAATATGCATCATACGGATTAGCAATCATTTTACCGAGTTTGAACTTTGCAGATATTGGTAATTTAAGGTGGTTTTTTATTAGGCTAACTACCTTTGCTTCTTCTTCCTTATTTAGACCTCTCTCTGCTGCTAAAGCACTGCTTGATACAGCCATAATTGAGATGGCTAGTACTACTGAGAATAATTTACTCATTTAATTACCCCCTCATTAAATATGAACATCAGATATCTATTTAATTTAGATAGATAATATTATTAAAGATTAAATAATGAGGCAATAAAAAACCCCGCTTAATGAATCATCCAACTTTATGGGGTCAGATCACATCGCAAGGTTTCATTCTATAAGTTAGGTGACAACGTATTCACTCTTATCACAATAACATCGAATTTACGTAGCGCATTAGTACTTTTTATGAATATATTGGATGTAAAAAAGCCCGCGATTGCAGGCCTCGAATTGGTTTTATGCGACTAGTTATAGAATGTCCATTTTCGGAAAAAAATAAGCCAGTTCCGGACAAAATGCAACACTCTATACCAGTGAGTGCAAGTATTTTTTATCGTACAGTCCAGCTACCACGTATAGGGCGAGCAAAAGATGCTAAAACTGCAATGAGACATATTTCTATAGATACAGCCCAATAAATATGTCCTAAAATCTCGCTAACTAATTCATAACCATTTAAATTCCAGAGCCAACCAACTTTACCCTCATTATATGAGGGATGACGAAATCCAAATAATGGGATCATTATTCCATGAGCAAATATTGTGATCAAAACACCATATAATACACCATAAAACATTCGAATTTTAGGCAGATAAGCTGATATAAAGACGTATACAAAAGCGAACGCAAAACTAAATAACCAATGGTATAAGGTTACAGCACCACCGACCAATGATCCCTGATAAAAATAATCAAGAGAATGAGAATTGATGCCTAACCAACTAAACCACGCATCAATATTCGCTGCTGGTGGTGATATTTCTCCTGCAACTCTCGGGGGCATATTCACTTCAGAGCCCCATTTAACTAATGAGCTAATGAAGCCACCAATAATAGTTCCCCAAACAACTATCTTTAAATTTATCTTATTACTCCACATAAATACCACCTCATGTAAATTTACAAGTTTTTATTTTTGCACCAAATAACATTAAATTTACAGTTTTAAAATAATTTGAATTTAATTAATTACTAAAACTATTTAATTGTTCGACTAAATGCTTGTTCTGCCATACTTTCCTCAACAAAACACTTACTTATCAATATTTCATAGAACGGCTTCCAATTTCTACGCCATGTTCTTTCATTAAGGTCAGGTACTAAATGTCTTATTGCTTTAAATGCTACAGATGACGGTACACGATTGAAGCCACGCCCAGCACAACGAGAACAATCTTTATAAACTGGTGTCACTTGTAATTCACTCTGAACTTCATCTAAGACCTTGCCCTCCCTTTACAACGACAACGGTTTATTAATTGGCTCTTACTATTACATGACTCACAAATCACTTTTTTAGTTTCCACAACATCGCGCTCTGTATTGGTATATCGCTTGGGCTGGCTCTTGGAAAATGACGGAAAAATAGCTTCCCTCGTTGAATACTTTGTTGTAGTAATTTTTTTATCAAGCATTCATTTCCCACTACATGCTGAACACTGGCAAACCGAACCTGCTGATCGAGCGTAATCCTCAAAAGTCATTTTAGACAGAACAATTAAACAGTAGCCCAATTTATTGCCAGCAGCTTTGCGAACTAATTTAGGCGCTATTTTTAGCGCATATTGAGTCAAGCCCTCCACGGTAGAAAATTTATCCTCTTCACTGACATCATTTTTAGCCAGAAAGGCTGTCATCCCAAACTTAGCTCGTGATTCGGTCATCCCGATCGCAGCCATAATATCAGTACCCGTTAAACGGTCTGGTGACGTACAACTGGCTGAGTCACTAAATGTGGGTGACTTAGGATGGAAGTTCTTTAGTGCATTTACTAATTTCATGCTGCCCGCCTATAAATCATCCCACTGAGTACGTAATGTTTTCGGACATTGAACGTTCTTTTTCCAGAATGCATCTTGGCTAACACGTTTATAGAATTGGCAAATCTCCTTGTGAGTGCGCCCGTCTTGGTTAACCATCAAGCGAACATCGTTAGCCCACTCTGTGAAATTTGGCTCTTTCGGCTCTTGCAGTCCAAGCTCTTTGAATACTTCACACTTGCGGCTAAACAGCCATTCAGCGCACTTAAGGTCATCCGCAGATCCCCATTTCTGTAAGTTAGTCCTGTAAATCACTACCTCTGGGTAACGATTTAAAAAATCAATTTTTGACTAATCGCTGGATTCGTTAGAATTCTGCGATGAAGGATTAGTTACTGATGGATCTTGTTTTGAAGTTACTGACGGATCACCCCCAGATTCTGACGGGTCAGGTTTTGAGGGAACAGATTTTGACGGGTCAAAATCTGCTAGTTGAGGAAATGCAATACGTGCCGCTGAAGCCAGCTTCTCAACATTCAGTTGATAGATATTACTGGCATTACGGTTGCCTTTACGACGCTTCTCTATAGATAACCAAATGCGGATTGGTATTAACCCTATCCACTTTCTAACTACCCTGAATCAAAACAGGTTTTCACAACACTAAAACGGATTTTATCTATTTTATACTAAATGTTATTAATTTTATCGAACACTCAACATCCAAAAAAAATAAAAATAAAATTAATTACAATAACTTACCTAACTGTAAAACTTTTGCAATATTATATGCCGCTTGTTGCACGTTCTCCGCCCCCTGCTTTAATGCCTCATCTAACGGGCTTAATCTTGGCAAAATACTGAAAAAAGCATCGATACCTTCTTGGTGTAGTGCTTCAACGCCTTTACCTAATACACCACTTAATGCAATAACAGGGACATTGTGTTTGGCCGCAACCTTGGCTATTCCTAAAGGCGCTTTCCCCCCTGCCGTTTGCCCATCCATGCTACCTTCCCCCACAATAACCAAATCGG
Source organism: Providencia sp. PROV150 (assembly GCF_028481025.1). Taxonomy (NCBI): domain Bacteria; kingdom Pseudomonadati; phylum Pseudomonadota; class Gammaproteobacteria; order Enterobacterales; family Morganellaceae; genus Providencia; species Providencia sp. PROV150. The sequence continues at coordinate 98,371 of NZ_JAMPPJ010000005.1, read as the reverse complement.
TATCAAAGATTTCTTGCTCTAACTTCACTGCATCAATAACGATATCAATGCCGGGTTTAAGCTTAGCATTCATAAATGCAGCGGCAGCAACAGATATCCCACCAGCAGCACCTCCGCCAGATAAATGCCTAAAATCATTCCCTTTAATTTGTTGGATAAGCTCAGCAAAACGATTTAAACCTTTTTCCAATTCCAATACCATTGAAGCCGTTGCCCCTTTTTGTGGCCCGAATATCATCGCAGCACCCCGCTCTCCAACCAGAGGATTATCTACATCACAAGCCACTTCGATCATACAGTGTTGCAATTGAGGAGACAGACTTGACGTATCAATCGTTGCGATATGATTTAAAACTTCACCGCCCAAACCAAGTTTATTTTGTTGATTATCATAAAAAACAACACCTAGGGCTTGAAGCATACCGACACCACCATCAACGGTTGCGCTACCGCCAATCCCTAAGATGATTTTTTTCACCCCTTTTTCAAGCGCATCTTGAATTAGCTGACCTGTTCCGTAACTCGTCGTCAGCATTGGATTACGCTGCTCTGGACTAACTAGCATTAATCCGCTGGCCTGAGCCATTTCAATAACAGCGGTTTCGCCATTGTGTAATAAACCATAGTAAGCACTTACCATATCCCCTAATGGGCCTTTAACCTCAAGTGATACTCGCTCACCACCTGCGGCTGCAATCAATGCATCAACAGTTCCTTCACCACCATCAGCAATCGGTAAACAAAGGTATTGGGCATCAGGGAATACACTTTTAAATCCTTTAGTTATGGCATTTGCGGCACATTCTGCACTCATGCTTTCCTTGAAAGAATCAGGGGCTATGATAATTTTCATATATGGCTACCTATAGAGCGGTTAAGTAATCAGTTAAATAATATTGTTAATTTCGAAAAATATTATCGGTTATCAAAATACACATTCATTTTTACAAATGCGCGCATATTACTGATAAATAGATTAGCTTATTAAATTGAGAGAATTATATTCAGCACCACTTTCTAAAAAACGTTTTAGCACTGAGTATAGCCATTAACTTCTATTCGTCATTGTATCAAAAAAAAATAATTGATAAAGATTTAATTGGAAAAATTTTCCAATTATTTTTTCATAAAAAAATCAATAAGCTGCATTTAAATCAAAAATAATAAAGCATTAAAACAAACTTAAAATGAATCAAACTTCATTAAAATCAAGAAGAAATAGAGTAAATTAACTTAAATTGAACAAAACATCTCAAAAAAAATACAAAAAAAGAAATAATAAAAAACTAAATATTTTATAACGCATTGTTTATTATGTTATTTTGTCAAAAAAAGCGCTCCAGATCTATTTTTTGGAAAAATTTTTTAAATTTATATTGCATCCATCAGTTAACGGTGGCTATATTGAGTTCAAGAATTAATTCCTGGGTAGTCAATATAATTAATTAAACTGACGCTAATAACTATATATAAACCATTAGTTATTAAGTTGATGTATATATAAAAAATAATATTATTTAAAAAATTAAAACAATAACTTTATTACTTTATTAAAAATTCGATTAGTTAAATCTCTCGCTTTCAAATTTAAATTATATGCGTGGAAGGACTCATATATGAACTATTCAGAAGAAAAAGAGATTTATCGTGAACGTGGTTATACAAATGATTTATTACCTAAAACACCGGAGCAACGAACATGGAAAACATTTAACTACTTTACGCTATGGATGGGTTCCGTACACAATGTCCCAAATTATCTAATGGTTGGCGGTTTTTTTATTCTAGGCCTTTCTACTTTGAACATTATGTTTGCCATCGCACTAAGCGCAATATGCATCGCTTTCGTTATGGTAATGAATGGTGCGGCGGGGTCTAAATATGGTATCCCATTCCCGATGCTACTTCGGGCATCTTATGGAATTAAAGGCTCACTCTTTCCTGGCGTATTAAGAGGCTGTATTGCTGCTATTATGTGGTTTGGCTTACAATGCTTTACTGGTTCATTAGCGCTATTAATATTAATCGGGAAAATTTGGCCTGAATTTTTAAATATAGGCAATGGTGAAACCTATATGGGGGTTACCATTCCAGCCTTTATTGTTTTCATCATTTTCTGGGCAATGAATGTTGCCATAGGACTAGGTGGAGGCAAGGTATTAAATAAACTTACTGCCATTCTTAACCCCTGTATTTATATTTTGTTTGGTGGTATGGCAATTTGGTCAGTTTCTTTAGTGGGCATTCAACCTATTTTGGATTATATCCCAAATGGTATTAGTGAAACGCCAAGTAAAGTATTCTTTTTCTTTATCGTTATTAATAGTGTTGTCGCTGTCTGGGCAGCTCCTGCGGTAAATGCTTCTGATTTCACTCAATATTCGACTAGTTTTAAACAACAAGCCATTGGACAAACCGCTGGCCTGTTAGTGGCTTACTTGCTCTTTGCCATTAGTAGCGTATGTATTTTAGCCGGCGCCAGTATTCACTACGGCGTTGATACATGGAACGTACTTGATATTGTTCAAAAATGGGATAGTTTATATGCCTCACTCTTTGCGGTAGTCGTTATTCTGATGGCGACAATTTCCACCAACGCTGCTGGTAATATTATTCCTGCAGGATACCAAATTGCTGCACTGTACCCATCCAAACTCACTTATCGTCACGGCGTTATTATTGCCAGCGTTATCAGCGTATTAATCATGCCTTGGAAACTAATTGAGAATCAGGACAGTATTTATACTTTCTTGGATATTATTGGCGGTATTTTAGGTCCAGTTATTGGTGTCATGCTATCGCATTATTTCATCGTAATGCGTACAAATATTAATTTAGATGTCTTATATACCCGTGCAGGCGATTATAAATTCTATGAGCACGGATTTAATATTACCGCTTTCGTTGTCACTGTTATTGCAGTTATTTTCTCCCTTGGTGGAAAATTCATCCCTGTATTAGAGCCTATATCACGAGTGTCTTGGTTTGCTGGCGTCATATTGGCCTTTGTTCTCTACTCTTTATTCAAAAAAGACACCACTAAGGTGGTTGAAAATAAAGTAAAAGCTACGAATGATTCAGATATCGGCATAAAAAACCCAATGTAATCTGAATTAAATACCCTATTCAGCCCGTTTTAATATATTGAAAACACGCTGAACAGTAATGTTAATAAATGAAATTATAATCTTATCTAAGGAATACCCTATGTCATACGATTTAATCATTAAAAACGGTACTGTCATTCTTGAAAACGAAGCAATTAAAACAGATGTCGCGGTAAAAAATGGCAAAATTGCCGCTATTGGCTCTGGTTTATCTGGTGCAAAAGAAGAAATAAACGCCGAAGGCCTAGTCGTTTCACCAGGTATGGTTGACTCTCATGCCCACATTTCGGAACCAGGAAGAACACATTGGGAAGGCTATGAAACAGGGACGCGTTCAGCAGCAAAAGGTGGCATCACAACTATCATCGAAATGCCATTAAATCAGCTACCTGCAACCGTTGACCGTGAAAGTATTCAAATAAAATTCGACGCTGCCGCAGGTAAACTGTCAGTAGATGCAGCCCAATTTGGCGGTTTAGTCTCTTATAATCTCGAGAGACTGCACGAGCTAGATGAAGTGGGTGTTGTTGGCTTCAAATGCTTTGTTGCCACCTGTGGTGACAAAACTATTGATAATGACTTCCGTGATGTTGATGACTTTCAGTTTTTACGTGGTGCAGAAATTATCAGTAAATTTAACGACTCTCGTGTATTAGTTCACTGTGAAAATGCATCAATCTGTGATGAATTAGGTCGAGAAGCTGAAGCTCAAGGACGCATAACTGCTCACGACTATGTAGCCTCGCGCCCTGTATATACTGAAATTGAGGCAATTCGCCGCGTGCTATATCTGGCAAAAGTGGCTAATTGCCCAATACATATTTGCCATATCAGTAGCCCTGAAGGCGTTGCTGAAGTGACTAAGGCACGTAATGAAGGACAGGATGTTACCTCAGAATCTTGCCCTCACTATTTTGCCTTAACAACTAATCAGTTTGAAAAAATTGGTAATTTAGCAAAATGCTCACCACCGATTCGTGATGAAGCGAACCAAGAAGGCATGTGGGAAAAACTGTTTAATGGTGAAATCGACTGTTTAGGTTCTGACCACTCACCATGCCCACCAGATATGAAAGCGGGTCATGTATTCAAAGCTTGGGGTGGAATTGCAGGGATGCAAAGCTGTGTTGACTTGATGTTTGATGAAGCAGTGCAAAAACGTGGAATGGAACTCCCATTATTTGCCAAATTAATGGCAACTAATGCAGCTAAGATCTTCGGCCTTAAGCATAAAGGCTCCATTACCGTTGGTAAAGATGCAGATTTCGTGTTCATCAAGCCAAACTCACCTTATGAATTAAAAGCTCAAGATTTAGAGTATCGCCATAAAGTCAGCCCTTATGTAGGGCGCAAAATAGGTGCACAAGTTGCACGCACTATTTTACGCGGAGAAACTATCTACGATATTAATACTGGTGTTCGTGAAACGCCTATCGGGCAATTTATTTTAAAACACCAACAGTAATATGATGTAAATAATACAGCACACTCTTTACTGGGTGTGCTGTATTGTTATTTATAACAGGATGTAATTTATGTTTAGTTTGAACAAAGATAATATGTTATCAGGCTTGCAATGGTTCTTTTTTATTTTCTGTAATACAGTCGTTATACCTCCTACATTACAATCTGCATTTCATCTGAGCAATGCCGCCACTTACACAATTACCCAGTATGCTTTTTTAGCCACATCACTGGCTTGCTTAATTCAAGCTATTTTCGGACACAAGCGCTCTATCATGGAAGGTCCTGCGGGGCTGTGGTGGGGAACGATTTTATCTGTTGCATTTGCAGAGTCTGCTCAAGGAACACCATTAGAGGTTATTGGTGGTAGTTTTGCAGTGGGAATTGCCATTGCAGGGATCATCACTGTCATTATCGGTTTGAGTGGAGCAGGAAAGTATTTGGCTCTGCTATTTTCGCCTGGTGTGATGGCAGTATTCATGCTGTTACTCGGCGCTAACTTAATTACTATTTTTTTAAAAGGTATGTTGGGCTTACCTTTTAGTGCCACAACAGATATTGTCCATATTAATTTCAATACATTCTTGTTAGCTTTATTTATCATGGTATTGATCATTGGAATTATTGTCTTACTCCCTCGTCATATTAATAAATATGCTGTACTGATTGGCTCAATATTGGGTTGGTTATTATTTTCAGTTATCTTTCGAAGTGGCTCAACAGGCGTGAGTGGCATTGGCTGGCAGCTATTCCCTCTCGGAAAAATTGAAACTATCAATTATGGTATTGTCACAACCTGTGTTATTGCCTCACTACTAAATACGTCCAATACGTTTGGCGCGATTAAGGGAACAGATTTATTTCATCCAGATTCGCCAGCAACGCCAGCCATGTATCGTCGTAGTTTTATTAGTTCTGGTGCGCTCACTTTTGCCTGTTCACCACTAGGAATTGTGCCTTTCGCGCCATTTGTTTCTTCAATAGGGCTCATTACTCAAACCAACGATTTTAGTAAAAAGCCCTTTATTATTGGTAGTTTGTTATTCTTTGTTATTAGTTTCGTTCCCGTTTTGTCAGGGTTCTTTTCTACCTTTCCTTTAGTGATCAGTAGTACCGTGATGATGGTCACTTACTTACCTCTGCTTTGGTCTTCTTTGTTATTTATTCGTATTTTAGATTTAAACCCGCGCAATATTTATCGGCTTGCTTTGCCTATTTTTATTGGCATATTTTTGATGAGTGTTCCTCCAACTTACATGCAAGATATTCCATTGATAGTAAGGCCTATCATCACAAATGGGTTATTAATGGGAATTATTATTTCTATTATTCTTGAAAATATATTTAAGTGGGATGCTATAAAATAGAAAAGATAAATAAGTAAGATTTTATAGAGGTAATATGCATTAATTATATTACCTCTTTTTTATTCACTTAATGCTATGCAAAAAAAAAGCCCCAGATACATGGGGCAAATAAACGACTAGTTAAACTGCTTACTACTTACATTTACACTTAAAACATGAGGATCATTACATTCAAACAATTAGACTAAGTATTAGTCTCCTAATTTATGGTTAGCCATAATTTCAATTGCCTTGATTAAGGCTGAATGGTCATTATCTTGACCGCCATGTGCGGCACATAAATTGAAGAGTTCCTGACAGGTCGCGGTATTCGGTAAGCTCATCGATAATGCCTTCGCACCCTGTAAAGCAAGATTTAAGTCTTTTTGATGTAAAGAGATCCTAAATCCTGGGTCAAATATGCGTTTTACCATGCGCTCGCCATGAACTTCAAGGATACGCGAGGATGCAAATCCGCCCATTAATGCTTCACGAACGCGTGCAGGATTGGCCCCTGCTTTTGACGCAAAAACTAATGCTTCAGAAACAGCTTCAATGGTTAATGCAACGATAATTTGGTTGGCAACCTTACAGGTTTGCCCATCCCCATTTCCGCCCACCAAACTGATATTTTTACCCATTAATTCAAATAGCGGTTTTACCTTAGCAAAAGTCGAGTCTTCACCACCCACCATAATGCTTAATGTGCCTTGCTTAGCGCCAACTTCACCACCGGAAACCGGTGCATCTAAATACTGGCCACCTAATTCATTGACTTTTCTAGCGTATTCTTTGGTTTCAATCGGGGATATGGAGCTCATATCCACAATGATTTTGCCTTTCAACGCTGTAGATGCACAGCCGTTCTCACCAAATAGTACCTCCCCAACGTGAGGGGTATCTGGCACCATAACAAAGATAACATCAGCGTTTTCAGTCACTTCTTTAGCTGATGAAAATGTCTTTGCCCCTTCATCTGTAAGATAAGCCGGAATTTGCCCACGAGTATTTACAGCTAGCTCATGACCACCCTTTAATAAGTTAGCAGCCATTGGGCCACCCATAATTCCTAAACCGATAAAGCCTAATTTCATGATACTCTCCTAATTATAAATACGGTTTCATCCAGCCTAAACCCGCTTCTGTTGTTGTCGCAGGCTTATATTCGCAACCGATCCAGCCTGTGAAGCCCATCTGTTCTAGCTGTTTAAATAAATAGGTATAATTAATCTCACCCGTTCCTGGCTCATGACGGCCAGGGTTATCTGCGAGTTGAATGTGGCAAATATGCTTTAATAAACGTTTCATTGTCTCAGTTAGCTCACCTTCCATTCGCTGCATATGGTAAATGTCATATTGGAAGTAAATATTGGCATGACCGACACGCTTAATTACATCTTCGACCTGAGCTGATTTATTCAAATAGAAACCTGGAATATCGTATGTATTCACAGCTTCTACCAGTAAACGTATATTCTCTTTTTCTAACTGCTCAGCCGCATAACGAAGATTTGCTACGAGGGTTTCCATCGTTTTTTCTTCACTAAGAGATGAGTCTTTACGCCCCACTAAGCAGTTAATTTGTTTACAATTCAAGACGTTTGCATATTCAATTGCTTTTTTGACGCCTTCTTGAAACTCTTTTTGCCTTTCAGGCAAACAAGCAATGCCTCTTTCGCCACCATTCCAATCACCCGCTGGAAGGTTAAAAAGAACTTGAGTCAGTTTATTTTCATCTAACTCTTGCTTGATAGACTGTGCTGGAAAATCATAAGGAAACATATATTCTACGGCTTTGAAGCCATTTTTAGCCGCCAATTTAAAGCGCTGCATAAACTCTGCTTCAGTAAATAACATGGATAAGTTAGCTGCAAACTTGGTCATTTTCTCGCATCCTTATTTATATTGATAAAATGCGGTCGCGGTTGGCGCATCGGCTTCAGAAGTTGCTATCTCTTCGAATTCAGTCACATTATCCAACTCGGTTCCCATGGAGATATTTGTGACGCGCTCTAGAATGATTTCCACAACAACAGGCACACTGAATTCTTTCATGAGTTTTTCAGCTTGTTTGAATGCTGGCGCAATATCTTCTGGTTTAAAGACACGAATAGCTTTACAACCTAAGCCTTCAACCACTTTGACGTGATCAACACCGTATTCACCAATGGCATCATTATTGATATTTTCAAAGGAAAGCTGGACGCAATAATCCATATCAAAGCCACGTTGTGATTGACGGATCAGACCTAAGTAAGCGTTGTTCACTAATACATGGATATATGGCAATTTGAACTGAGCCCCGACCGCCAATTCTTCAATCATAAATTGGAAGTCATAATCCCCTGATACGGCAACGACCTTACGTTTAGGATCAGCGGCACATACCCCTAATGCAGCAGGTAAAGTCCAACCTAATGGGCCCGCTTGACCGCAGTTGATCCAGTGACGCGGTTTAAAGATATGCAACATTTGAGCGGCTGCAATTTGCGATAAACCAATGGTTGTGACATAGCAAACATCGCGGCCAAATGTTTTGTTCATTTCCTCATAAACACGCTGTGGCTTCACAGGTACATTGTCAAAATGCGTTTTACGTAACAGAGTACGTTTACGCGCTTGGCACTCATCTACCCATTTGCTGTAATCAGGTAAAGCACCCGCTTGTTTACGTGCTTTTGCTCGCTCAACCAAGAGCGCTAACGCCGCTTTAGCATCGGAGACAATCCCTAAATCAGGGCAGAAAATACGGCCAATTTGTGTAGGCTCGATATCAATATGTACTGTTTTACGGTCACCAACATATTTTTCTACAGAACCAGTGTGTCGGTTCGCCCAGCGGTTACCGACGCCTAATAAGAAATCAGATTCTAATAAAGTGGCATTTCCATAACGGTGAGCCGTTTGTAAGCCCACCATACCTGCCATTAATTTGTGGTCATCAGGGATAGTTCCCCAACCCATTAAAGTTGGAATGACTGGCACGTTACAGATTTCAGCTAACTCTTGCAGCTTGTCTGCCGCGTCCGCGTTAATAACGCCACCACCGGAGATAATCAGTGGCTTTTTCGACGCGAATAACATATCCAGTGTTTTATCAACCTGAGCAACTGTTGCCGCTGGCTTGTAAGCAGGTAATGGTTCATAAGTCTCTGGGTCAAACTCAATTTCAGCGACTTGCACATCAAAAGGTAGGTCAATTAATACGGGTCCAGGACGACCAGAACGCATTAAATGAAAAGCTTGCTGCAATACTCGAGGAACCAATGCGGGCTCTAACACCGTTGTAGCCATTTTGGTGACCGGTTTTGCGATAGACTCGATATCGACTGCTTGGAAATCTTCTTTATGCAATTTAGCTCTTGGTGCTTGGCCTGTAATGCACAAAATAGGAATTGAATCAGCAGAGGCGGAATATAATGCTGTGATCATATCCGTTCCCGCAGGACCTGATGTACCAAGACACATTCCAATGTTACCCGGATTTGCTCTCGTGTATCCCTCAGCCATATGAGAAGCACCTTCTACGTGACGAGCAAGATAGTGTTTGATCCCACCATGCTTACGCATCGCACTATAGAATGGGTTTATTGCGGCTCCAGGAACACCGAATGCGGTTGTGATCCCTTCTTTTTCCAGTACATACATTGCAGCATCAACTGCGCGCATCTTAGCCATAACAACTCCTATTTGGAAAATTTTTCCAACTTTATTTTTTGTCTAAAAAAACCGTTTTAAAAACGGATTATCTATGTATTCTGTACTCGTTGGTTGGTCAGCTCATTGATCACCTGCTAACCACCTGTTAAATAGCCTCTTTTTAGCGGATGATTAACACCCGCTGATCTCTGGTCTTTATGATTGGCGCTCACCTAATGCCGCGCTGATATCCGCAGCAACGTCACGAACCAGTTCCCCTAGCTCAGTAAAACGTTCTTCAGTTACCCTTGCACTAGGGCCCGAAATAGATATTGCTGCTATCACTGAATTATTACGATCAAATATAGGTGCCGCTAAACAATTAAGACCCAGAGCATGTTCTTCATTATCAATGACATAACCCAGTTCTTGATAATGCCCTAACGCCTTTCTCAACACATTAATGCTGGTGATAGTTTTAGGGGTGAATTCTTGTAAACCAGAGCGTGTGACAAGCTCTAACATTTCCTCTTCATCAAGTGGGAACAATAATGCCTTCCCAGCCCCTGATGCATGTAATGGTAAACGACTCCCCAACGGTGCACACATTCTCACTAACGCATGACATTCGCATTGGCGAATTAAAACAGCATCTAAATTATTACGAATAGCCAAGTTTGCCGTTTCCCCTGATAGCAACATTAGCCTGCGCATAAATGGCCCAGCAACTGATACGACGTCCCTATCATTCATATATGTGGCCCCAACTGTGAATGATTGCAGACCGATATGCCACCAGCCAAGCTGTGAGTCTTGAAAAATAAACTCTGATTGCTCAAGGACTTTCAGCAAGCGAAATGTCGTTGATAAAGGCAAACCTAACTGCTCAGATAAAACAGAGACTGATGAGCTACCACCTGAGTTAGCCAGAAATTGAAGAATATCTAACCCGCGCTCAAGTGCTTGCGCACCTTTTGGCGAACTTTTATCTGTCTGTGGTCTTCCTTTTGTGCGTGGTTCAGTCATTTATTTTTACCTTTTATGTTTGCTATCGGCAGAAAGGAATTATATTACCTAGCCCTTATTGCCCAATAGAGTAGTTAAGGAAAAACTATTTGACAAGGCTCAGGGAGATCCTTAACGACACAATTGTCAGCACCGCCTCTATCTACCGTTAAAAAATCCGTTTGTGATTGAAATGCATAAATCGGATGATGCCAAACATCACGGTGATAGTTTACACCCTGCTTACCATTGGTGATAAATGCTCGTAAGGTATCAACTGGGATATCATCCCCTGGCTCAGCAACCACCACAATGAAACGCTCACCATTCATTGGGATAAAAGCTTGGCTGGAAAGCGGATGCTTTTCTAAAAGCTTAACATTCATTGGCATATCAATAGGTTCTGAACGGCTAATACTCATCAGAACGGGACTTGCATCTGTAATCTCTGCCTTACCTAAAGCATGATAACGTTCTGTCGTACCATCATTGATATGAAAAAATTCAGATCCTTCAACTTGGATGACGTCTCCATAGGGGGCAAACGCTTCCGGTGTCAGATCAGATAGAACAAGTTCCATTATTTTCTCCTAACACACTAAAAATTTTAAGCCACTATTTTGTACAACCACCTACATGACAAAATCAGTTTATCAGGTTGTATTACATTTAACATCATTTTTTGGAAAATTTTTCCATAAAAAATCACAGGTCACAGTTTTTCATTTTATTTTATATATAATTCCTTAATATTCAGTAAGATAATAATTACTAACAATTCTCCAGAATTTATACTTATCACTTTCAATTATGATGAAGCCTACTTAATGGATGACGTGAAACAAAATGCAGATCTAAAAAATATTATAAATTGGTTTTTCCTTTGACTTTAGGGAGATACAAACATGTTAGATCAAGAAACGATGACAACCTTTATCACTGTTGCGCAGTGTCAGAGCTTTTCTCAAGCCGCAAAACAACTCTACAAAAGTACTGCAACTATCAGTTACCGGATCAAAATCTTAGAAGAATATGTTGGCGTCCAGCTTTTCACTCGAACGACACGAACCGTTAACCTAACATCTGCGGGGGAATATCTCCTTGAACATTGCCGCGAATGGCATAACTGGTTAAGTAATATGCCAAATCAGTTACGGCTGATTAATGAAGGTGTCGAGCAAGAAATTACGATTGCAATTAATAACTTACTCTATGAGCCAAATGCCGTCGCTGACCTACTCCAACACCTAACCGAGCGCTTTCCTTTCACCCGCCTTAATATCACTCGGCAAGTGTATATGGGGGTATGGGATGCCCTACTCAGTAACAAATGTGATATTGCAATCGGTGTCCCAGGTTCTGAATCATTGGACAGCGACATGAATACCTTGTTTTTAGGCAAAATCGATTGGGTCTTTGCAGTTGCCAATCAACACCCACTTGCCTCTATTGATGGTATTCTTAGCGATGAACAACTGCGTTGTTACCCGACTATCAATGTGGAAGATACCTCGCAAGTTTTATCCAAACGCACTGCATGGCTATTATCAGGCCAACGAGAAATCAAAGTGCCTGATATGAAAACCAAAGTACTCTGTCACCTAAAAGGAACGGGGATCGGCTTTTTACCTGCCTCTATTTGCAAACCCTATATTCAAAACCAACAACTGATTGAGAAATCAATAAAAAGGCCTAGAAGACCGTCCCCCTTATCCTTAGCTTGGAATAGCAATCAGCAAGGGGAAGTATTAAAAACGGTCGTGAAACTGTTCAAACTGCGCGATCCCATCATCCAAAGCTTGCTGAGCCCAATTGACCCAGCAACAAAATAACGTTGAATGAATTACAAAATATCCAGATATTGCTTATGTGTTGGCGGTGGAAAGCTTTCATCCAATAAAGCAATATCGTCGTTGTCTAATACTAACTGGCAAGCGTGCGCATTTTGCAACATATGCGCCCTGCTACCTGACTCAGGAATAGCAACGATCCCATCGCCACGGATCACCCACGCTAATGCAACCGTTGCTGGCACGACCTGATATTTTTGCGCAATCATCTTCAACGTTGGATGTCTAAGTAATTGATTGCCGCTGCCGAGTGGTGAATAAGCCATTAATGGCATTTTTTTATGCCGACACCAGTTAAGTAATGAATAATCAATACCGCGGCTACCAAGGTTATATAGCACCTGATTTGTCGCACAATAACGTCCACCCGCGAGGTGATCGTACATATCTTGCAGTTCATTGATATCAAAGTTAGATATTCCCCAATAACGAATTTTCCCAGCAGATTGCAGTTTTTCGAAACCATTAATAGTCTCTTCGAGAGGAATATCGCCAGCCCAATGCAGCAAGTAAAGATCAAGCCTATCCGTTTTTAACCGGCGTAAAGATGCCTCACAAGCATTAACTAATGCTTTACCTCCGGCATTGAAGGGATAAACTTTTGATACTAAAAACGTTTCATCGCGTCGTCCTGAAATTGCTTTACCAATTAACTGTTCAGAAGCCCCATTGCCATACATTTCAGCGCTATCAATTAATTTTAAGCCTACATCAAGGCCTGCTTGTATCGCTTCAATTTCTTCTTTTGCACTTTTCCGCTGCTGCCCCAAATTCCAACTACCCATGCCAATTGCGGGTAAAACATCATGACCAAATGAAACGTTTTTCATTAATACTTCCTTGATTATCAAAGCAATTAATCACTATGGTATAATTCTAGTGCCTGCCTCTCCTTTCAAGATAGCATCTATTTGCTTTAACGCACCAATATAAGCAGGTTTACCAGAACGCTGTACAAAACGGCTGACCGCCATCAATTTCGGTCCCATAGAACCATCATCAATTGCCATAGGGGCAACCTCTGCTACCGTTGCGCATCTAATCACGCTTTGCTCAGGAGTTCCCCAATTCCGATAGACGGCATCCGCATCGGTTAGAATAATTAGGTGGTCAGACTCAAGCACTTCTGCTAATAGTGCGGAGGATAAATCTTTATCGATAACCACCTCACTCCCACAAAATCCATTATCCTGCTGAATAACAGGAACACCACCGCCACCATTACAGATGACAATATGCTTTTGATCTAATAAGCATTTGATGGCATCAATTTCCAGAATGACTTTAGGTTGAGGAGATGGAACAACCCGACGATAATATTTGCCATCGGGTTTAATCGCCCAACCTAGCTCAGCTTCTAAGCTTTCTTTTTCCTGCTTGTCATACACAGGGCCAATGTATTTAGTGGGGTTTTGATAAGCAGGGTCATTGCTATCAACTTCAACACGAGTGAGCAGCGTTGCTACTGGCTGTTTAGGGTGCTTGCGTCCCAGTTCTTGCATCAGCATATATCCAATCATTCCCTGACTTTCGGCCACTAAAATATCCAAAGGATAAGCAGGAACATCGGTATAAGCTATATTTTGCAAGGCCAATAGCCCGACTTGAGGCCCATTGCCATGTACAATCACCACACGATATTTTTGTGCAAGTTGCCCCAAAGTACCCGCAATCGATGCGATAGCTTGGTATTGATTTTCAGCGGAAAGCACTTCTCCACGCTGCAGTAATGCATTGCCACCTAAGGCGATAACAATAGTTTCCATGTTTGTCCTTGTTTATTCGCGAACGTTAACCCATTTCATCCATACCCGCTAACCACACGCCTATTAACGTATCCGCACCAGAAAAATGGCCGACCTGAAGCAGCAAGCGAACCGCCTGTGATAATTTCATCGGCTGCACTAACGCAGTTGCTAATGTTTGTAGTGGAGTAGAAAAGATGCCCTGGGAAGCAAAACGTAAATAGTTCACACTGACCAGAGTCGTTAATGACCCTAAAGAAGGAGTATCTTGAAAAAAGTTTGGTAAGCTGTCGCTGTCAATCTCTGGATTAAGAAAGGTGACCAATAGCATACCTATTAAGATATCATCAAAGCTTGGTGTTAACCCCGGCCCTCTTCCAATTATCGACTGCCAATCAATACGTTCACCTTGAAGGTATCGTTGATAGTTTGCTTTTAATTCTTTTAGCTCTCGACATAATGGGCCGGTTGTCGCTTCACTCAAACTGCCGTGTAAACCACTTTTCGCTTTCGATTGCCTTAAGATATCCCATAGCGCTGTAAACGTTCCATCAGGGAGTTTTTGTGGCACCAACTTGAGCGATAAGTGTTCTTTTGGTGCAATGAGTTGCCAGTTAGGGCTGACCAATCGATCGTTTTTATACTCAACAAACTCATTCTCATCATTAAAAATAGCTTGAAAATCAGTATCAGAGACCATCCAGCCCATTGGGCTTAATCCTCGACCATAGCGATGTAATGTCAATAATTCACCTGAAGGAGTGACAAAATTAAGTGCATGATTAAAGCGTCCAACGCAATTCAATATTCCTGTTTCTTTAGGTAAGTGAGCGCTAACGGACAGTGCTTGCATGATCATTTTTAAACTCCTTCAGAGTGAAAATTATCGATTTATTCGCTGATACCCATTTTTTCAGCTAGCGCAACAATCGCTTTTTCAAAGCAAGCCAGTGGTGCTCTTACCGTACCCGCACCAATCTGACCAATCCCTGCTTCTTTATGTGCGATCCCTGTATTGATGAGCGGTGTTATACCCGTTTCTACGACTCTACGCGCATCCAGCCCAATACACGCGCCTTGGAAATCCCAAGTCGGAATTTGCAGCATCATGTTGTGTTCTAAGTAAATTTCAGTCATTTCCTCAGACACATCTAATGCGGCGCTCATACCACCACTTGCACCAACAAAACGTGTAACACCCGGTGCTGCTACCATCGCTGCACCGCCGATACCGAACGCCTCAGTGATTGCGCTGTCACCAATATCTGGGTTGGCATCAGCTTGGCTGTAACCTGAGAAAAAGAGACCTTCCGGTGTGTTAACTGGCGCAGTAAACCACTGATCACCCATACCGCTGATTTTCACACCAAAGTTTTTACCATTACGCGTTAATACGGTCACAATGGTGCCATGCTGAATTTCAGCGCCAGCATCCATCGCCGATTTGCAGTAAGCCATTGCAAGATTGAGGAAAAATTGGTCTGTGATACTTAAAAATTGCATCACTTGCTGAAGTTCAGTTTTATCGATATCCAGCGCACTCATGATTGGTGCCAGTTGTCTTAATAACAATGCTGAAGTGGCAATGTTGCGTTGGTGGAATTCATCACCCATGGTAATGCCTTGTGCCATCACCGCCGTTAAATCAATGCCATTTTCTAACGTTTGTAAGGTTTTTTTCAGAACAGGACCTAATGAATCACGCATCCAGCGATGACGTACTTGCACATCTTCACCATATGCCCCAAAACGCATGACTTTACCGATTCCTTCATTCATGTTGCAATATGCAACGTTGCCATGGGTCATATTCTTGACAACTAACATAGGCATGTTGGCGGAAGTAATTCCCCCCATTGGCCCCACTGCTTTTACACTGTGACAAGGAATAAATTCAATCTCGCCATTATTCAATAGGTTAAGTGCTTGATCTTCATTATCGGCCCATTTCTCGAATAAACACGCACCGATACAAGCACCACGCACTGGACCACTCATTTCTTCCCAAGTTACAGGTGGGCCCGCATGCAGTAATTTTTTGCCTTGTTGCAAAGTTGGGATGAGATCTTTTGCAGGTTCAACACTTTGCCAAAAAGGACGAGCGGCACGAATACGTTCAATTACTGCGGTATTTGCTTCTTCAATCGTTGAGTACATATCCAAACCCTTATTTCAATTTTTTCAGAATATTAGCTAATTTTTTATTCCCACCAGCGACTGGAGCCCACTGGTAGTGAACAACTGGAATATCATTGGCTTGTAAGTCATCCGCAAAGCTGCGTACGCCCGCGTTAATGACCGAAACGCTTTGCAGGATATCTTGTTCTTTTTGGGGGAATACAATCACAGGTGGAGAGATAATATTGCATGCCAGCGTCACCGCTTCAGGCAGTGAATTCATCACCGCAATACCGGCCTCTTCTAGATAAGCGATTTGTTCGGAGCGCACTTGAGGATCTTGCTCAGTCCCCGTCACGGTAGCGATAACCGCAATCGGTGAGCTACTTGGACGACTTTCTCTTAATGCTTTGATTTCTTTGGCTAGTGTTTGCGCGGAATCTATTTGAGCACCGTAACCAATAACCACATCCAGCAATAACACCCCAACATCATTTTTCTGAGCAAACGCAGCAATTTGCTGGTTGCGAGTAGAAGGGTCAATCATTGGGTGAGGCTTGCCTTGTGTATAAAAGTCATCACCTAAATCAATAATTCTGTGGCCGTCTTGATTAAGCATCATTCCCTGATCGTGAGCTGCGTCTGTTTGCAGTCCTAATTTTTCTGCCAATAACATTGCGCACTCAGCCGCGAGTGTCCCCCCAGCATATAGGCCTGAAATTTTCTTGCCCTTTGCTTGCGGTTGAAATGCTGCTGCTTTTTCAACACGGCCAAGCATGGCCGCAACACGTGCAGTTTCATCCAATGTTTCAGTAAAGTATAAATTTCCATCCTGTTTGATTTCGGGTTTTGTCCCGAGGAATAATGCGACAACTGGTTTTCCTTGAGCCTTAAGCTTATCAATCACTTTGCTACGGATTTCTTTGGCTGGAGGCTTAGAAACAAAGGCGATAACATCACTCTGCGGATCAGATGCGAGTAATTCAATGGCGGTCATGGCACTGACTCCACCAATTTCCGCCGTTAAATCACGACCACCTAATCCAATCGCATTGGTGATACCTTGTCCCGCAAGCGTAATTTGAGATATCAGCTCTTGAATACCAGTTCCCGATGCCCCAATAATGCCGATGTTTCCTTGTGGTGCTACGTTAGAAAACGCTAATGGTGCCCCGGCTAAGTAAGCCGTACCGCAGTCTGGTCCCATCACTATCAGACCACGTTCGCTTGCTTTCAGTTTTAATCTACGCTCATCCGCTTGCGACACATTATCGGAGAACATCATGACGTTACAGCCATCATCTAATGCTTGGTCAGCCAGCTCTGCGGCAAACTCCCCTGCAATAGAAACTAATACAACATTGGCATTTGGAAGCTTATTCTTGGCCATTCGCCAACTACGAACACGCTGGAGTTTTTTCCCCGTTTGCTGCTGTCCTTGAGCCAATGCTTTGAGTGATTCATCCAGCGCTTGTGCAATTTCATCAACAATAACGGTATCTGCAGATTCAGTTTTAATCGCAACACAGATATCATTCGGTGTTGCTTCATCAAAGGATGAATGCCAAAATCCGGTCGCATCAAGTAACGACTTATTTGCTGGTGTTCCCATCATGACGGAGATTTCTGAAACATTTGGAGATTCACTTAGTTTTCGAGATATCAGCATTAAGCTCACTGAATCTTGGAAGCTCCCTTTTTTTATGAAAGCATGGATCATAGTGACATCCTTTAAACAACTTTTATTAATTGAAGTTTTATTTACTCAATATATGAGATGAAAAAGTAAATAGGCATTTATTGAAAAATAAAATTACAAATAAACCTTACAAATAAGTTGAGAATGCTCACACTTTATATATTGTTAGAAATTCCTTTAAAATACACTGGACATTAAAAGAAAAAACACCAAATTTAAAACTATTAGATTCGTTCTAATAATTAAGGGGCTATTTGCATAATTTTTTATAAAATCAAATAAAAATAATCTAGATCACATTTATAGATAATTTAGTTGTTACATTGGTATCAGCAAAGAGTTTTATTAAACTTCGAAAACACTAAAGGGTTATTTATGTATGAAAGTTTCTAAAGAAAAACTCCATCAGCTCATCGCTAATAAAATCCATGCAGCAGGATTATCTAAAGATCATGCTGATATCGTTTCTGATGTTCTTGTCCATGCCGATGCAAAGGGTATTCACTCCCACGGTGCAGTGCGTGTCGAATATTATGCAGAGCGCATTTCGAAAGGTGGCACAAATAACTCACCTAATTTTACTTTTGATAAAACAGGTCCTTGTAGTGCTGTCTTTGACGGTGATAACGGCGCAGGCCACGTTGCTGCAAAACTGAGTATGGACGAAGCCATTAAAATGGCAGAAGAAAATGGGATTGCAGTGGTAGGAGTGCGCCGTATAGGTCACAGCGGCTCATTATCTTATTTTGTTCAACAGGCTTCTAGTGCTGGCATGATAGGTATTTCAGTTTGTCAGTCAGACCCGATGGTGGTTCCTTATGGTGGTGCTGAAACCTACTATGGTACTAACCCTATCGCATTCTCAGCGCCGGGTGAAACAGATAATATCACTTTTGATATGGCGACTACCGTACAAGCCTGGGGCAAAGTGTTAGATGCTCGTTCAAAAAATGCAAAAATTCCAGATACTTGGGCTGTAGATAAAGACGGTAACCCAACAACAGATCCATTTGCAGTAACGGCATTACTCCCAATTGCAGGGCCTAAAGGTTATGGCTTGATGATGATGGTCGATATTCTCTCCGGTGTATTACTTGGACTGCCTTTTGGTAAACACGTCAGTTCCATGTACCACGATTTAACGCAAGGAAGAGAGCTGGGCCAATTACATATTGTTATCAACCCTGCTTATTTTACTGACCCTGTGATGTTCCGCAAACACATCACTCAAGTCATGAATGAACTCAATGCCGTTAAGCCTGCTCCAGGCTTCGATAAGGTTCAATTCCCAGGACAAAATAGCTTAGCAAGAGAAAAACAAAGTGAAGTAAATGGTATCGATATTGTCGATGAAATTTATGATTATTTGGTTTCTGATGATATTTACCAAAAATCCTATGACAATAAATCACCATTTGCCAGCTAAATAAATACGGAAATACGATGATTAATCGGATCTCCTGCCAATATTTATTGCATCGTTCTACCCCTAATCACTCGATAAATAAGAGATTAGGGGTTCCTTGCCAAATATAACAAAGATACAGTAGAACCATTAATTATTTTCTTTTGCCTATGAAAACAAATATCGCGCTTTAGTGACAACACAAACTGTTTTGTTGCTACAGCACACAGTATAAAAATCACTAGGTGGTATGAATATGAAGGACTTTACAAAAGAAGTTAAAGAAACTTCAAATTGGCTGTCTCAACACGGCGCGGTAGAAAATAATGGCATGACGCGCCTGCTTTATACTCAAGAATGGGTTAGTGCACAAAGAGCGTTAAAAAATGCATTCGAAAGTTCAGGTCTATATGCCTATTACGATGATATTGGCAATCTGTTTGGTCAACTCAAGGGCCGTAAATATCCAGATCAAGTGATTTTATCAGGATCACATATCGATACCGTTATTAATGGTGGAAATCTAGACGGGCAATTCGGAATTGAAGCCGCCTTTATAGCTTTAGATTATCTGCAAAAAACATATGGCCAGCCACTCAGAACATTAGAGGTTGTTTCCTTAGCGGAAGAAGAAGGTAGCCGCTTCCCTTACGTGTACTGGGGTAGCAAAAATATTGTCGGTATCGCCAAAAAGGAAGACGTTAAACATATTTCAGATGCTGAAGGGGTCAATTTTGTCGACGCAATGTCGCAAGCTGGTTTTAAATTTCGCCCCGCCAACCAAAAACCTCGCAGTGATATTAAAACCTTTGTTGAATTACATATTGAACAAGGTAACGTTCTTGAACGTGAACATATTACAATTGGCGTTGTGAATAGCATTGTTGGTCAACGTCGTTACAATATAACCTTAAAAGGTGAAGCCAATCACGCAGGCACAACGCCAATGGGGTATCGTAAAGATACTATCTGTGCCTTCAGCCGTATTTGCTATGAATCCACTGAAAAAGCCAAACAGTATGGTGACCCATTAGTACTCACGTTTGGTCGAGTAGTTCCCCACCCAAATACGGTGAATGTGGTCCCAGGCCAAACTGATTTTACGATTGATTGTCGCCATACCGATAAAGCAACGCTAGTTGAATTCACCGCTATGATAGAGAACGATATTCAACGAATTTGCGCTGAAATGGGTATTGAGGTAAAAATCGACCTCTGGATGGACGAAGCACCAATTCCAATGGATGAGCAGCTAGTTACTTTCGTAAAAAAAATTTGTGATGAAAATCAATATAGCTATAAAGTCATGCACAGTGGTGCTGGCCATGACTCACAAATATTTGCCCCTATTGTTCCAACCGTCATGATGTTCGTTCCCAGCATTAAAGGGATCAGCCATAATCCTGCGGAAGCCACTACATTAAGCGATCTCGCTGAAGGAGTGAAATTACTGACGGAAGTTTTATATAAATTGGCCTATCTGGAATAGATGTTCTGCAACATATAGCCAAAACAACAAATAATGAAATTACTTAGGAGAGGTTAAAATGGGTTATTTAGATAATCAAATTGGCTACCCAAATGATATTTTGGCGTCACGTGCAATTATCAAAAAAGATAATTATGCCATCATTCCACCTAACGGGGTTGTTTGTAATATCATTCCCGGTTTTACTGACTGTAATATGACAATTTTATCCACCCCAAAATTAGGAGCTAGCTTTGTTGACTACGTCGGAACCTTATTCAATGAAGGTGGTAACTTAGCGGGTTTTGGTGGCGGTAAAATTGAATGTATTATTTATGTCATTGAAGGCGAACTAATTGCTTATTCTGATAAAGATGAACATAAATTAACCCAAGGTGGTTACCTGTATTGCCCAGCGGGTGTCACCATGCGCTTTAAAAATAATAACAAGGGTAACCCTTCACAAATATTTTTATACAAACGCGTTTATGAACCAACAGAGGGCCATAAAGCACACGTGGTTTGTGGTAACGTCAATGAGCTTCCTAAAATTGATTATGAAGGAATGCACAACGTCCATTTACAAGACTTATTACCTAAAGACCTTGGTTTTGATATGAATATCCATATTCTAACCTTCCAACCAGGTGCTAGCCACGGTTATATCGAAACCCATTATCAAGAACATGGTGCGTTAATATTATCGGGTAAAGGTATGTATAACCTCGATAATGATTGGGTTCCTGTCAAGAAAGGCGATTATATTTTTATGGCATCATATGCACTGCAAGCAGGTTATGCTGTTGGCGACGAAGAATTTAGCTATATTTATTCTAAAGATTGTAACCGTGATATTGAACTATAATTTCAAATAACTATTTTGCAATTCATTATCTATATTCTAAATTATTTGAATTGTAAGAAAACAGAATAGTCTCACTCGCAATCAAAGGCATTAATAAATAATGCCTTTGATTTCTTTAAAATTAAAATCAACTTTACCATTATATAAAGGAATAGATATGAAATTAATTAAATGCGCTTTAATTTCTTTGCCTTTGTTACTTTCTGCACACTATGTAACTGCCAGTCAAGTTTATAATATTGATGAAGTAAATAAAATGAGTGTTAATGATTACGAAAAAACATTCTCGAATATTTTTGAAGATACAACGTGGCCTATTGTCGAGAGTGCCTCTAAACGCCCTTTTACTGGGTTTGTTAATATGTATATTGATCTTGTTAATGTGGTTGAAAAATCGGGAGCAGAGAAACAATTAGAGCTCATTAAATCTCATCCTCAATTAGCGTGCAAAAATTTGCGCAATAATAACATCGCAGCCTTATCACAAGGGGAACAATCAGGTGCTGGGCTCAATGAATGCACAGAGGAAGAGGCCAAAGAACTAGCTAAATTAAATAAAGAATATAATGAAAAATTTGGTTTCCCTTTTTTATTGGCCGTTAAAAAAGCCACTAAACAACAAATTTTCTCTTCTCTTAAAACCAGAATCAATAATACCAGAGATCTAGAATTTAAAATTGCCTTACAGCAAGAATACAAGATTGTCCTATTTCGTTTATTAGATACCGTTCAATAATCACATTTATGTTATTTCAACTAAGGACAGTTCAAATGAATATGAATAGCAGCCGTAGAAATTTTATACTCGGAGCATCGGCTTTAGCGACTATAGCGGTTACCCAAAAAACTATCGCATCTACCGACTCAACGGCCAATAATTTAATGAAAAAAATACGTTTATTAGTCATTAATCCAAATACTTCTGAGAAATTTACTCAGCTCATCGTCTCTGAAACACGTAAAGCTGCAGGAGATAATGTCGAGGTTGTTGGGCTAACATCCAGTTTTGGGCCTGACTATATCGGCAGCGAGGTTGCTATCGGTATCGCAATGCATTCACTCATTGATATGATGGCTAAACAACTTAAAAAAGACGCACAATTTGATGCCGCGATTATTGCAGGTTTCGGCTGCGGCGAAGCCTCTATTTTACAAGAGATGGTGCCTTTTCCAGTCATCGGCTTACTCGAAGCATCTCTGTCCACTGCCCTGCTATTTGGACGTAAATTTTCAATTCTCTCGGGAGGCGAAAAATGGAAGCCTATTTTGGAAAAACAAGTTGAAAATTTTGGCCTAGCAAACCGGTTAGCTTCCGTGAGAACTGTTTCAATGACAGGTGCAGAAATCGTTAACAATCCAGATAAAGCTTATGAAATGATAGTGAAACTCAGCGATACCTGTGCACAAAAAGATGGGGCATCCTGTGTCATTTTGGGGGGAGCTGCACTCGCAGGTTTCCCCGCAATCCTTCATGAGCGAGTAAGTGTTCCACTGATTGATAATCTCGCAGTAACCATTTCAACGGCACTCACTCTAGCAAAGTACGTTCCCCAGCCAAATCGTAACCAGCAAACGCCATCACCTAAAATGGGCAGCCAAAATTTATCACCAGAACTTTCTGATTTTCTTTTAAAAAAACAACAGATTAGTTAAAATTACACCAATGAATTTATCGAAGGTACTATTAATATCTATATGAATACGTCTCAATTAATGAAGATGGATATTAAAACTTATGTTAACCGAAAAATATTATGGCCCGCATTAGGCATGTGGGCCTTTTTTAGTTTAATTTCTAATAGACTAATTATAATTCACCTTCAGCAAAACCCACATTTCACACTAATTATCAATAAGTTAAAGTTTCTGGTTAATTTAAATTATGGCCAATAATATTCAATACCGTAAGAACCAAGGATGTTATTCTAGGTTTTAAACAACATTATTCATATCCTGAACAACATCCATTATGTTTTATACAAGAGCCAATAATGAATAAACCTTGAAGGTTATTAGAAAATTAATAGTATTACAGCCACTATGAATATTTCCAATATGAAAAATTATACCTTATTTAAAGCTAACCGAAAAAAATATAGTTTTTTACGTGAATTTAAGTAATCATAGACTCAAGAAATAAACTAATTCATTTTTAGGCACCTTATTAGGCACTTTTGAAAAGTTGAATTGAACATTAGCACTATAAAATCATTTAGTTAAGCGACGAATTCAGACTCCGCCAGCCACTATCTAACGACCTGATTCTTAACAAGTTTCAGGTCGTTTTTCTTTCTATCATGTCGAAATTGTGCCGCAGGAATGTACCGCATGACGACATTAAAACTCCCCCACTACCTTTACCAACGTGCTAATACGTGGTGGTTTCGTAAAACCATCCCGACCACAAACGCTCGCCATGACATCCGGCTGAGCCTCAAAACAAAGCAATTGCATGCAGCCCGATCATTAGCCTTAATCCTCAATAGTCAATATAATCACTGGCAAGTCCAATATTCAGGAAGCCCCAAGATGACCAAGGAACACATTGCCTTTTTTCAGCAGCAACTCAAGTTATTAGTCAACAGATGGTGGCAGCGTGAAATGGATGATTTTCATGGCAACCTTGATAAGGGCATTGATGAACTCAATGATTTACAGCACGTCGCAACGGGGCTTATTGAGTTTCATCACAAGCGTATTATTAAAAAAGAGTATCGGGACAATGCCAAAAACCAGATAATAGCTGCCACGTTACTAGATGAAATCCAAGAGCAACAATTGGATGTCACCTCTAATTTAGCCGAACAAGACTACCAGCAACTGGCTCTAATGGTTGACCAAGCCTCTTTGCAGCACTATCAACGGCTCAATACATATCTATCAAACCCAACACCTGACTGGTTAACCGCACCCGTAGCCTTTGAAGTTGAATCAATCATTGATGGTAAGCCACGTTATCCTCTATCTAAACTGATTAGCGAATATCAAGAAGAAAGCCAGCAAAAAGGGCACAGCCAAAAGACCAAAAATAAGTACGCCCAATGCCTTGCCTTAACAATAAGTTACTTTGGTGATGTGCTTGTTGATACGATCACACCCGAGCAAGGCAGACATTTTCGAGAGTGTTTAAAGACATTTCCTACTGGGATTAAAACAAAAGAGATGCAGGCGCAGCCACTGAGTGAAATCATAAAAAAACATCCACACGCTCAAACCATATCGGTAAAAACGGCGAATTCACACCTGCAAAAAGTGTCCCAGTTTTTTGATTGGACAGTGAAATTAGGGTATTTAACCCGCAATCCTATCCCTCAAGAGCCGCTTCCAACTCCACGCGTTAACCATAAAGACGATAGAGCCGTCATCACTGACGAGGAAGCCATACGAGTGTTTCAGCATCCCCTATTTACGATGCATCAAGGCGTCAAAACCAAGAAGATACAACAGCCTTACCACTTTTGGTTACCGCTATTGTGTTTATTTACGGGTATGCGTCCCGGTGAAGCTTACCAGTTGTTCACTAGTGACATTGAAAAGGTGAATGACATTTGGTGTATTCGTGTGGATAGCCGATATGAAAAGCAGCGGTTGAAAACACCGAATGCCAAACGCTATATCCCAATCCATCAACAACTTATTGACTTAGGCTTCTTGGTATTTGTGAACGATAAAGCAGGCACACATCGTGAAAATACACGCCTGTTCCCTGAAATTATGCTCATTCAAGACTCTTTTGCCGCCAAGCCCGGTGAATGGTTCAACCGTAATTTACGAGACCGTCAATCGCTCCCTGAGCACGTCACACTCTATAGTTTTCGTCATTACTTTAGAGATAAGCTGCTCGCTCTGCATCCGTCTGATGAATATTTGAATAAGATTATGGGGCACCAAACCAGTTCTTACGGTAAAGCCTTACCAAAGGAACAACAAGCCATGCATGAACTGGTGAACAAAGTCGATTTTTCAGCCATTATTGCTCAGGTAAAGCCTTATGAAACATTGGATATCTTCCACTAATAGTGGATAAACCAATAGACTACTTTTAGTCTACTTGGGGCCAATTTGGGTATCGAAAATTATTGTACGTTAAGACTATTTTTTAACCTTTTACCTTTGTCTCGTCTCAGTCGACGAAACTTACCTAAACCTTATCTCAATTGCCCTTCATGTGAAGGGCTTTTTTTTGCCTAAATTTAAAAGAATTCTTTCAGTTCACTTTTGTTTCTAAATACCATGTTTCTTATCACATAGTCTGCTAGATAAGCCACGATGGGAATAAGAAAAATAAAATGAATGATGTAGGAAGTAATGAATAAATCTGAAAGCATTTTAGATGTTAATGTGTATCTGTTTGGTTGAAATTCATTAATCCCCCATACGCTGATATTTATCAGATAAGGAACTAAGATATAAGCTACCAATCGGTATTTTTTATTTATTTTTAGTTCTTTTTGTGACGCATAAATAACAAAAAAAAGAAAGGCAATCAAATAGATAAAAAGCGCCAAAGAAAACGTTTTTTGGTACTCAATTGCCAGTTTTAAATTTATCGCGTGAGGGTAAAATTTGAAGAA
The DNA here is from genome assembly GCF_028481025.1 of Providencia sp. PROV150. NCBI lineage: Bacteria > Pseudomonadati > Pseudomonadota > Gammaproteobacteria > Enterobacterales > Morganellaceae > Providencia > Providencia sp. PROV150. The sequence continues at coordinate 72,086 of NZ_JAMPPJ010000005.1, read as the reverse complement.
ATACTCATGCACGGTTTCTAAATAGAAAAATGCCACGCTAAGGGAAAGAGACAGGAATAAGATTAAAAATCTATTTTTAATAAGCACCGGATAAAATACCTCCGCGCTTAGGGTAATGCAGTTCTATTAGCTTATCTCTGAATGTCCAAGGGTCTTCACGAAATAGTTTGTTTTCTTCAAGTGCATTAAATATGCCGCCACTTTCTTTCAAAACATAAAAAACAGTGTCAGCATACATAGCCCAACCCGCAGTACCATAATTATAAATTAGCTCGGTGATTTTTTCTGCTTGCTCTCTGGGTACTGTAAATTCAATTATTTGGACGTCTTGACCATCCCACAACTGAAAAGACAGATAATCATCCCAATTAAATTCAGGATAATGGAAAAACTCCCCTGAACCTCGAGGGGTACGGTATTCTTCGATATTGTTATAGCATTCTTTTGAGGGGCATTCCGAATACCCACCAGACGGGTCATATAGTAAAGCGTCCTCTCCTTCTCCCACGACCAAGCCAGTATGACCAATACCCCAGTTATAGTTAACTATTACAAATATTTTAACGGGATCTTCTATCAATGAAGCTATGTATGGTTGTGGTGATGATACAATCGGCACATTAAAACGGTTGAAATACACATCGTTGATTTTCATTGATATTTCCCATTACAATGCTTCACTTCGAATACTATATCCCGATGCGTTAGCCTGAATGTGAGTGTAAGAGATACTCTCGTATAAAAGAGATACTTTCTCAAATGACTGTAGCTCATTTTCAGTTAGAGAACTGGGGGATTCGTTTGTAATTCTAACAATACTGGCTTTCGTTAATCTTATTTTTTATAAGGCATCAATTTACCGCTTTTATCAACACGGTAGTACTCAAAGACACAATCTAATATTTCATTATGAGATATGGCAGAGAGTAGTAGTGCTGAGGATTTATCGTCGGCTTTGACCATGATAAACGGAGCATGGGAAACATTTTGTTTTCTGGCTAAGTCATACGTTGTTGAATAAACCAGTATTTCATCCGTATGATTTTCTTGATACCTGTTACCTATCGAGTCATAACTTGAACAACCTGCAGAAATCAATCCTTGTTTGTTACCTTGCATTGTTAAATAAATAATATCAGCCATAATGACCTCTTAATTAGTTGTTAATTTAACTTAGGCTAGATCAACCATTAGTGGATTTACAATAAGTTAACTCTTAGTTCAGTTACGATTATCAGTGTGGCCTTAAAAATTCGCAGGTAAGTCGTCGTCAGCGGCAAAAACTGGAGTGTTGAACGCGCTCATATACTCGGCAAATACAAAGGTAAGTAAGCTTATCAGGAACGACACCAAAAAGTCATGTATTACAGGAAGGTTAAAAAACTCAGTATCCGAGAAACAGCTAAGGCAACGGGCTATAGTTCTTCGTAGGTTTGCAGGGTTCAGGATCTTTATAAATAATTGGGAACTGGTTAAAAACAGCCTTAACGTACAATAATTTTCGACATCCAAACTGATCCCTACTTACGAAATCGAGATTGGGAATGTTGTCGGCTACTGCGGGAGTGTAACGTTACATTATAAGAGAACGTTACAACGAATGACCATGATATCAACGTGTATCGCTGTTACGACTGTTACGTCATAAAAATACGTATCTGAACGAAAATTAGAACAGACTAAAAGTTAATCTAAACGTTATTTCTATTATTACGTATTTAGTTGCGTAACAGTCGTAACAACGATACAAGCCAACATTGAAGCACTTTTTGTTACATCCCGCTGGTGGTGTAACGTAACAAGGAGAGGTAACCCTCCCCCTTGTTAACTTTCATGATTAAACTGTATAGCTTTCCAGTACCTCACTCTCCTCATCGCTTTGGCCTAAGCGTGTACCTGATACAACATAGGTTTTTTGCTCTTCTGCTTGCTCAACATCGAGTATTTTCCCTGATATAGGGTACACGCGGCGGAGACCACCACCCTGCAATCGCTTAGTTACTGATGATTTGTTAGGTAAAAAACCTAATTCAACCAATATGTTGGTGACACTTTTATGGTCAAGTCCCTGACAAATATCGTTGCGAAACGATTCAGGGAAAACACAAAAGTCGTTGCCATCTTTGCAACCCCAAACAGGTCCATTCATATTTTGTCCAAATCGAGAGTCTCCCCATTTGAGTAATCGACCTCTAACAACTTCAAGTGCTTGGTTAGATTCGTGTGAGCCTTCGCCTCTTTCTAACAGCCATGCATCAAAACAGGTTTTTACCCCACGAAAAGCCTCGCCCTCTTCCCAGCCAGTAATGTTTGCCGCCAATTCTCCCGCTGCCGCAACGAGAGCAAACCGATTTGCAGCGCGTTTTATCTGTCCATCCGCATTATCGGGTACATATTGTAAAAACGCTGTCATCAGCTCCCTTAGCTTTATCGAGTACTCAACCTTATTACCCGCTAACGCCTTCAAGAACGCTCTGGAAGCGACACCATGGTACTGCTTGCTATTGCTATTTAACATTTCAGCAAAACTTGCCGCATCAGAAAAACCATGAAGTTCTTCAAAAAGACCTAACCCTTTTCCAGCATCTGCAGGAATGTCGATAAAACGAACTTCTTGTCCCGCCTTGACCATTTTGCCTGCTTGGCTCATTAAATTAGATAAGGAAACTTCACCTGCTGAAACAAAAATGAGCCTCCATGTTTTCAACGATGCCGCCCCACCAGAACGGTTTGCTCTTTGCTTGCTCGACCCATTATAACCTCTCAGGAGCAACTGGAGAGTCTCTAGGCCACACTAGCACCTTAGGTGACACTGAAATGTTTTCACGGTGATATGGGACAGCTAGAAGGCTTTGCCAGACCTAACGTTTTTGGCGGTGTTGACTACTTGAGTTCAACAGGTTCATTCCAAGCCATGTCTATACCCGATTTTCAAGGTATGACGTTGCATGATGTTGTCGATGGTTCATCTGAACACATCTCAATGATTGGGGATAACCTCACTGACGAACACGTTGATGGATTGTCCGGTTTCTTTCATAAATTTCTGGGATAGTTAACATGGACGACTTTCAACGCATTGAAGCCACTGCATTAACTATCATGATAATGCAAGCTACCGAATTCATAGAAAAAGAAGATGATACTGACAGTCTTGTCGATATACCCTACACACTGTGCAAATCACTTTGCGAAGCGAACAATTCGGAGCTTTATATCCACTTAAAACTAACTGATGAGCAAAGAGAGAAAAGCATCAATACAGTTACAGCTATGCTAGCGGATAATGATAATTGGCTAAGTCAAGCTGCTCATCTCTATAATCTATTTTTAAACCCACTGGGTAAAACTATACGAGACACCATCACTAAACAATATGATGAGAATCCACTGGTTAGAAAGATCACTCGTTTATACCGTGGGTTTGGTCTTGACTTAATGCTTGGCGTCTGTGATGAACTCATTAACCAAGGTGTACCACCTAACAAGTTATTAGCTGACTTTTCCAATTATCAACTTGCCAACCTTCCCTGTGATAACTTTGATGAGATCCTGCAAGTTAACGTTGATATTGGTGTTGTTTCTGGTCAAATTGACAGTAAGGAAGCGAAGTATGGCGAATTGGCAGGTAACGTAGGCGGCTTTGTTGCGGGAGCCAAAGCAGGAGCAATCATCGGTTCATTCATCCTCCCCGGTGTTGGCACAATCATTGGTGGTGGAATTGGAGCTGCCGCAGGCAAGGTATTCGGCAAACAAATTGGCAATCTTGCAGGTCAAGGGTTTATAAAACCGAAAGATAATACGCAAAAATAAATAAATGTAGCCTTAAGGATTACTTATGGCTACATAAAATAAAAACCACTATTGGAATTATTTATGAACTTTAAAAGTATAGTATCAACCACATTATTGTTTGTGACCGTTAGTATCAGTTGCCAAAGTGCCATTGCTTCAAATCAATCTTCTAACACAAAGAACTGCAACATTACCTTTCCGTCACAACAAGACTTAGAGAATGAAGGCGTTGATTTTGATCCCAGCATTTATAGTTGTAAAGATTTGGCACAACTACAGTCAAATGCTCAACGTAAGCAATTGGACGCATTAAGAATACTAGGAATAATGCATGAGAGAGGATACCTTGTTGAACAGAATACTGAAAAAGCTATCAAATTGTTAGAAGAAGCCGCAAACTTAGGGGATAAGCCATCACAACGCTACCTTGGCGAATCAATGCTACTAGTCATAACAAAAGAAAACGCTGATGGTACATATAGCATTGACGATAGTAGACAACTTTACTGGAAACAGAAAGCTGATTCCAAATAACTCCACACATAATAGCAAGCCCAAATCTGATGGGCTTGCATACACCAAATAGTTTATTTTTTACTAGTACGTTCTTTATTTGCCTGTGATAACACCGATGCAGCAAAAGTTTTAGTTTCGTCACTATACTTTGTGCTTTTTAACACATTAGATGCAATAGTTTCCATATCTGCCCCTGTTTGCTTCGAGCTACTTGATTGCGAAAGAACTGAAGCTGCTAAGGTTTTTTTGATTTGGGATGCATTTTTGCTTTGAATAGTTTTAGCTGCCTGAGATGCTAACTGCTTCGAACTTTGCTTCTTATTGACTGTCATTTCTTACTCCTTTAAGTTTAAGTCAACTTTCAATATATTGTATTACAAACTTCATGTAAATAACTACATGTAGTATTTTTAGGGTTCCCTTTCATCTCCAAGCGGTTATAATTCAATCTGACTACTTAATCTGTTTTTTGGAATTGATAAACTCATGGATAACCCTAAATTATTCATATCGTATAGCTGGTCTAATCCTGACCACGAGCAATTTGTGCTAAATTTAGCAACTGAATTAAGAGAGTCTGGAGTTGAGGCCATCTTAGACAAATGGGATCTAAAAGAAGGCCATGATGCCATTGCATTCATGGAAAAAATGGTTACTGATCCTGAAATACAAAAAGTAATAATCATCAGTGATAAAATGTATGCTGAAAAAGCAAATGGCAGAGCTGGCGGAGTTGGCACAGAAACACAGATCATATCGAGTGAAGTATACCAGCAGCAAGAGCAAAGCAAATTTGTCGCTATTGTTACAGAAAAAGATAGTAGTGGAAAAGCATACTTGCCTGTTTATTACAAATCTCGGATGTATATTGATTTCAGTGAACAAGACAACTATAACGAAGGCTTTGAGCAACTTTTACGCTGGATTTATGACAAACCTCTATTTGTTAAACCTGAAATAGGAAAACGCCCATCATTTCTTGATGATTCAGATAGTATCACGCTTGGAACAACTGCCAGCTATAAAAGAGCTATCACTGCTATCCGTGAAAATAAATCATTCATGACTGGTGCTATTGATGAGTACCTAACAATATTTTCCAATAATCTTGAAAATTTCAGAATTACAGAAAGAAATGGCGAATTTGATGATCAACTAATTGGTAATATAGACAAATTTCTACCATTCAGAGATGAAGCTATCTCACTATTTTCAAATATCGCACAATATGCAGCAACAGAAGAAAATATAATCAAACTTCACCGTTTTTTCGAGGCTTTAATCCCATATAGATATAGACCAGCCAATGTTAACCGATGGTCTGAATATGACTTTGATAACTTCAAGTTTATAATCCATGAAATGTACTTGTACATAGTGGCTATTTTAATCAAAAACGAAAGGTTCGAGTTATTAAACAAATTTTTAACGCAGCAATACTATGTTGGTGACATTTCTGACTTTAACAGAAACTCAATGGTTGGATATGATATTTTTCGTGAGCACCTTATCTCATTAGAACATAGAAATATAAGACTAAAACTTAACCGTCTATCACTATCCGCTGATTTATTAAAACAACGAAGTACCCATGCTAACATTAGTTTTGAGCACGTAATGCAAGCTGATTTTCTTTTATACATTCGATCAGTAATCCAAAATGGTAGCACGTACTTCCTCTGGTATCCTGACACTTTAGTATATAAAGGGCGTTTCAATCAAACTTTTGAAATATTTGCTAGAGCATCCTCAAAATCTTACTTTGATAAAATTAAAAGCCTACTATTGATTGAAAGCGTTTCAGACCTAGATTTATTAATGGGTTCATTTAAAAGCAATCGAAAAGATTTACCACGTTGGCAATTTGAATCAATTGATCCTGAATCATTACTTGGATATCAGAAGCTTTCAACTATACCATAAATATCAATTCAGCTCCGCATAAAGGGAGTTGAACTCAATACAAACCTCAATACCCCTCACTCTTGCAGCCGCAAACCAGCTGTGCCACACTATTGTGCCATTAACTTCATCGACATAGATAGAAGAATCAACTAGTTGTATTGGGGAGGAGCTTCAAGCCAGCTCCACCAAATTATCTTCTAAGGACGTCCAAAGAAGACTGAAAAGCCCGCTAACTCAATGTGAAGTGCCCCCCAATAGTTGGACTACCAATTACTGGGGGTCTTTTTGTGTCAAAATACAGTCGCGATTTAAAAATTATCATTGCTAACCAATGTCTAGCTGGTGAAGCGTCTCGAAAACTTTCTAAAATATATTCGATACCCTCTCGGCAAATTCGATATTGGGCTCAAGTCGTTGCTATTCATGGAAATAATGCTTTCCAGCCCACTCCCCATTTACGTTGTGCAAATGCAAGATTTCAAGCACTGAAACTTATGTGGACAAACGACTGGTCTCTCGGTCACACTAGCGCCATTCTAAACTTAACGACGCCTGGCATCCTATCTATCTGGCTTGATAGATATAATGAAAATGGATTCAAAGGGCTTGAATGTGGACCCAGAGGACGACCGTCAATGAAACACCCACGTATAACACCTGTACGTTCTGATGATGAAAAAACACTCGAAGAACTTAAAGAAGAACTGGCGTATCTACGTGCGGAAAATGCTGTCCTAAAAAAGTTGGAAGAGCTGGAACAGATAAAACGACGCCAAGCAAAGAAAAAACGTTAGTTGTTTTAGCTCTGAAAAATAAATATCCCTTAAAACACTTACTCTGTGCATTAAAACTTGCAAAAAGTGTGTTTTATTATCATGTTAGCGCACTTAAGAAACCTGTGAGCTATGAGAAAGAGCTGGCACGGATTGAGTCTATTTATCATGAGCATAAAGGGCGTTATGGCTACAGACGTATTCATTTAACGCTGAAAAATGAAGGGATTAGCCTCAACCATAAAACAGTTCAGCGATTAATGGGATTACTTAATTTAAAGTCGACAGTCAGACCGAAAAAATATCGCTCATACCGGGGTGATATGGGTAAAACAGCGCCAAATTATCTCAATCGAAATTTTACGGCAGCCAAGCCGAATGAAAAGTGGGTCACAGATGTGACAGAGTTTAAAGTGAATGAACAAAAAGTTTATCTGTCGCCCATAATTGATTTATATAATCAAGAAGTTGTCGCGTATAGAGTTGCTAAAAACACTCGCTTAACGTTGGTCATGGAGATGCTAAAAAGTGGATTATCTCGATTAACCAAAGCACAAAAGCCATTGTTACACAGTGATCAAGGTTGGCAATACCGAAATCCTAGTTATCAGAAACTGAAGTGACCCCCAATAATTGGTAGTCCAACTATTGGGGGTCACTTCAAAGGTGCGGGTTTTCTTTTTTATAAAAAAGTGAAATTAGATATCTCATTTCACCTGAATATCAACTTGTATTTTGAAATAGATGATAAGCCACACCATAACGGTAGCTTTTTGCTGTTAGATAGCGTTACTATTTGATAGTATAAATCCTCTATTTTTTCTCGATGGTGTAAATAGCTTACTACTTTTTACATACTGACATACTGATAAAAAAGCTAAAAAATTAGGCATGTAACTTGAGAGTAATTGTCATTATCGGTTCAGTGATTGCCATTTGTGTGTAAGTGCCATATTCTCGGCGCTATAATACATCATTAAATCAACCCTACTTAGGTATTCAAGTGATTGTTTTTATTATCAACCTAAAAGAAAGTTCTGAGCGTCGAATGAAAATGCAAGCTCAACTCGATAAAACTAAACTAAAATATGAATTCATCAATGCGGTAAACGGAAAAAATCTATCAGACACTGAACTTAAAAAGGCTACTCATGACTACCCAAATTGCATGCTAACAAAAGGTGAAATTGGGTGCGCACTAAGCCATTTATCGATTTATAAAAAAATGGCAAATGAGAATATCGAACAGGCATTAGTGCTAGAAGACGATGCTATATTACCTCATAACATCGAAGATATAATTTCACAAATAAAAATTTTTGATAAAATCAGAAAGCCTAACATATTTTTATTATCTAAAATAGATAGTTACATAAGAAATCAAAACCTAAATGATAATATTTTTAAAGTCTATCAAGCTATTGGCTCCCATGCATATGTTATAAACCTAAAAGCAGCAAAAAACATCATTAAAATTCAAAGCCCCATCAAATATGAGTCTGATATGTGGAGGTATTTTAGATATTTTAATTGCGCGAATATTTATGGGCATATCCCTACTCTGGTTATCTCTGATGATGAATCAAAACTAAATTCATCCTTGGAGGAAGGTAGAGCTCCTTTATTAAAAGCTAGAGAGCGTTATAGAAGCAATCTAAAAAAAATGTTCAAAAATTATCAATACTATCGAATACGAGATATGCTATTAAAGAAATTCTACTTTACCATTAAAGAGAATATTGAATGATAGGAATGCGTTAAGTTAACTTTGCGCTTTTCATCTTAATTAAGACCCAATCATTCCTTATACTGGCGTAAACTAGAATTTTTCATCTGTTAACTATACCACTACATACTAGAGTTTTTCCAATGTAGTACTATATCCATTAATTAAATGTCATTTAAAAACATGAAAAACCTTGACAACCTATGCTAAATCAATATTTAAACACATAATAAGGGCTATGACACATCTCATTTCAGAGCTATAATCATGATAAACTAAACATAAATTGGATACATAAATGATTTTTTTTGAAAATGCAATACAGGGAAAAACGTCATTCACCAACAAAGATGTAAATAAAGATTTATCAAAGAAAAAATTTAATGTTGCATATGGTGCCGATAAAAATTTCTTGTTCGGCACAGGAGTATCCATTGTCTCTGTTCTGCTAAATAATAAAGATATAAATTTCCACTTTCATGTTTTTACTGACTTTTTAAGCGATAAAGATATTCAACTATTTAGTCAAATTAGTAAGCAGTACAAAACTAGCGTCACACTCCATACGTTAAATATGGATATATTAAAAAAACTACCAACAAACCAGGTATGGTCCCATGCTATTTATTTCAGGCTTATTATTGCCGACTATTTTTATAAGAAATGTGACAAAGTTTTGTATTTAGATTCTGATGTGGTTTGCACCGGAAGTATTCAAATTCTTAAATCACTAAATTTATCCTCTATGCCTATCGCTGCTGTTATGGATATCAGTGAGCCTCATTCGGTAGAAATGGCTAACTTATTTAACGTTGAAGGGATTAAAAAAGGATATTTTAACTCGGGCGTTATGCTGATAAACCCTGATGAGTGGAATTATAGGCAGCTAACTGAAAAATCAATGTCAGTATTTACTGATAAAAAATTACAACCAGTTATCAAATATTATGACCAAGATGCTATTAACATCGCTGTTCATGGTGATTGGTTAAAATTAGATAATATTTTTAATCATAGAATAAACTTAAATGATAGATATAAGCATAAGAAAAACAACGATATTTCTAATGCTGTTTTTGTACACTTCATTGGTTCGACTAAACCTTGGCATAATTGGTCTAAGTATTATCATGAAGTTCGTTGCTTCCTAAACGCCAAAGAAAAATCTCCATGGAAAGATATAGATTTAATGACACCTCAAAATATCACACACCACAAGTATGCGTCTAAGCACTTTAGATACAAAGAAAAATATTTATCATCATTTTATCATTATGTTCTATACACGATTTTAAAAATAAAAGGAAAAAAGAGGTAATAATATTTGGCTTTCACAATTAAAAAATAGAAAGCCAAACAATAATGTATCTCTGTAGTTATTAGTTTTAACTAACTCGATACCACCCCATCAGCATGATATAGGCGTTTGTTACTACCAAAGCTGTTCCTAAACCTAAGTTTCCGTATTCCCTGAATAGGTATAAGTGTGCACATTATTGCTCGAAGTTGAACCAGTCCAAGTTTTAGATACATCAAAAACATATTTATGTGAGCTTCTTATTAGAGAAAAAATAGATTTCTACTTTTCAGATATAATGAGAGATAAACGTTTATCTATGCATAAGAATAGTAAAAATAATGAAATTGATTATAGAGAAATAGCTATTCAGCTAAAAAAAGAATTTATGAATATTTTCTCTATAAATCAAGCCGTATAAACTGAATGTAAAATACCTCCAAAGTACTTACACAATGACCTCCATGTGCACGCCAAGTGCACATGATTGAAGCTTAGTAAAGATACCCTTTAATAATCAATCAATTAAAAAATTACGGACACGGGTTCAACCCCGCCAGCAAAAAAGAACGGCAAGTTTTATATCTTTTAAGGATAAAAATCTTAGCAATATGAAGCATTAATTAGAAGATAAAATGCTAATTTCATGCTGAATGCGATAATCCAAGTAACATCTATATTATCTTGTTGAAATAAATTGAACATTTCAATCAAATAACCCTCCTTTACTAATAACCATGACCTGCAATAATCCCACCTCGATATAGTAAACAAAGGAAATTATAACATGACTAAATTACACTTATTATTAGTAATTGCTGTATTTGCAAGTGCAGGTGGAAATGCCTTAGCCTCTATGAATAATGAAGGCTATTATGCTGCTGCACGGCTCTCTAAGGTATGGCAAAAAGCAGATAATATGGACACCAGTAGTAGACCAGGCATTGGTCAATTTGTCTCTGGTGATGATAAAGATGATTTTTATAATGGCTCTTTAGCTGCTGGCTATCAATTTGGTAATGGTTGGCGTACAGAAGCGGAATATACTTTTAATAAAAAAGCAGAGTATACTAGTGGATCAACAACTTTCCCGACCAGCTTGAATCACCATAAAACAGAGTCCCAACGATTAATGCTAAATGCTTATCGTGATTATGAAATTTATCAGGGAGTTTCTATTTATGGAACCGCTGGTGTTGGTATCGCAAAAGTTAAATCGTCTGGATGGCAAGGAAATGTTTCACGTCAATACGCAAGTAACACTGATACAAACTTGGTATATTCTCTCGGTGCTGGCGTCAGCTATGAACCTATTAATAAACTCAATTTTGACTTAGGCTACCGTTATGTGGATCTAGGTAAAATTGAAAGTGGCATGAACCGATTTGCTAATGCTCGAGGCTTACAAGACGAGCAAATGAAAGCACACCTTAAATCTCAAGAAGTTATATTTGGTGTCAGATACTTATTTTAGTATTTTTATAGTGTTATCTCATTGGTAATGTCTCAAAAATAGCTAACTCTTGTTAGCTATTTTTAATTGTGGTGAATACGTTCAATTTTTGCCATTATTGCTCGAGTATTGCTTTATATGACGTTGGGTATCTTTCACGAATAGCTGTCTATGAAAACAACAAGCCATGTTTTATATTTTAAAAAATTCAGATTTGGGGTGCTATTGGCTTTGACTGGGAGCGTAATGTTCATTGAAGTACCTACAGAGCCGAACTCATACTAAAATAAGAAATAAAAAGTGCCTAAAAATACAGGAGAAAATATAATAATAGCTATACCTCAAGATATCATTTTGATATTTTTTGAAAAGAGAAATGATGTAGACCTTTTTGCGTTAAGATAAGGCCAAACATAACTTTATGATGTATAACCTGAAATAAACTATGAAAACATCCTTGCTATCAAATAAGACCACACTAATCGTAATAATAGGATGGCTATTACTTTATTACGTAACAGGTGAAATCTCCGAAATACTTACACCAGAGAATTCAGATATTTCTGTTGTCTGGTTTCCTGCGGGTGTCGCAACAACCGCTTTTTTATGTATGCACAAGCGCCAATGGTTACCATTACTGATTGGCTTCGTTGTATTAAACTTGATTCTGAATGGCTTCGATAATGAGCAAATCACCCTTTCACTTATATACGCCACTCTAGCTGTACTTTCTTGTATTGCTATTGCTTGGATTGTCCGTAGGTATGCTCATAGAGGAGATGATCTGCAACTAATATTGTTATGGCTATCGGCAGTAATAATTGTCAGTTTTGCAGATGCAGTTTTATTTTCTATCAGTTTGTATTGGTTTGATAATACATCACTTAATGATATTTTCTGGGATGGTTTTATTGCTGATATTACTGGCAACATATTTGCGACAACAGTGATTATGGGGCTAATTAATACCCATTTCAAAAGGGTGGTGCCTTCTTTCAAAATTAATATAATTTGGGGAAGTATTGTTTTTATTCTTCTTATTATTAGCACAATATTAATATTCAATGATACTGCGATAGAGATGTACTATTCCTATTTTCATCAGCATCGTAATACTGCTAAATTATCACTACTCTGCATCCCTATTTTGCTTGCTGTTACCCTGTCTATGCTATGGGGAAACAGAGGAGGATCAATCGCACTATTAATACTTGCCACTATTACAATCTATTACACTCGTAATCAGCAAGGACCTTTTTACCTTCATGGCCTATTTCGCCATGAATCACTGTGGTTAATACAGGGATATTTGACCGTAATATCATTATTAATGGTTTTTTTACGGGTTGTCGCTCGAAGTACTCATAGAATTGATGACACACAAGGGGCTTATAAACCGCAGCACCTAGTATATCAACTTAATCTAGATAATGGTGCTATAGAATGGGGAAATACAGATTGTTCATATCCGAAGGCTGATTTAATAACCCTTTCCGATCTAAGGCAAATTATGGAATCTATTCACCCTGACGACCGAGAAAAACTCGCTCGACATTGGGAACAAGAGCAAGCTCAGACCACTCTTCCAATAATAACCTTTTGTTTGAAAGATAAAGAAGGTCGTTGGTGGAATATAGAAGATCGTGGAAGTGTTATTTTTAGTCATAACAAGCCAGTAATGATTGTTGGGAATTGGTTTATTTTGGGTGAAGTATCCTAAAATTGATGTAATAACAAAGGATAAGTGATGCTACAAATTGCATTATTACTTTTCGGTGCCGAATTTATCAGAGGAAAAGCACATTACCTCTGGGGGATTGGGCTCCTTTGGTGTTTTATTGGTATCTTTATTTTTATTGATGGTATTGATGGTATTCTTTTTTTTCCAATACATTTGTTTGGTTTTCTATTGTTACTTGAAAGTCTGATCACATTAAGTGTCGCTTCAAGTGGAATTGGGACACAAAAAACGATACTCTTCTTTAAAGGTGGTTTGTTTTTATTCTGTGCATTGGTTATCTTAATTAATCAAACATATAGCAATGTATTATTGTCAGCAATGTTCGGTTTTGTTTTTTTTATTACCGGATTGTTTGTTGTTGCATCAGCTTGGATCGTACGTTTTCCTGGATGGCAATTAATCCTATTATGGGGCGTAATTGAAATGCTGTTTGCCTTTTTTCTGTTTACCCATCACCAAGCAACAATTTCTTTTTTCATCGGCTTTTTGATGATAGGAAGTGGATTTGGATGCCTGAAGTTAGCATTTCGAGCCCGTCATATTCAACGAGGAACATCCATATTTGAACTAATGCGTCCTTTACCTGTGTCGTTTAAGAAAAAAGGAGCAATGCGACCAATAACAGAGAACCCACAATCTTCCCCTTTAAATAGAGAAACTGAACAAGATACTATTTTGACTGTTCATATCTGGACCCCCGAAGGCTCCGCAAACCAACGCCCTGTACCACGGCCAATTATTAATCGTTATATTGCGGCTGTTGATTCTGAGGGGGTAATCTCTACGGGGCATGCATCTCTAGAACTCTATCCGCACCTCTATATCAGCTTATACCCTGAAGAAGATATTGATCGCTCTCCTTCAGAATTTTTCAGGCTACTAAAAGCAACCGCTGATAATAACGTTCCGGGGCGTTTCTTGCCTAATTATCAAGCTGAAGCATCCGAATGGTGTGAATCTGACAGACAGATTGTTTTCAATGTTTATAACTATGCTTCTTTATTGAGTTTTTGGGAAAAATATCGCCAGTATCCTATTTATAACCTAACATATCAAAACTGTTCCAGCAGTGTTGCATATGGTTTGGAAGCTGCGTTGGATGGTGTTTTGTCTATGCAAAAGAGAAGTGATTTTATCGGGATTTTAAATGTACTTTGTATGCCAGAGTTATGGATTGCGGCTCAAATTCGTCGGCGTGCGCTGATGATGGCATGGACCCCAGGATTAATTATGGATTATGCACGTGCTTTGCGGGCTATTGTACACCCCGTTCCTGTCCCTTGGTATAAACGCTTACTTAGGCGTTGAGTTTCATAGCTATGATGACATTTTTATCTCAAACATAGTTTAGAATTGTCATTTTGGAATGTTTGCTAAATAAGTTAAAGAGGTTTTTATGCTGAAAGTGTACGCAATCTTAATGGTGTCTATCATAGCTGAAACAACCGCGACAACCATGATGAAGGCGTCTGATGGGTTTACCAAGTTGGTGCCCAGTATTATTGTCGTTATTGGTTATGCCATTTCTTTTTATGGCTTATCCCAAGTTGTAAAAAGTATGAATATTGGTATCGCCTATGCGATATGGGCTGGAGCAGGAATATTTCTTGTTTCAGCATTATCGTTTTTTGTTTATAAACAGAAACTTGATTTTCCAGCATTAATTGGTCTGGCATGCATTGCGCTGGGAATTGTTATTATCCAGCTGTTCTCTAAATCAATTACTCATTGAGTGTCGAAATTACTCAACAAGAATGGATTAAATGACGACAATTACAAAGAGAAAATCATTATTACAGCCTCTGTGTGGTAATATATTACACAGAGGTTATAACTGTAATTAATGGGATTCTACCAACTCATTAATATGATAATATGTCAGCAAATTTCATATTTTCTGGCTGGGTTTCTTTTTTAACTCGGTGATAGTACTCTCAATTTCACATTAGCCTCATACCATCCATCACAGAGATTATGATGAGCAACGATATTGCGTAAAATCAATCCATTGACCACAGTTATCATCGCTACGTTTTGCAGCATCAATAAAAGCCATCCCCTGTAGGCCAATTTCAATACCCGGTAATAGCGGTGATGCGCCACCTCCCTCGCGTAAACGTGTTGCTGCCTCACGGTAAATCTGTGCAAAACCTTCTAAATATCCTTCGGGATGCCCGGCTGGAACCCTTGACATCGCACGGTTTTCCTCCCATTGAGACATTGATCCCCGTGACACACAGTACATGGGCGAATCAAACGGTTTTAACCATAATTGATTAGGATTTTCTTGGGAAAATGAAAGACTCCCTTGGCTGCCATATATGCGTAGTCGCAACCCATTTTCTTCACCACAAGCCACTTGGCTCGCCCATAGACGCCCTTTTGCTCCGTTGTGATAACGCATTTGCACACGCACATCGTCATCTAGCACTCTTCCTGGGATCATTGATGTGAGTTCAGCACAAATGGACTCTGGTAACATCCCTGTGACGAATGAAGCTAACTGCCACGCATGAGTACCGATATCGCCGATACAGCCCGTCCCCGCTTTTTTTGGATCGGTACGCCAATTCGCCTGCTTGTTTTCAGTTTCCTCTAATCGTGTTGCTAACCACTGCTGCAAATACTCCACTTCAATATAACGAATTTCTCCTAGTTCCCCTGCTAATATCCGGCTGCGCGCTTCACGAATTAACGGATAAGCACTGTAATTATGCGTGAGAATCAGTTGCCTACCCGTTTCTCGCACAACATCAGCAAGCTGCAAAGCTTCTGAGTATGATGTACACAATGGTTTATCACAGATAACGTCAATACCTGAGCGCAAAAATTCAACGGCAATAGGGGCATGCAAGTGATTAGGCGTGACAATCGCAACAACATCAATGCCATCATCACGTGCGGCTTCACTTTGCGCCATTTGCTGATAACTGGCGTAACAACGTTCAGGAGCAAGATGCAGCCGTTGCCCTGTACGTTGACAATTTTGCTCGTTTGAAGAAAATGCGCCTGCAACTAACTCAAACTCATCATCCATACGAGCCGCTAATCGATGCACTGCACCAATAAATGCACCTTCCCCGCCCCCAACCATTCCCAGCTTTAGTCTCATCGCCTTATCCTTTATTTATCACTTACGATCCCAAGTAATGCTCTGATTTGTTGAAGATTAGTATCTACCACTGCAAAATCATCAAAGGCATGATCAACCACTGGAATAATATGATTGGCGATAAAATCGGCTCCCTCTTTCGCCCCGGCATCTGGGGATTTAAGGCAACACTCCCATTCCATTGTAGCGACACCGGAAAAACCGTACTGAGTTAATTTGCTGAAAATAGATACAAAATCAATCTGACCATCCCCTAATGAGCGAAAACGCCCTGCACGCTCAACCCATGATTGATAACCGCCATAGATACCGCTACGGCCATTTGGTGAATATTCCGCATCTTTGACATGAAATGCGCGAATGCGTTGATGATAGCAATCAATAAACGCAAGATAATCCATTTGCTGGAGCAATAAATGACTTGGATCGTAGAGAATATGGCAACGCGGGTGGTTATCCACAAGCCCAAGAAAACGCTCAAATGTCACGCCGTCGTGTAAGTCCTCCCCTGGATGCAACTCGTAACATACATCGACGCCACACTCGTCAAACACATTCAGAATAGGCAACCAACGCAGCGCAAGTTCAGCAAATGCTTCGTTAAATAGTTGCGCATTGTGAGGGGGCCAAGGGTAAAAATAAGGCCACGCCAGTGCGCCTGAGAAAGTCACATGCGTAACTAACCCTAGGCGCTGCGAGGCTTTTGCCGCTTTGATGAGTTGCTCCACCGCCCATTGTTGGCGCTTTAGAGGATTACCTCTGACACTCACTGGGGCAAAACCATCAAAAACAGTGTCATACGCTGGATGTACCGCAATCAATTGGCCTTGTATATGAGTCGATAACTCACTGATCTGAATACCATATTGCTGTAACATGGCAACCAACTCATCGCAATAAGTTTGGCTTGTGGCTGCCAAGTCTAAATCAAAGATACGTGGGTCGATCGTTGGCACTTGAATATATGTAAAACCTAGGCTTGATGCCCATTCAGCAAGGCTTTCTAATGAGTTAAAAGGGGCTTTCTCGCCAATAAATTGTGCTAGAAAAATACCTGGACCTTGGATTGTTTTCATGACTCACTCCCTAAAATCACAGTGCGCTGTGTACGCACAGCTTCATCCGCAGCAAGAACAATTCGCAAGCTATTGAGTGCGTCTTGTAAATGCTGTTCTAATGAAAATTGTTCCGTAATCGCTTGAATAAAATAACGTTGTTCACTTAGGCACAGCGCCAAATGGTCTGGCTCATCTTGGCAGTCAACCCAACGGTCAGGATGTTTAAAAGCATTGTTTTTATCAAGCTCTGCATAATGAATACGTAAAGAGTCAGTGCGTGTGTGCCCATCAACATTGTCGCTATTTCCTTCTCCATGCCGAGCCATTATCGAAACCGCACCGCGAGGGCCTATAACATCTTTGATAAAATACGCCGTTTCGCTGATCATTGGTCCCCAACCCGCTTCATACCAACCTACTGAGCCATCATCAAAACGAACCTGTAATTGACCGTAGTTATACATATTGTCTGGTAATTCATCGGTCAATCTTGCGCCAATAGCGCTGACACTCACTGGCTGAGCTTGGGTCATTTGGCACATCACATCTAAATAATGAACGCCACAGTCAACTATCGGTGACAGTGATTGCATCAGGTTACGGTGTACATTCCACATCTGCCCATGGCTTTGTTGATTCAAATTCATTCTCATCACTAATGGCTTACCCAGCTCATGCGCTAGATGAATGAATTGTTGCCATGATGGGTGATGACGCAAGATATAACCCACCACCACTTGTCGATGGGCTTGTTTAGCAGCAGCAATGACGCGCTTAGCCCCTTCAACCGTAGTGGATAACGGCTTTTCAATAAACACATGACAGCCAGCCTTGAGTGCTAACAATGCATAAGCTTCATGCGTATCAGGGTATGTCGTTAAGCAAACCGCATCTGGTTGCGTTGCTTTTAATGCCTGTTCGTAATTATCAAACGTGGCATATTCACCACCTAAATGTTCATTGAGAGCATCTTTTGAATGACCACGAGCCACCAGCCCGCATATATCAACGCCCTCCATTCGGTGGTAAGCCTCTGCATGAGAGGCTCCCATATTGCCGCAACCAACGACTAAGACGCGTAAATTTGCCATCTTATTTCTCCTCCACTGGCTTTTCTTTATAGTTGAACGTGAAGAAGAACAATGCGGCAATCAGTAACGCACCAATCGCTGGGTACCACCAAAAACTTTGCCATTGTGGCAGAGCCGCTGCGCCTTCCGTTGTGACAATGCTATTGAACAGCATTCCACTGATTTGTGAACCAATTAACATCCCCACGCCATAGGTAAACAAGACCAGCAAGCTCTGCGCCTGCCCTTTTACTTTCTCGCCAGCAACTTTGTCTGTATAGATAAAACCAATAACAAAGAAGAAGTCATAACACATACCATGTAAGAAAATACCGATATAAATCATCCAGCGCAGTTCTTCAGCAATCCCTAAGGCAAACATGACATAACGTAAGCACCAAGATAGCATCCCAATCAGCAACATCACTTTAATACCAAGACGAGCAAAGA
The DNA here is from genome assembly GCF_028481025.1 of Providencia sp. PROV150. Lineage (NCBI taxonomy): Bacteria > Pseudomonadati > Pseudomonadota > Gammaproteobacteria > Enterobacterales > Morganellaceae > Providencia > Providencia sp. PROV150. The sequence goes on along the minus strand of NZ_JAMPPJ010000005.1, from coordinate 53,190 downwards.
AGAATGGTATCAATAACATAAAGAACAGTTCTGACATCTGCCCTAAAGACATCACGCCACCAACGTTAGTAAATCCTGTCGCCGCAACAAATGGCGCCGCATAGGCATAGTAAGCCGCCAATGGGATAGAGATCAGCATTGCACAAATGATGAAAACTAAGAAATGACGTTGCTTGAGCATGGCAAACGCATCTGCGCATAACAAGTCGCGCATCGCAACAGGTTTACCACGCTCTGGTGCTGGCGTGTGTGGTAATGTAAAGCTGTAAATCGCTAGTACCAACGAAGCTACTGCCGCCAAGGTGAAAATTTCTGTACTATCTGATAACCCTGTTGAACCGACAATCAGCCCCGCAACAATCCAACCAAATGTACCGAATGCACGCACAACTGGGAACGCTTTCTCACTGTTCGGTAAACTATAAAAGGCAACGTTGTTACTAAGAGCAATAGTTGGCATATAGCAAAGCATATAACCAAAGATTATCCATAACAGACCGCTATGGTCCCCCGTAAAGTAACTTGGGATCATCCATAACAAACCGGCACCGATGAGATGCAGCACGCCAAGCACTTTTTGTGATGCAAAAAAACGGTCAACTACCATCCCTAGTACAAAAGGAGATAAAATAGAGGCGATGGGCCCTGTCGAATAGGCATCACCAATAATTGCTGATAAACCATATTTCCCCATGACAACCCCTAGCGTGACATACCATGCCCCCCACACAAAAAATTGAAGGAACATCATTAACGCCAATCGCGGCACTACCCATACATGGGCAGTATTTTTACCACCTTGAGCAAGACTATTCGTACCCATAAGACCCCCAATAATTTCTATTTTTTATTAGCCACTTTCAGGTAAAAAGGACGGCATAACCACGCCGCTTGGTTTCTGCACAGCACCTTTGACTTGCGCAAGATGCAATTCACAAATTCTACCGCCCCATCGTAATAGCGCTTGGCACAGTGCGCTTCGCTCTGTGGGAACTAAAACGACTGGCATCGCACCACGATGATGTTTGTCTAGCATCCAACCGAGTAAATCCAGCGCTACCTCATCACGATAGCTGCAGCCGGGCCCTAACATCCTCGATGCGGGGTGTGCGATAGAGGCAAGATAACCTTCGATGCGCTGGTTATGTTCCCAGACTGCAATTCGCCATAACCCGCTGGTGTCATTTAAAAAATATTCAATATCCCGCTGACGACTAATACCTAATAAATCCGCTTCCAATTGTAAAATAGCCGGTAAGTCTTCGGTTCGAGCATCTCGCACAATTCCTTCGGTCAAGCGAGGGAGATTCACGCCTTGCTCTGGTACTGAAATCACCATGTCTTGGTAAATTGCATAAGGTGTAAAACCGCCGCGGCGATAAAGAGAATAAGAGTCTAAATTCAGGGCACTTGAAATTAAGCGAATGGGTAAATTTCCGGCTAATTCATCCGCTTTGGACAGTAATTTCTTTGCAATACCCTGTCCAAATGCGTCGGGATGGACATTCATAATCCCAAGGCCCAAATGTGTTTCTCGTGGGTGAAAAAAACACGAGCCAAGAATATTGAGTTGTGAATCACGGGCTACCCAGTGGTAGTCAGGATCAAGTTGTTGGTATACATCAACAAATAAATGGCACTCTTCAGGCGCAGACTGAAATATTGCGCCTAAACCATGTTGTTGATACCAGGCATTCGTTGAGTGATAAATCAAATGCGCGACTTCACTCCGATCAGTGCATTTCGCAAGCTGTAGTTGTATATCCATTCATTACCTCTCATGTTTTATTGTTTATAAAATGAGGCTTTTCACTAAATGGCAGCTAAATCCAAAAATGAAATCGATTACATTTTTACTGAAATCGATTTCATTTATAAAATATAGCCAAATTGTTTCTTTCAGCAACTAGCTGAATGGTTCAATAATGACCTAAAAGATAAATTTGCAATCTGCATCACAAGTTGCTTGTATCAATCGTACTTTTCATCACGATGTTGCATACTGTGCATGGCAATAGACAAAAGGAAAAGTGAATAATGTCGATAGAAAAAGTGGCGAAAATTGCAGGAGTCTCTGCCGCAACGGTTTCACGGGTATTGAATGATCAACATATTGTAAAACCCGCAACTCGAGATAAAGTTCTCGCCGCCATCGCTCAGTGTAATTATCAACCTAATTTATTAGCGCGCCAGCTACGTACCTCGCGTAGTCGCATGCTATTGGTGCTTGTGTCTAATATCACTAACCCCTTTTGTTCATTGGTTGTACGTGGTATTGAAGAAGAAGCGGAACGCCACGGCTATCATATTTTGTTATGTAATTCTGAATCCAATCCAACGCGTGAATCCGCTTATCTGAGTTTACTCAGAGGTAAGGTTGTTGATGGCGTCATCACTATGGATGCTGTGAGTTGTTTGCCGGGGCTTACTGATATGATTGGGGATTTTCCGTGGGTACAGTGTGGTGAAGGGGATCCAGAATTTCGTGCTTCTTCGGTTACTATTGATAATTCACAAGCTGCTAGCGCAGGCGTTTATCATTTAGCAGCGAAAAATCGCCAACGCATTGCATTAATTAACAGTGATATGCGTTACCTCTATTCACAACAACGGGAACAAGGGTATCGAAAAGCACTCGCTGAACTTGGCTTTGAATATTGTAAAATCGAGTATGTAGAAGAATTAGATTACACCGCGGGGGCGAAGGCCATGGAAAAGTTACTGCAAAATGCGCCCAAACCCGATGCTGTATTCGCGATTTCTGATGTCATCGCAGGCGGTGCAATGAGTGTTTTGCATCAGCAGGGATTGCATATTCCGAATGATATTGCTGTGTTAGGGTTTGATGGTGTGCCCTTCGGTGAAGTAACCACACCGCCATTAAGTACCATTGTGCAGCCGATGCATCAATTTGGCATCCGTAGCGTTCAACTGCTACTCAATAAAATTAAGCACCCGCAGCTCGATGACAGCCATGAAATCCTCGAATGGCAATTAATTGAACGCGGCTCAACTTAACTCACTTTTTTACTTCCATTCTGGGGCTGTGATATTGAAATAATACGGATAAGAAACGACGCTATAATTTTTCTAGTGAAGCGGTTTTGTCTCCTGTATCAACCCATATTTTGATCAATACAGAAGTCGTACCTTCGTTAACAACCTTCAATGCAACACTACCCAAAATTCATTGTTTAGTGTTAGTTAACTCGCCTTGAATAAGGCTTTAACTAACCACATTTACACCATAAATTATGACTTGATTTTATTCATCGCCATCAGCAATAAAAAATATCCACCACCTAAAATAGCGACAAAAATTCCAGCTGCAATCTGTGTTGGATAAATAATAATTTGGCCTAGCCAATCTGCCCAAACCATTAATATACTACCGATCAACCCACTAATAATAAGTTGTTGTTTCGCCTTTTTAGCGCCAACTAAAAAAGCCATATGGGGTGCAACTAAACCAAGAAATGCAATGGGGCCAACAGTGGAAGTGACAAAGGCACACAATAATGCAACTAAGATTAATAGCAATATAGTCGCTAATTGTGAATTTAGTCCTCTTCCCTGTGCAAATGTTCGACTAATTGATAATAAAACTAGCCAACGATTTAACGTGATCGCTAATATAGTTAACACAACAACACTGATAGAAAAAATAATGGCCTGTTGCCCTTCCACACGATAAGTTGAGCCTGAAAGCCATAATAATATCCGATAGCTACTCAATGTCCCTTGAGCTAAAAAGAACTGAACAAAAGCTTCTAACGTTGCCGTTAGGCAGATCCCTGTCAAAATTAAACTTGCTGGTGCGTATTGGTGCCGTTTACCTAGGTATAACAATATTCCTAATACAATCAGGCTCCCGATTAAAGCAACACCCCAAAATGAGGTTTGAATAGCCGTGCCTAATAGTAGGCTAAATAGAACGAGTGCCGCTGTAGCCCCTGAAGAAACCCCTAAAATATCTGGGCTGGCCAACGGGTTATAAATAATCCTTTGTAATAAAACCCCCGCAATACTCAATGCTAATCCAGCAAATGTCGCCGCTAATAAACGAGGCCATTTAATATCCCACTGAAAACTTGACGGCAGTTGCCAATAATATTGTTCACCATTCGTTTGTAAGCAAAGGGAAAATACAACTCCACTTACTAACAATAAAATAAGAATAGATACCGTGGTTTTAGAAAGTATTATTTTTGTTGGTAATAACCCTATCGATAATTGATCTTGGGCTGTCATTGTTCGGCGGCTAAACCAGATCAATAAAGGAGCACCAATAGCAGCTGTCATTACACCCGTAGGAACCACAATATTAAGGTAATTTGTTAGTGCGATTGCCCCGCTGTCTGCAAGAAGCAATAAAATAGCCCCTACAACTGCACTATTTAATAACTCTTGCCTTGTACTCATATTACCCATTCGCCGTACTATATTTGGAGCTAATAAGCCAATAAAACTAATAACCCCTACAGTTGAAATAGTCGCCGCCACTAACCAAGATGCTAAAACAATAAAAAGTAAAAAAATCGGTAAAACGGATAAGCCACGAGCTTTAGCCCCCTCATGGCCTAATTTCAATAATGTCAAAATACGTGGGGCGAAACAGATAATAATAATAATAACAGGGAACAATAAAGGTAATAAACCAACCACTTTTTGCCAGCCATCTTGCGCTAAATTTCCAGCTCCCCACATAAAAATGTTTTGTGCAAATTGCGAATTTAATGTAATTAATGCAGTCGCTATAGCACCAAACAAAATATTTATGACCATTCCTGAAACAACTAACGGAATGCCTGTCATATTACGAATACCTGCAATTAATATTACTAAACCAAATGCAAGTAATGCTCCCACCATCGCAGCTAGCGTTTGATATAACCCTATCTCGTTACTAAACCAAATATTGACTACCACTAATGCTAACCAAGCACCGGATGATGAACCTAATGTTAGTGGTGAAGTAAGATTATTTTGTGTTAATTGCTGCATCAAACTGCCCAATAAACCAAAAGTTGCTCCCACTAATAATGCCATAGCAAGGCGTGGTAATTGGCCATATAAATAAAAATAATCAGCAAATGTATCGGCTGAAGCTGGATGAATAACTAAAAATAATTGCTGACTGAGTGTAACCCCAGGTTCGAGCTGAAGGTTAATCAGCGCGATCACCATTAATACAAAAAATAGTATTGAGTGCTGTTTAGTTGTCATTATGAGGAGCAACCTGTAATAAGCTTTCTGTTAATGCTTCCGCCATTAATTGCAAGGAAAAGACACCACCATAATTCCAAACGGGACGAACACTATTTATCCGCCCTTGTTTAACAAAAGGCATCGACTGCCATAATATGGAATCATTCAGTTTTTTTTCTTCTACAAATGGTTTGATGTATAACACGTACCCATCATTTATAAACTGCAATGAATTTATTCGTCTCTGCTCTATTCCCCAAGGACGTGCGGGGACTAAAATAGCAGGCTTTAATGCAAGCTGTTCAAGAACATAATTGAGTGTTGAATTCTCAGTATAAAGAAAAATAGTGCTTAAACTTGAAAACCGGATAACAGCAACACTTGGTTTCGTTGTAAAAGCACGTTCAAGTTGTGATCTTAATTCAGCAAAACGTTTATCCATTTTCACTAAATATTCATCGGCAAAAGACGTCTTCTCAAATAAGCGAGCCAACGTTTTAAAATGAGCAATGGCTACAAGCCCTGAATCATCTTGACGTGCAAAATTTGATAAATAAACGACTGGCGCTATTTTTTCCAATAAAGGCAGTAAATCTTCTTGCGCGCTACTTGCAATAATAACATCAGGTTTCAATGCGGCAATTTGCTCTAAATTAGGCTCAGCTCGCGTACCCACCTCTTTGACCGAAGAAGGAACAGCTGGGTCAACAACCCATTGCTTGTAACTCTCTAATTCCGTGGCCCCAACAGGCGTAATTTCAAGCGTTAATAGCTGTTCCAGCAAATCCCAATCTAAAACCACAACGCGCTGAGGCGGCGAATTGAACTCGACAATACCACGACTGTCCGTAACAGAATAAGCCCGTGTATAAAATGAGCATACTAATGTACTTGTTAATAAAATAAGGCCAAGCAAATTGATTCTTAAGCGCATACGATAGCAACCCTATGATGTTCTGACTCTGGAAAACTAGGGTGTGGTATTAATTTAATCGGAGTATCGTAGAGTGACGATAGCCTTGCTTCATCATGGAGAAGAACGCTTTTTCCCTCAAATTCTATTTTCCCTTTTTTTAATGCCACGATGTGTGTTGCATACCGTAAAGAAAGGTTGAGGTCATGAAGGATCACAATCACACCAATCCCATGAACTTTATTAAGCTCACTCAATAAATTCATTAACTGGTATTGATGGTGAATATCTAATGCAGAAGTCGGTTCATCCAGTATTAAAACTGGTGATTGTTGAGCAAGTAACATGGCAACCCATGCGCGCTGGCGCTCTCCACCAGACAAGTTGTCCGCTAAGTTCGCGGAAAACCCCTCAACCCCAGCTTTCTCCATCGCTTGTTGGATAATAATTTCATCGTCAGCTTGCCAGCGACCAAGTGCACCTCGCCACGGAAAACGCCCTAACCGCACAAGTTCTTTCACAGACAGCCCCGCTGAGGCTGGCAGTTTTTGTGGTAAATATGCGATTTTTTGCGCTAATTCTTTCGTTTTATATTGAGAAAGACTCGTGCCATTTAAATCAATTTGCCCGCTATCCGGTGCCATCTGCCCAGAAAGGAGATTAACCAGTGTAGATTTTCCTGAACCATTATGACCAAGAACCACTGTGAGTTCTGTTGTGGGTATATTTAACGAATCTATAGATAAAATAGAACGATGATCGCGAACGATATTAATATTTGCTAATCGAAACATAGAAAGGACTCAAGGCATGCCAACATTATTAGCATGCCTTTTTTAAAATTACCAAGTGTACTTTGTTTGTAACACAAATGAGCGCGATTGGCCGTAATAGCACCAGGTATCACAGGATGAAACATACTCTTTATTGAGGATGTTATTCATATTGAACTGGAACTGCCAATTGTTCGATAATTGATATATCGCGGCCATATCCCAGAGCGTCGCACTAGGAACAGAAAGGTTGCTGCTTGCTGGGTTATCCTTTGATTGACCATAATAGCGAATACCAGTTCCGAGTTTTAACGACTGGTTACTCACGATTGGAATTTCGTAGTCAGTCCAGACAGTCGCCATATGTTTGGGGATCATACCAGCCTGTTTACGTCCCTTACCACCTGTTTGATCTGTTTTCGCATTGGTATAAGTGTATGTCGCTTTAATATCCCAATTATCAGTAACACTTGCAAATAGTTCTGTTTCTATACCTTGTGAAGTGACTTTACCTGTTTGTGTTGCAACAGGGTGTTCAGGAGTTGTGACTAACGCATTTTTTTGTTCGATATCGAACCAAGCAATATTCCAATAACCATCCATAAAATAAGGTGTATATTTGATACCTGCTTCAAATTGCTCACCTTTAAGTGGTTTATACAGTTTTTGGGTTGTTGGGTCGATTGTCGATTGAACTTCAAAAGATTGAGAGTAATTTAAATAAGGAGAAATACCATTGTCAGCAATATACATTAAACCCGCATTTAAACTCATCTGCCCATCATTTCTAGACTCATCTTCTGCTTTTTTATGTGCTTTATTTTCAGTTTTTACCCAATCATAACGTGCACCAACGACCCCAATCCATTTGCTATCAAGCTTTGTTTGGTATTGTGAATAAATACTAGCTTGTGTTTTATCAATAGTGCGATGAATGTTATTTGATGGGGCAAGTGGGGTATAGTGCCCATAAACTGGCTTCCACGGGTTAATTTTACCAAAAGCATAATTATCCTGTTCATCGCCTTTGGTTTGATGATATTGGAATTCAATACCCGCAAGTAAGGTATTTTCAAACCGCTCACTATCCCATTCACCGACGATATTGTTATCAAAACTAAAACTTTGGTTTTTACCATCGCGAAAAACAATACCTTGCCCCAATTCCTGCACGGTAGGGTCTGCATTAAAGAAAGCATAAACACTTCTGAGTGTTAGGTCGTTGTAACCATAATTTACACGCTGCGCAAAACGCCACTCATCATTAAATTGATGTTCTAATAAATAACCCACTGAGAACTGAGTCCGCTTGTATTTATCGTAATCAGGCTCACCTAAATTGGTTGATGGCTTAATTTTACCGTAATTAGAGTGAATTAATGTTCCCGCCGCTGGGAAAAAAGGATTCGTGGGCGTACCATCATCGTGCAGATACGTCCCCATTAACGTAAGTACTGTCTGATCAGACAAGTCAAATGCCGCACTTGGCGCCAGATAAATACGTTTATTATCCGTGCCTTTGAGTTCCCCATCCGATTTTTTCATCGTTCCCACTAAACGGTAGCGGGCACCTGCATCGGCTGATGCTGTAGAAAGATCAAAGCCTAGCGCTTGATGATCGTTATTACCCGCTTCTAAAAATATTTCATTTTTAGCATTAATAGATGGCTTTTTCGTTACTAAGTTAACAGCGCCTCCAGGAGTGGATTCGCCAAAGAGAACGGCTGATGACCCCTTCACGACTTCAATACTTTCCAATCCATAAGGTTCAAGTAGCCAAGTGTAGTAGCCATCTCGATATAACCGGCTATTATCTAAATAAGTTGCGGCATCAAAACCGCGAACTTTGAACCAGTCCGTATCATTATCAGCCCCATAAGGTTGTGCAACAACCCCCGAGGTATAGCGAAGTGCTTCATCAATTTTTTGCGGAGCATGTATGGTCAAATCTTGTTCCGTAATAATTGAAACAGATTTTGGCGTTTCTTGCAGCGCAGTATTCACTTTGAGTGCTTGTGCACTGACAATGAAAGAGTCTTTTTTGTCGCTATTTTGTTCATTTGCCATGGATTGGTTTTGAACAGCCAGCGCTAATAGGGTGAAAATGGCAACCTGATGTAAACGAAATAAACCTAAATTTTTCACAAAATAGTTCCAATGATAATAATAATAAGTCTCAGTATTATTCCTAAAAATAAGTCAAATTAAAATCAATTTGGCATATTTGCTTATAACAAATAGTTATTAAAAAAATCAGATTAAACACAATTAACCATACATAAGGAAGGGAGATTATTAGTCAAGAATAACGAAAATGATCTCGATGCGAGTATTAGGTCATTATTTAAGTTAACAAACGCAAAAAATAAGGCGGGAATGACCTTTCCCGCCTCGTGCTATCATTTTACTTATCAGCTTGTTAGAAGTTTTGGATTACCAGAACAGCGCATATAGCACACATAAGATAACCATAATTGCGTATGATGCGATATTGAAGCCTGTCGATGTTTTAAAAGTCTCCGACGTTAGGATAATAGCCCCTTCACAGTCATCTTCTTTTGCCGTTGTCAGGCTAATTAAACCAATCACCACCGCAGTAAAGAAGAAGGTGTACATCATTTGGTCAAGGAATGGCATACCTAACGGCATTAGTTTTAAGAATAATGCAAACGGAATTGAGAGCAGCACACCGATAATCGCGCCTTTCGCATTGGTTTTCTTCCAAAATAGACCTAATAAGAATACCGCTAAGATACCTGGGCTAACTAACCCGGTATATTCCTGAATATATTGGAAAGCTTGTCCAATGTTACCCAGTAATGGGGCGATGAAGCATGCGACGATTAACGCAACAACTGCACTAATCCGCCCGACATTCACTAATTTATGGTCCGCGGTTGATGGAGCAATGTATTCTTTGTAGATATCCATGGTGAAAATAGTTGCCACTGAGTTCAACATGGAAGCTAAAGAAGAAACGATAGCCGCAGCTAATGCCGCAAACACAACCCCTTTAGCGCCTACGGGTAAGAATTGTGTTAACCATGGGTAAGCTTTGTCCGCTTGGGCCAATGTTGGCATATGTTCTTGTGCCATCGTTCCTAATCCCGCCAGTAATGCAGGGTCAGAAACTATCACAAATGCCGCAATACCCGGTACGACAACAAGGATTGGGACAATAAGTTTGAGAAATGCTGCGAAAACCAAGCCTTTTTGCGCTTCATTAATAGACTTAGCGGCTAATGCACGTTGAATAATATATTGGTTGAAGCCCCAGTAATATAAATTGGCAACCCATAAACCGCCAATTAACACTGCAATACCGGGTAAATTACTAAACTGTGGGTTGTCTTGGCTTAAAATCATTTCAAAATGCGCAGGCGCTTCACTTGCCATACGGCTCATACCTGCGAATAACCCCGCATCACCGCCAATATAGCTCACCGCCATTATCGTGGTTAAAAAGCCGCCTAAAATTAAGAAGAAAACTTGTACAACATCCGTCCACGCAACCGCAGATAGCCCGCCATAAAGAGAGTAAATCACTGCAAATAATGCTAAGCCAAAAATAGCATAATGCATTGGAATACCTAGGATTGTTTGTAATGCTAACGACCCTAAATAGAGAACTGAAGTTAAATTAACAAAGATAAATAATGCCAACCAGAACACGGCTAAGATCGTTTTTAACGTTTTATTGAAACGTTTTTCAACAAACTCTGGAATGGTAAAAATACCTTTATCAATAAACACGGGCATGAAGTATTTTGCGACAATGATCAGTGTTAGTGCTGCCATCCATTCATAGGATGCGATAGCCAAACCTATTGAAAAACCAGAGCCCGACATACCAATAAATTGCTCTGCTGATATATTTGCCGCAATCAGTGAAGAACCAATAGCCCACCAAGGTAATGTTTTTCCTGCTAGAAAATAGTCTTTTGTACCTTTCTTTTGTCCTTTTTTATCTCGAGAAACCCAAAGACCAACACTAATAATGATAAGCACATACAGAATGAATATTCCGTAATCTAATGTGCTTAACCCAACCCCTTCAGTTTGCATAATCAAATTCCTTCGCCAAGTGATAACAAAGCAAGTGTAAACGTTACCACAAAATATCACCGTTAGATGAATCACATATTTTCACAATATCCTCTAAAGAATTAACTTAATGGACTAAATAGCAGAAATTAATGTAAATTTTCATAGGTGATAGAAGAGAAGGTACCAGGAAGTAATCTAGATTTTAATAAATTCGTGAAGTTCATCAAATATTAATGAAAACGTTTACACTTATTTTCGTAACGCTATGGCCTATAAAATACTTAGGCGTGCAAAGGTCTAACTGAATTACGTTGAACCAATGTCGGAGAGTAAATCAAACTTTCACCTGTCGTTTTTTCCCCTCTCGCTAAAGAAAGTGCTAGTTGTGTGGCTTTTTCTGCCATCATTTGGATAGGATAACGAATTGTTGTTAAGCGTGGATGGATGTAGCGGGCAATCAACACATCATCAAAACCAATAACCGAGACCTGTTCTGGTGAGTGAATTTCATTTTCATCTAATACCGCGATGGCTCCCGCGGCCATAAAATCGTTGTAACCCACGACCGCTGTGATTTCGAGTGATTTTATCAGTAAGTTAGTCATCGCTTGCTCCCCACCTTCCCCATAAGGAGCGCCATATTCAATATAACTATCAGACAGTTGAATACCATTATTTTTTAACGCATCTCGATAACCCTGTAAACGCTGTACCGCATCCTCAATTTGGTGATTTGATGAAATGTACGCAATTTTAGTATGCCCATGTCGAATAAGATGTTCTGTCGCTAAATATGCGCCCTTGTAGTTATTTAAAGAAATACAACGGGTTGCAATTTCATCAATATGGCGGTTGATCAGTACCATACTTGGGACTTCTTTTGCATATTGAAGCAGTTCAGCATCATCCAGGGCTTTAGAGTGGATAACCAAAGCATCACAGCGGTTGTTAATCAACAACTCAATCGATTGGCGCTCTTCCTTGGCATTATGGTAACCATTACAAATCAGAATATGTTTACCATTTTTATGCGCTACGGCATCAACGGCTTTGACCATAACGCCAAAAAAAGGGTCGGAAACATCGTTAACTAACACCCCAATGGTATTTGAACTTTGGTTCACAAGAGCTCGCGCAGCGGCATTGGGACGATAACCTAGCTTATTCATTGCACTCTTTACTGATGCAATAGAAGCTTGGCTTGCCTTCGGTGATTGGTTAATCACTCGAGAAACAGTTGCAACCGAAACACCTGCTTCTTTTGCCACATCTTTGATTGTCGCCATTGTGCACCTCTACAATTAGGATGGCTTATTAAACAATGAGCTAGAATTAAAAACAATGGCATAACGCATATTAAAATTATTTAAATTAAAATAATGGGGTTATCGTGCAAAAAAGAAAACACCGCTTAGATGCGGTGTTAATCATATATAGATTTAGAAAATAAATTGATAGCAGGTTTCACTACAATAAATTTGATTAGGCTGTGAAATCGGGCTGTATCGTTCTCCCCATTCAGGGTGATTAACAGCATCAGGTGGAAACTGTGTTTCAAATGCAACCCCAGAAAAAGGCGTATAAGATTTTGTTTTACCCGCAACTGAAACTAAATAATTCCCTGTATACAACTGCATAGAGGGCATCGTTGTAGAAATATTCATCTTTACGTCTCCCTCAGGAGCAATCAACGATGCCACCGTTTGCCGCCCATCAATACGGGCTGTATCTAGCATAAAAGTGTGGTCATATCCCCCAGCAGAAATTTGGTCGTGATCTTGTAGAAAGTCACGGCCAATGAGTTTGCTTTGGCGAAAATCAAAATAACTACCAGTGACATTACGCCACTCTCCGCTAGGGATCCCTGCTTTATCTGTGGGTAAATAACAGTCACTGTAAATCGTAAGTGCATGATCTAGTGCTGTCTTTTCACTGCTTTCACCCGCCAAATTAAAATAAGTATGGTTGGTTAGGTTTACAGGGCAGGCCTTTGTAGTTTGGTGCTTATAACGGATAATCACTTGATTTTCATCCGTTAATTCATAACTTACCTCAACTTTCAATTCCCCGGGAAAACCTTGGTCACCATCGGGTGAAATGAGTGAAAAAATAGCCTGTTGGGTACTAGGTTGTGAAACGGCCCAAATCCGATAACTAAAATTGTCCTGCCCACCATGTAAACAATGCGGCTCTTGATTGGCTGACACTGAATAATTTTCACCATGAATAGAAAAACGTGCATTCGCTATACGGTTAGCTACGCGCCCGACTGTCGCGCCCAAATACACGTCTTGTTCCTTTTGTTTATCCATGTTTGGTGAACCTAGAACCACATCACGTTTCCCATGTATTAGCGGCAAAATACAACTTACCCAGCTTGCCCCTAAACTTGTCAGGACAATTTTCATGTCATTTTTATTGGTTAACTCTACGACTTTGGGCGTCTGATTTTTTTCTTGAGTAAACAGCATGTTATATCAACTTTTTCAATGTATTGATTTGCTTTTAACGTACCACACTCGCACCTGAGCTTGGTTGGCAGACATAAATATCGGCTTGTAGACCTGTCATTTTCTGGTATTGCGCTTCTACCGCGTCAATCACCGGTTGAACACATTGTTGCTGCATCAATGCAACCACACAGCCGCCAAAGCCTCCTCCTGTCATTCGTACCCCTCCCTGAATACCTAAAACGGACTTAACGATATCCACTAAAGTATCAATTTCTTTGACGGTGATTTCAAAATCATCACGCATAGAAATATGGGATTGCGCCATTAACTTACTTAACTGCAATAAATCGTTTTGTGTTAGTGCTTTTGCTGCCGCTAAAGTACGTTCGTTTTCACTGATCACGTGTTTGGCTCGCTTAGCAACGATAGGCGATAATAGATGTTGCTTCTGTAAAAACTCATCAAATGTGATGTCACGTAACGCTTTCACCCCAAACAAATTAGCGGCTTCTTCACATTGTTGGCGGCGTGTATTGTATTCACTTCCAACCAAACCCCGTTGCTTATTTGAATTGATTATCATCACAACCAGATCATCAGGTATGGAAATAGGAAATAGCGCCAAACTGCGGCAATCAATCAATAGAGCATGGCCTTCATCACCACACGCTGAAATCAGTTGGTCCATAATACCGCAGTTACAACCAACAAATTGGTTCTCAGCTTGTTGGCCATTAAGCGCGATATCTTGCTGGCTAATATCTAATTGATACAAAGCCTTAAGTGTTTGTCCAATCACAACTTCGAGTGAGGCTGAAGAACTTAACCCCGCGCCTTGCGGCACATTACCACTGACTGCAATATCGCAACCATTGAATAAAAGCCCTCTTTGTAAGAGAAACTTCACGACACCGCGAATATAGTTTGCCCACATTTTTTCAGGCAAAAATGCAATTTCGCTATCCAAACTGAATTCGTCACATTCATTATGGTAGTCAGCCGCAACGACTCGGATGATACGATCATCACGTTTAGCCGCTGCGGTCATCGTTTGGTAATCAATCGCACAAGGCAAAACAAAGCCATCATTATAATCCGTATGTTCACCGATAATATTCACTCGCCCCGGCGCTTGAACATAAATTTCAGGTTGATAACCAAAGGTTTTTTCAAACGACGAGGCAACAGTTTGCTTTAACGTTTCCATTTTTAATTATCCTTAATGCGTAATTTGGTTAACCCAGCAAACAGCTAAGTTAATTATAATTTGATTAATTATTTAGTAGTTTGACTTTGTTTATAATGGCAGTCACTCACATCACGTAAACGTTGTGCGGCCTGTTCTGGTGTCAGGTCTCGCTGAGTTTCAGCTAACATTTCATACCCCACCATGAATTTTTTTACCGTCGCTGAGCGCAGTAATGGCGGATAAAATAAGGCATGTAGTTGCCAGTGATCGATACTTTGGCTTTCATTAATAAAAGGTGCAAAGTGCCATCCCATTGAATATGGGAAAGAGCAATGAAATAGATTATCGTAACGGCTTGTGAGTTTTTTTAGCGCAACAGCAAGGTCTGCACGAATGGCTTCATTCATTTCATCCATACGGCGAATATGCTGTTTTGGCAATAACAGGGTTTCAAATGGCCAAGCTGCCCAATAAGGAACAAGTGCAATCCATTCTTCAGTTTCAACAACAATTCGTGAGCCATCTTGTTGCTCAGCTTTAATATAGTCAATTAATAAGTTGCTGCCATGACGTTGATAATATTGCGTGAGAAAATGGTCCTTACGTGCAATTTCATTCGGTAAAAAATCACTTGCCCAAATTTGTCCATGAGGATGCGGTTGAGAACACCCCATTATTTCCCCTTTATTTTCAAAAACCTGAACCCAAGCATAACGTTCACTTAACTCAGCAACTTGTTGCCGCCATGTTTCGATAACACCTTCAATTTCAGGTACAGACAGCTCTGGCAGTGTTTTACTGTGATCAGGCGAAAAGCAAATCACTCGACTAACCCCACTCACCGATTGTGATTGAAACAATTCAGATTGATTATCAGGTTGGGCGCAGGGTTGTGCTAATAACGCACCATGGTCATTTTGGAATACATAAGTCCCTTGGTAGTTAGGATTCACTTCCCCGGAAACCCGTGTATTGCCAGGGCACAAGAAGCAATGCTCATCATATTGAGGTAAATTTTCTATTGATGGTTTTTCATCTTTGCCGCTCCACGGGCGTTTTGCTCGATGAGGGGACACTAACACCCACTGGCCTGTTAATGGGTTATAGCGACGATGAGGGCAATCCGAAGGGTTAAAAGGCAAAATATTCATCTCATGCATCTCCTAAACTTCATAACCATTGGGATTATTTGATTGCCAACGCCAACTGTCAGTCGCCATATCCTCAAGAGTTCGCTCCGCTTGCCATCCTAGTTCATGGTGCGCTTTTTCTGGTGTTGACCAGTATTCCGCAATATCCCCAGCACGACGTGGTTCAATCACATAAGGAATGGCTTTTCCAACTGCTTTTTCAAATGCATGTAACATTTGCAAAACACTAGTGCCGTTACCCGTGCCCAAATTGTAGCAATGTACCCCTGCTTGATTACCAACCTTTTGTAGAGCGGCAACATGGCCATCAGCTAAATCCATGACATGAATATAATCCCGAACCCCCGTTCCATCCACCGTAGGGTAATCGTTTCCATAAATCACCAATTTTTCTCTTTTTCCTACCGCAACTTGGGTTATATAAGGTGTTAAATTATTTGGGATCCCTTGTGGGTCTTCGCCCATCAAACCTGATGGATGAGCACCTACTGGGTTGAAATAACGTAATAATGTTAATGACCATAACGGGTCTGAGTGAAATAAATCAGATAAACAACGCTCAACCATATACTTGCTGGTGCCATAAGGGCTTTGTGTATTACCCGTTGGGAACTCTTCGGTGATAGGTAAACGACTGGGCTCGCCATATACCGTTGCTGACGAACTAAAAATCAAACTTTTCACGTTCGCTTCCTGCATACAGCGCATTAATACCAATGTCCCATTGAAATTAACATCATAGTATCTAAGCGGGTTTTCTACTGATTCACCAACCGCTTTTAGCCCTGCAAAATGAATAACTGAATGAAATTGATGAGAAGAAAAAATGTGAGCTAGCTGTTGCTCATTTCGAACATCACACTGATAAAATACTGGGCGCACACCGGTTAATCTTTCAATACGATTAAGCACTTCTAGCTTTGCATTACACAAATTATCAATAATAACTGGTGATAGCCCAGCCTTTATCAATTGAACACAAGTATGACTACCAATATACCCAAGCCCGCCTGTAACGAGAATTTCAACCTGTTGCATCTCTCTTCCCCCAATACTGCTTAAATTGCATTCTGTCTTCCAACTTGTCATTGCTACGGAGTATAACAACGAGTTTAGATAAGATTCTGTGATCAATCTCGACTTAGTGTAAACGTTTACACAAAAATATAAAATAATCTATTTCTCACATAAATAAATCGCATCAGGAAAAGATCATTCAAGGTAAACAAATTCTCCTGTTTTCACCAATAACTCATTTATCCATTTGCGTCCTTTTGATTGTTTCGCTAGTAGGAACAGCTAAATACTAAAAAAAATAGATTAACTTCAAATAGTTATAGAGAAAGCAAGAAAAAAAAGATAAATGATAAGAACTGTTTTAGTGACCTACTTAACACAGATGCAACAAACCATTTACTTTGCATATTGTTTCATCTAAATATGTTTGTATTACCAAACGGCACACTGTTCCCGTATAAGGAACAAAAATATAACAATAGTGCTAATTCAATTAATTATAAACAGGGGAAGCTATGAATAACCGACTACAATCTGCTGGTTTCGTATTAACCTTGTTAGATTACTTTTCAATCAACAAGCCCATATGGGGAGTACGTGAGTTAGCTCGTCATCTTGATAAGAGCCCTTCCGTCGTACAGCGGGGTTTTAATATTCTAGAAGAGCAAGGTTTCTTACAAAAAAATAAAAATAAAGAATATTTATTAGGCTTGCGGTGTATTGAAATCGGTCATTTAGCCAATAACACACGCCAGTTTTCACAATTAGCGAGTGACTACTTACGCCCTCTCGCTGATAAAACACATGAAACCATATTTATTTATCGCCGTTACAATGATATCGCTATTTGTAATTTCATTTTAGAAAGTGACCATCTTATCCGCTTTACATCTAAAGAAGGAGAAGCGTTGAGCTTGCATGAAGCCCCATTTACACAAATCATTTTAAGCTCAATGGATATTTCATATATTGATGAATATCTTTCTAAACATAATTTGCAAAATAACACCTTATTAAAAAAGCAATTAAGTCTCTATGCTGAAGAAGGATATGCATATTCAAAAGAAGCTTATTTAGCAGGAACACAAGGGTTATCCGTTCCTATATTTTCTTTTGAAAAAGGGGTATTAGGCTCGTTATGCATTGCAGCATCAAGCCAAAGTAAAAATTTAACCGAGTATTATCCATTATTAAAATCCACAGCCAGTAAATTATCTACCATATTTTAAATCCATGGTGAAATAATAAGATAAAAAGCAGTTATTAATTATTAAAATAAAATAGGTAACTCTATGAATATATCTCATGATAAAAATGATACTGAGGTACGTGTATCTATTTTTTCTCCAGCACTACTCATCGCAATAATTATATTATCTTTTGTTGGTGCTATTATTGGTATTCAGATTATTGTCACACTAGGTATCTCCGCAAACACATCAATTATCGGTGCTGTTCTCGCCATTTTATTATCTCGTGTCCCACTTTCTATATTCGCATCATTTAAATTTATCGATGCGCAAAATTTAATTCAAACTAGCATCTCTGCAGCAACCTTTGCTGCAGCAAATGGTTTAATAGTAGCCATTGGTGTGCCTTGGGTATTGGGTATGCCTGAATTAATTTATCCGATGATGGCTGGAGCTTTCGTTGCGATTATCATTGATGGCACGATTTTATATGGCTTGTTTAATACCCGCGCCTATCCTGCCAGTGCATCTTGGCCTGCCGGTGTTGCCACCGCAGAAACTTTGTGGGCAGGAAATAAAGGTGGAAAGCGGCTTGGCGCATTGCTGACAGGCTTTGCTGCTGGAGCCATCGGTGCAAGTTTTGGTATCCCAATGGCATCCGCAGGGATCGCGTTGATTGGCAGTATTTTCGCGTTATTCATGTTTGCTGTTGGACTTCTCATTCGCGGTTTTTCTGAGTCAGGGCTAATTACTTATAATTTATATGAAAACTATGTCCCACACGGTGTGATGATTGGTGCAGGTATCGTCGCATTAATCCAAATCGGAGCCATTGTATTTCGCAACAAGAAAGATAGTCAGCAACAAAGCGAAGATAGTGATGAATTACGCCAAAGTAGCAAACGTATCAAGTCAACCTTAATCAAAGGGGCAACGTTCTACTTTTTAACCGCATTAGCACTCACATTTATTAGTCAAATATTTGTCACTATGACATTGCCACAACTTATTGGATTCCTCATTTTTGCGACCTTAGCCGCTTTAATCCAAGAGATGATTGTAGGTATGGCTGCGATGCATTCTGGCTGGTTTCCTGCAACTGCAGCAGCTCTTATCTCATTGATGATTGGTATTTTACTGGGGTTTCCCCCCGAAGCATTGGCCGTTTTAGTTGGGTTTTGTGCCGCGACAGGCCCTGCTTTTGCCGATATGGGTTTTGACCTAAAAACGGGATTTATGATCCGCGGTTATGGTAAAAACCAATCTGCAGAACATTATGGGAGAAAACAACAATATTTTGCCGCTATTATCGGTTTTTGCTGCGCCTTGGTGGTGGTTGCACTTACCTACGATTTTTATTTCGAACAAGACAAAATCGTTCCTGCATCAAGGCTTTATGCCGCTACGATCCAAGCAGGAAGCTCCTCAAATGTGGCAATGATGTTGTTATTGTGGGCCATACCGGGTGCCATCATTCAGTTAATTGGCGGTGCTAAAAACCAGATTGGCGTACTCTTCTCAACTGGCTTGATGATTAACTACCCTATTGCAGGTTGGACGGTTCTTACTGCACTCGCGGTTCGAATTATCATTGAGCGTTTCTTCAATATCAGTTCCGATAAAATTTCAACTTTCGCTGGTGGGCTTATTGCTGGCGATGCTCTTTACTCCACGGCTAAAGCATTCCTGCCAACCCTCAAAGCGAAACTGCTTTCCTTCTGGGCTAAATAACTTTATAGGGAATAATAATGACGAATATCTGGTCGCAAGTGCAAAAAGACACTCTAGTTTCACAACATTACGCTTATTTTGATACGGGAGCCGCTGCGCCACCGCCAAAACCGGTAATAGACGCAGTAAAGCGCTATCTTGATAAAACCGCAGAGCAAGGGACTTATTTACCGAGCTTCCGCAAGCAAACCTATGAGCAAGTTGAAATTTGTCGACAAAAATTGGCCGCATTTATCGGTGCAAAGCCCAGTGAAATTGCATTTACCAAAAATGGCACAGAATCTATCAGCTTGATTGCTAGAGGTATTTCTTGGCAAGCTGGCGATGAAGTGATAATTCCGGATACTGAGATGCTCAGCAATATTGCAATTTGGCAACTGTTAGCGCATGAAAAAGGAATAAAAATTATTAAGGTGAGTGCGGATAGCTATGGTGTCCTTTCACCTGAATCTATCGAGCAAGCGATAACCTCTAAGACAAAGCTCATCAGTTTCGTTGCGCTATCTAACATAACTGGGGTAATTCAACCTGTGCAGGCTATTTGTGAGATAGCCAGAAAGCATGGTGTACTTAGCCATATTAGTGCTTCACAAGCCATTGGAATGTATAACGTTAATGTTCAAAAATGGCAATGTGACTTTATGTCATCATGTGGCCGAAAAGGGTTAAGAGCGATAGAAGGCAGTGGAATTCTGTTTGTTCGTGAATCATTGGTACCATCATTAACCCCCACACTGGTCGGTTGGTGGAATAGCTCAATTGACCCACAAACAGGAGACGTTATTCTGCCTCAAACAGCAAAACGCTTTGAAGCGGGCTGCCCAAATGTTCCGGCCATTATTAGTTTAGATTCGGCTTTAGACTATGCTGTAAATATCGGTATTGAACAAATTGAGAATCGCAACCAAACACTCACTCAATATGCGATGCAGCAATTATCTCAACTTTCTGGTGTCGAAATTTATGGCCCTAATAATAGCCACCAGCGAATAGGAATAATTCCATTTAATATTAACGGAATCCCCTCTGATGTATTAATGCAAAAATTAGAAGCTAAAAATATCATTATTGAATCAGGTCACTTTATGGCAACCGCTATTTTAAAGTTCTATCAAATAGAAAAAATGGCCCGCTTATCAATTCATTATTTTAATAGTGAAAAAGAAATCGATTTATTAATTAATTCAATAAAAAAAATCAAAAAGGAATATAGCAATGACTAATGCGTTATTAATGAGTAGTTCACGTATGGGGAATATGAATTATTTACAACATGCGGGCGAACAAATCCATCGTTTATTACAACATAAAAAACAAAATATTCTATTTATTCCTTATGCCGCAGTTACATTCAGTTTTGATGATTTTGAAGCAATTGTAAAACCGGTATTTAATGCTTTAGGTTATGAATTAACATCAATTCATCACTTTAGCGACCCTGTTGCGGCAGTTAAACAAGCACAAGCGATTGCTATTGGCGGCGGAAATACCTTTGCCTTATTAAAACGCCTATATGATGCCAACATAGTGGAGCTGATTTCACAACGAGTTAAATATGAAAGCATTCCCTATATGGGATGGAGTGCAGGCAGTAATGTTGCAACACCGAGTATTCGCACCACCAATGATATGCCAATTGTCCAACCCCCTACATTTAGTGCGCTGAATATTTGCCCATTTCAAATTAACCCGCATTTTATTTCTGGTAAACCAATTGGCCATAATGGGGAAAGTCGTGAAGAGAGATTAAATGAGTTTTTAACGATTAACCCCATGGAAGAATTGATCGCACTATATGAAGGAACTGCATTATTTATTGAAAACCACCATGGCACCATTTTAGGTGAGCAAAATGCCCTATGGTTACGGGGACCTAATAAGATTGAAGAAATTGCTACCAACAAGCCATTCAAATTAAATATTATTAAAGGAGTGCAATAATGTCTTTGAATTATCTAAGCCAAGTTTATGACTTATTAGACACCCCTGATGTTGATGGCGAAAAAATGGCAGCGCTACTTCATTCTGTTGGCTCAAATGATGCCATCATCACTGTTACTTCTATTCCTTATGAATCCCCAGAGGATACAAGTCAGTTATGCCATTTTATAAAAGTATTAATCCCAGGCTCTGAGGGCAAACACCGTGGAGGCACTTACCCGACTTTAGGCATTATCGGTCGTTTAGGTGCACAACAGGCACAACCGAATCGTATTGGAATAGTTTCTGATGCTGATGGGTCAATTGTCGCTTTTGCCAGCGCGATGAAGTTGTTGGATATGGCGGCAAAGGGGCAGAGCCTCAAAGGAGACGTAATAATTAGCTCTCATATCGCCACGCATGTTTCGATTACTCCTCATGACCCTGTCGATTTTATGGGGATGCCAGTTTCATCTAATACCATGAACCAATATGAAGTCGATAAACAGATGGATGCTATTTTATCCATCGATACATCAAAGGGAAACAGCATCATTAAGCACCGAGGGATTGCGATTTCTCCCACGGCTATGCAAGGCTATATTTTACGCGTCGCACCTGATTTAGTTCGCTTACTGGAGTATGCAACAGGAGATGTGGCAAAGACGTTTCCTATCACCACACAAGATATTTCTCCTTATGATAACGGTGTTTATCACTTTAATTCTATAATGCAACCGCATATTGCAACACAGGCTCCTGTTGTTGGCCTTGCCATTACGGCTAAATCGATTGTCCCCGGTAGTGAAACAGGTGCAAGTTATGAAAGTGAGTTAATCGATGCCACACGCTTTACCGTGGAAGTCGCTAAGCAATTTTGTTGGGATAAAATTCGATTTTATCAGCAAGATGAATATGAAACACTTTATGATTTATACGGTTCATTAGCACAGATTCAGGGGTAACCTTCGAAGAGTAAAAGCCCACATTTGTGGGCTTTAGGTTGATGACAAACATAATATGTTTGTCATCAATCAGTATGTTTACCAACCCTATATTAACTTTTGTAATTCCTAAATCGGTTAGCATTTCAGGCATCATAAAATTGAAGCTTTTGTGTGTGAAACAAAAAAACAACATAACCAACAAAAATGAACTAGCCAGTGTTATATAAGCTGTTTAGATGAAATAACACGAACCCCTTTCGTGGGATTTATTGCAGCCTCAAATAATGCCTTCGCAATATTTGTTGCGGGGCTAACTTGGCAGCTCGCGGGCAATATAGATGATAGACAGGAAATAATACGAATCACAACAACTTCACCCAAACGCACTTTTTGGCGGTCACCATGAATCACATTCGGGCGAACTAAAGTTAAAGAATCAAAACCCAGTAATCTTAAATCTTGTTCAAGCTGCCCTTTTACTCGGCTATAAAAAAAAGGTGACTTAGCGTTTGACCCCAAAGCAGAAGTCAATACAAATGTCGAGCAACCCCATTTTTTGGCTAGCCTTGCACAGGTTAAAGGATAGGTGTAGTCCACTTGACGAAATGCCGCCTTTGAACCAGCGGCTTTGAGGGTTGAGCCGAGCGCGCAAATCACAGCATCGACTTCCCATAACGCAGCCTCGTCAGGTAAATGGTTAAAATCAACAATAGGTGCTTGTAATTTCTCATGTTCTGCTAATGCATGTCGTGTTGGCGCTATCACCTGAGTCACACGAGAGTCTGCAAGTGCCAATGATAAAACATGACTTCCCACAAGCCCTGTCGCTCCTAACAGTAATATTTTCATTTTATTCACCCATGCAATGAATAGAGAAACTCAATTATAGCCTTGTAAGTGGGGAACCACTAGATTAATGCTGTTTTTTCGTACGAACTTAGTTTTTTGTGGCTCTTTTGTTGTTTGATTGTGAAAATTACTTGATATTGGCAATCATTCTAAAGATAATCATTCTCAATATCATTTCGATTATCAACAAACTTAGTATGGTAAATAATATGACAGCCCCAGTTGCAGAAAATACCGTCGAAACGGCGAAACAACCCGTTAAAACTGACGTGATAGAAAGCCAACAATTATTGGGCCCTGCCGGTAAGGTCTCAATTCAACATAATGGCGAGCTTTATCAATTGAGACAAACTCGTACAGGTAAGTTGATCTTAACTAAGTAAGCCATACCCAAAGTAAGTCGTACCAAAACTTAATTCGCAAGCCACCTAGGTTAATTATCCAGGCAGCCAGCTTAATCTAAACATAGGAAAAGGTTTCTTATGGAGTTTAAACTGACGTCTGTATTTCACATTTGTGCCACTAAATATCGGATCAGCAAGGATAGCCACTCGATACCTGACTATCGCGCAGCGGTAGCGTTAATGTGCCACATCCCAAATAGTCCTGCTGAACACCAACCAGTTACTGACTATTACCTCAGCTTTATACCTTCATTAGTTGTTTACTCCTCTTGCTATGTTCAGACACCGCTTACATGCAATTTTTCCTGTGTCATACCGAATTCAGGTCCTCCAGACCAATACATCGCTATCAATTAATACGAATTCACTCTGCTTAATACAGATAAAAACTATATGGAGTATCACAATTATGTCCCCTGTTTTGCGAATGTCAGTCCTAACCAGTGCCATCTTAGGCGTGATAGCAAGTGCTCAAGCACAAACAACAGAACCAACACCAAAAAAAAATCATCATGATGTGATGACTGTCTATGCGACAGGTAGCGAACGTGACAGCTTCGAAACCCCGATGATGGTCACGGTGATCAAAAATAATTCACCTGAAACGCAAACAGCCAGCACCGTCAATGACATTTTACGCAAAGTTCCCGGGATTGGTGTCACCGGTACTAGCCGTGCAAATGGGCAAGATATTTATATGCGCGGGTTTGATCGACGCGGCATTTTGACCTTAGTGGATGGTATTCGCCAAGGCACAGATACAGGCCATGTCAATGGCACCTTTATCGACCCTGCTCTGATTAAGCAAGTTGAAATTATCCGTGGCCCTTCTGCCCTACTCTACGGCAGTGGTGCCATGGGCGGTGTGATTGCTTGGGAAACCGTTGATGCCAAAGACTTATTACGTGAAGGCCAAGACCACGGTTTCCGTGTCTTTACCGAAGCCGCCACTGGCGATCATAGCTTCGGTTTCGGCGGCACTGCGTTTGGCCGTAGTGATAACCTTGATGGGCTATTCAGCTTTGTCACGAAAGAAACCGGTAATGTCCGCATGAGTAATGGCGATGACATGAAAAACAAGGAAACCATTGGTAACCTGCTGGCAAAAGGAACATGGCAAATCGATGATGCACAAAAGCTTTCTGGCCAAGTGCGTTATTATAATAATGATGCCAATGAGCCGAAAAACCCGCAAGAAATTAATGTAGGGAGTGACAATCTAAAAGTTAACCGTACCACTCGCCAACGTGATGCACAGATAACTTATCAAATTAAACCGGGCTCACAGGAATGGCTAAATTTTAAAGTCACGCCTTATTACTCCGATATTAATATCACGGCAAAAGGCCAAGGAACCCCCTATGAAGGTCGTACACAAAAAACTTATGGCATAAAAGCTGATAACCGCTCTAACTTTTATGACTTGCCATTAGCGTCACATAACCTGACTTACGGCAGTGAAGCTTATAAGCAAAAACAAACTCCTTATGCAAATACCACCCAATTCCCCGATGCGGACATCACCTTTGCATCCGGCTTTTTACAAGATGAAATTAGCCTAAAAGATTTGCCTGTTTCCTTTATTGTCGGTACGCGCTATGACCACTATAAAGCGACATCTGATGGCAATGAAGATGTGAAAAAAGGTAAATGGTCATCTAAAGGTGCCGTTAGCATCACACCAACAGAGTGGTCAATGCTATTTGCGTCATATTCAGAAGCCTTCCGAGCCCCTTCTATGATGGAAATGTATAACGACGAGGTCCACTTCCAAATGGGGCCAATCGTTAATAGAT
Source organism: Providencia sp. PROV150 (assembly GCF_028481025.1). Classification (NCBI taxonomy): domain Bacteria; kingdom Pseudomonadati; phylum Pseudomonadota; class Gammaproteobacteria; order Enterobacterales; family Morganellaceae; genus Providencia; species Providencia sp. PROV150. The sequence goes on along the minus strand of NZ_JAMPPJ010000005.1, from coordinate 27,602 downwards.
GGAAACCAAACCCTAATCTGAAACCTGAATCAACCCGCACTGCAGAATATGGTTTTGGTCTGCGTTTCGATGACCTATTGATGGAAAGAGATAACCTACAATTTAAAGCCAGCTATTTTGATACCAAAGCTAAAGACTATATCAATACTTACGTAACAACCCCTGATTTTAGAAATCCTCAAAATAACTACACCACATCAATCAATACTAAACGTGCCAAAATTTGGGGATGGGATGCCTCAATGGATTATAAAACAGACTATTTCAATTGGAGTTTGGCTTATAACCATACTGAAGGAAAAGATGAATCTAATGGAAAATCAATAACATCAATTAAACCTGATTCTGTCACCAGTAATCTGGCCGTACCTATTGCAGACAGCGGTTTTTCAGTGGGCTGGCTAGGGGAGTTTACGCGCCATACAGAATTCAATAAAGCCTCTAAAGCAGAACAACAAGCCGGCTATGCCGTACATGACTTCTATGTGAGTTATCAAGGTGAAGGACAACTCAAAGGGTTAGGAACCAGTGTCGTGTTAGGCAATGCATTTGATAAAGAATACTACTCATCACAAGGTATTCCTCAAGATGGACGTAATGCCAAGCTGCTTGTCAGCTTCCAATGGTAATTCACACAATATTAAGGAGATAAACGTGAATTCAGCACTTTACGAGCGTTACCAACAAGCAAAAACAGATAACAAAGCCAAATACGCTCGCGATCTCGCCGCCTATTTAAATGTATCTGAAGCTCAGCTACTGCATAGTCGTGTTGGTCACGACAAAGCTGTTCGTTTAAATGTCGATGCCCCCACTTTGTTGACAGAATTAGCCACTGTTGGGAAAGTGAAAGCGATTACCCGTAACGAATATGTGGTTCATGAGCAAGTTGGTCGTTATGACAATGCAACCTTTAGCCCACACGGTGGGTTAATTTTAAACCCTCGCGCCCTTGATTTACGGATGTTTTTCAGCCATTGGGACGCTATCTTTGCTTTGACGGAAGACAGCAAACACGGTGAGCGTCATAGTATCCAATTTTTTGATAAACAAGGTGACGCACTACATAAAGTTTACACCACCGATGAAACAGATATGGCGGCATGGCAGGCATTGATTGAAAAATATGCCACCCAAGATAACCCGGAGCTCATCCATGAAACAGCAACTGCATTTACCAATCAGCCCGTTAGTGAAGAGCTAAAACAACAATTAGAACAAGAATGGCGCAACATGACAGACGTTCACCAATTTTTTGTTCTACTCAAGAAAAACAACCTCAGCCGCCAGCAAGTTTTCTCTGCGGTTAGCGATGATTTGGCTTGGAAAGTGCCTAATGATTCCTTCAATCAGCTGATTAACACTGCGTTCAAAGATCAAAACGAAATTATGATTTTTGTGGGCAACCGCGGATGTGTGCAAATTTTTACTGGTGAAATCAAAAAAATCATGCCATATCAAAGTGAAGGTTCAGACTTAAAGTGGCTAAATATTTTCAATCCTGATTTCACCTTGCACATGATTGAAAATGGTATTGCCGAATGCTGGGTCACACGCAAGCCAACACAAGATGGCCATGTGACTAGCCTTGAAGTCTTCGATAACCAAGGAAATCAAATCGCACAAATGTATGGGCAGCGTACGGAAGGGACTCCAGAGCAAGAGCAATGGCGCCAACAAGTCACCGCATTACCACGCATTTAAAACTAGGTAACTTATTATGAAACAATGGCTTCTAATCTTATCAACGCTGTTTATCTCTTTTTGTTCTTATGCAACAGAACGCATCGTCACCTTAGGGGGTGATGTGACTGAAATTGTGTATGAACTTGGAGCACAGGAACAGCTCGTCGCCCGTGACAGCACCAGCCTTCATCCAGAGCAAGCCACCAAGCTCCCAGATGTGGGCTATATGCGTATGCTTAACGCAGAAGGCGTGTTGTCAATGCGCCCGACTTTAGTACTTGCGAGTGAGTTAGCTAAACCCTCAATGGCTCTTTCGCAAATCGAAAAAAGCGGCGTAAAAATTATTAAGGTGACAGGGAAACCGAGTTTAGAAGCCATTCCAGAAAAAATTACCACCATCGCTAATGTGGTCGGTAAAACAGAGCAAGGGAAGCAATTAGTTAATCAATTTAACCAACAGCTCAGCCAAGTAAATACGGCTCCTATTGACAAAAAAGTCTTATTTATCATGAGTCACGGTGGTGTTATGCCTTTAGCAGCAGGACGGCACACTGCGGCAGACAGTGTCATTAACGCGGTAGGGGCAAAAAATGCCATGAGCAGCTTCGACAGCTATCGTCCTCTATCCCAAGAAGGCTTGCTGTCAAGCCAACCTGACTTAATCATTTTTACCAAAGAAGGTATTAAATCATTAGGTGGAATAGAAAAAGTGTGGAAATTACAAGGAATGTCAATGACCCCCGCAGGGAAAAATAAAGCGCTTCTGGTTGTCGATGACGTCGGTATGCTCACTTTCAGTTTAGGTACGCCTAAAGTCATGCAACAACTACGTGAGGCATTAGAAAAATCCCAATGAGTCGCTTTAAAAACCCATTTTTGGTGATTATCGTATTATTGTTAGCACTTGGCGGTTTAGTTCTCATCGCGTCGAATGCCGGCGCAATGAACTTCTCATTAAAAGCACTGTGGCAGGCATCTGCCACAGACTCGGATTGGCAGATATGGCTGAATATCCGCCTTCCTCGCGTGTTAATTGCCATCTTAGTTGGCCTTGCCTTAGCAGTATCTGGCGCCATTATGCAAGGGTTATTCCGTAACCCCCTCGCTGATCCTAGCTTACTCGGTATCAGTAGTGGCGCGGCTTTATCCGTTGCCGCATTTATTGTTTTCTCTGTTTCATTACCCACCGTGATGCAAGGTTATGGCCATGTCGCTGCTGCTTTTATTGGTAGCCTAGCCGTATCTTTTATTATTTTTAGCTTAAATCGTTCATCAAATGGTAACCTCGCAAAACTACTTCTCGCGGGTATCGCTATCAATGCGCTGTGTATGTCATTCATCGGTGTTCTTAGTTATATCAGTAATGACCAACAACTCAGAACATTTAGCTTATGGATGATGGGCACGCTCGGTAATGTTGACTGGGCATCATTGGCCATCGCCGCTTCAGTTATTCTTCCTATTTGTATTATCTGTTTAACACAAGGAAGTAAGCTTAATATCCTACAATTAGGGGACGAAGACGCCCATTACCTTGGGCTCAATGTTGAGCGTACCAAGTTTATTTTATTATTCCTCAGCGCCATGTTAGTTGGTTGTGCGGTTGCCATGAGCGGTGTTATTGGTTTTGTCGGTCTCGTTGTTCCCCATCTCATTCGCATGACTCTCGGGCCAGACCATCGTTGGTTAATTCCTGGTTCCGCTATCGTAGGTGCGGGCTTATTACTTATTGCCGATACTGTAGCAAGGACTGCGGTTGCACCTGCTGAAATTCCTGTTGGTTTACTGACAGGGTTAATTGGTGGCCCCTACTTCTTATGGCTAATTTTACGGCAGCCTTCGGGGAGGATCTAAAAATGCAAACAAAATCGCTCTTGTTAGAAGCACAAAATTTATCATATAAAATCAGTGAAAAGACGCTTATAGATAATGTGAGTTTATCGATTGATCAAGGGGAATTTGTGGTGATCATTGGGCCAAATGGCGCAGGGAAATCCAGTCTATTAAAATTACTAACAGGCTATAATACCCCGACTCATGGCACATGCTTTATTGAAGGCCGAGCAATGACTGACTGGGACCATAATGCGTTAGCCCGAAAACGTGCTGTGATGAAACAGCATAGCCATTTGCAATTTGCTTTTACTGTTGAAGATGTGGTTGCAATGGGCAGAACCCCCTATGGTTCAGAATATAAACACACCGCCATCAATGAAGCGTTAGCACAAACCAGTTGCCAATCATTGCGGCAGCGGGATTACCGCCAACTTTCAGGGGGTGAGCAGCAACGCGTTCAATTAGCTCGAGTATTAGCACAATTATGGCAACCGACAGCTCAACCCGCATGCTTGTTTCTCGATGAACCCACTTCTGCGCTTGATCTATATCATCAACAGCATAGCTTACGGTTACTACATCAACTTACACGTCAACGACCGTTAGGTGTTTGCTGTGTATTACATGACCTTAATCTAACCGCATTATATGCAGATAAAGTGTTATTAATTCATAATGGAAAGCTTGTCGCTCAAGGTTCCCCTACCGATGTTTTAACGACTGAAAACTTAACTCGTTGGTATCAAGCTGACTTAGGTGTTACTCAACACCCTGAAAATAACACGCCTCACGTTTATTTACGTCACTAACTCAGGCTTAATAAGCACTTTATTTAACTCATTTTAAAGGTAAAGTGCTTTATTATTTTTACCTTAATAAAAAATTATTTAGTCATATCTATTTTAATAGATAACTAATGTCTTTTAATATTTTAAATTTTTTATATCAATAATCCTTACTCTCTTAATGCACTCTAGTTAATAAGATAGTTAATAGCCTGAAAATGCGTAAAATCTATATAATGTATTAATAAAGCATTAAATTTCAAAAATAAATCTCAAGTAAATTCACTTAGAATACCTTGGTATCGCATAGGTATTTCAAAGGGTTTACATGGAAAATAACATAATTGAAACATTAATTGAATTAACACATCGTGGAAATGATGATGTTAAAATTGCAGCTATTTCCGCATTAGGTGATTATAAAGCGACCGTTGAACAACAAAATGCGATCAACCGTTTAATTGAACTCTGTAGAGATCCCAATAAGGATGTTGCGGTGTCTGCAATAAAGGCACTGAGTAAACTCTCCCACCATTTTTAGTATACAAATAATATTTTTTTATCAATCCGTTAAAGCACAGGTTTTTTAATTAATCTTATTTAATCTTTCTAATCCCTATATATGAATAGGTATGATTTTTGCTACCTATTCATACACAAACCTAATCATACTATATCCATATTAGTTGTGTTTTTTGATATTAACAAATTCTTTCATTTAGTAGCATCTCTACATTGAAATTAATATTTTGAAACAAATGGATTTTAATTAACTTTATTTCTTAATACCCTGATTAGGATAAAAGATGGATAACAAAGTCATAAATACATTACTTGATTTAACGAAAAGAAAAAATGATGATGTAAAAATAGCTGCCATATCCGCTTTAGGTGATTGTAAAATACGACTGAAACAACATAATACGATTAATCGACTACTTGAATTATGTAATGACCCAAATAAAGATGTCGCAATCAGTGCGATTAAAGCAATCAGCAAGCTCTCCCATGGAGGGTTAGAGTAGCGATTTAGGCATGATTAAAACGTTAAGGAATAGCAAGGTGAAACCAACTATTGGCCTCACCCTACAATATATCTAACACTACAATATACCTAACACTACCATACTCAGCTATTATCGTTTAAATAGCGTGCATGAAATTCAATATGTTCACCAATAAAGCTACTAATAAAATAGTAACTGTGGTCATATCCATCACGTAAATTCAAACGATATTCAAATTGCTTTTTGTCACAAATATCTACAAATAACTCGGGTTTTAATTGTTCTTGATAGAAAGGATCCGCAGTGCCTACATCCACTAAAATAGGTGGAATAGCCTCCGCTTTTCCGATTAATTCAACAGTGTCATATTGAGACCAGCTAGCTGTTTCTTCCCCCAGATAAGCCATAAAGGCTTTGCGCCCCCAAGGAACTTGGGTTGGAGCAACAATAGGAGAAAATGCAGATAAACTAGAATATCGGCCTGCATTTCGTAAGCCAATCATTAAAGCCCCGTGTCCACCCATAGAATGGCCAAAAATAGAACGTTTATCAGATACAGGCAAATGTGTTTCGATTAAATCAGGTAGTTCAGACACAATATAATCATACATTCTGTAATGATGACTCCACGGAGCTTGCAGAGCATTCACATAAAAACCTGCGCCTTGCCCTAAATCATAAGCCTCGTCATCAGCAACCTCAGCACCGCGAGGGCTAGTATCTGGTGCGATTATAACCACGCCATGTTCTGCCGCAAATTGTTGGGCTCCCGCCTTAGTAATAAAATTTTGTTCATTACAGGTTAACCCTGATAACCAATAAATCACTGGGCAGACGGTTGTTCTCGCTTGTGGTGGTAGAAAAGCTGCAAACTTCATTTCACAGCCGAGCACGGTGGATTGATGTTGATAAACATCCTGCCAGCCCCCAAAACACGCATGGCGTTCAATTCTCTCCATCAAAGACTCCTTAATCATAGTGAATAACGGTGCGGATTGATTTGCCTTCATGCATTAAATCAAATGCGTCATTAATACGCTCTAATGGCAATGTGTGCGTCACAAATGGAGACAGCTCAATATCACCCTTCATGGCATCTTCAACCATTTTTGGCAACTGGCTACGGCCTTTCACACCACCAAAAGCCGTACCACGCCATGACCGCCCTGTTACTAATTGGAATGGACGAGTTGAAATTTCTTGCCCTGCCCCTGCGACACCAATGATAATTGATTGGCCCCATCCTCGGTGTGCACTTTCAAGTGCTGCACGCATAACATTAACATTACCAATACATTCAAAGGTATGATCAACTCCCCACTGGGTTTTCTCAATCAACACTTGCTGAATCGGCTTATCAAAATCATTAGGATTCAAACATTCTGTCGCACCAAATTGGCGCGCTAGTTCAAACTTAGACGGGTTAGTATCAATGGCAATAATACGGCCAGCCTTTGCTTGCCTTGCCCCTTGAATAACCGCAAGACCAATCCCACCGAGGCCAAAAACTGCAACTGAGTCACCTTCTTGTACTTTAGCCGTATTATGTACAGCACCGATACCCGTGGTCACGCCACAACCTAATAAACACACTTCTTCATGATTGGCTTGAGGGTTAATTTTAGCCAAAGAGACTTCGGCAACAACGGTATATTCACTGAATGTTGAACAACCCATATAATGGTAAACAGGCTGGCCATTGTAAGAAAAACGTGTGGTCCCATCAGGCATCACACCTTTACCTTGTGTTTCCCTAACAGAGACACATAAGTTCGTTTTGCCTGACTCACAAAAAACACATTTTCCACATTCTGCCGTATAAAGTGGGATGACATGGTCACCAACGCTAACGCTAGTTACACCTTCACCGACTTCAACAACAACGCCCGCGCCTTCATGCCCTAATACCACAGGAAATAACCCTTCAGGGTCATCACCTGACAAGGTAAATGCATCAGTATGGCAAACACCCGTATGGCTAATTTTGACTAACACTTCCCCAGCCTTTGGTGGCATGACATCAATTTCGACAATTTTTAATGGCTCACCAGGACCAAATGCAACTGCTGCACGTGATTTCATCGTTATTCCTTCTTTATTTACCGCAAATAAGTACGAATTAATGAGATGGCATCGTCTACTGAGTCTTTTTGCAACTGTGTTGTTGCTGACTCTTGAAGCCCTTCCCGCAAATGACTCTCTAATACCCCGGCCATCAAACCATTAACTGCCCCACGAATAGCAGCAATTTGTTGTAAAATGGCGGCGCATTCAACCTCATCTTCCAAGGCTGACTCTAAGGCAAGCAATTGCCCTTTCAACTTTCTGACCCGCGTAAGAACTGCTTTTTTTTCTTTTGGGGAATGTGGCATATTTAAGCCCCTTTAGTATACATAGGGGGAGTATAGTATTGATAAGATTATCTGTACAGAATTCCTGATTTGTATGACCCAAAAAGACAAAATAATATTCGATAGAAAAGAAAAAAGAGGAAAGAGAAATAAGGAGAAACAGTAAAACGTGAATATCACGCTTTACTGTCTTCAAGAATGAATAGATTAGCACTACAACAAGTTAAAATATTTATCTGGCTGGTACTGAGGGGGAAGTGGTTGAATATCTAACATATCCAATGCATTGCGTTCAATACTATTACAAATGGCATTCAGCGGTAAATCATTTGCAGCAGTCCCAAAAGGATCTTCAAGTTCCTCGGCTAGTGCATCCCACGCTAAAAAAGTGTAAGAAATAAAAACAGAAACAAATGGCGTCATATAATGTAGGTCAACAACCAATGCAAATGGAAGTAACGAACAAAATAAGTAAACAGTTCGCTGCAAAATTAGTGTATAAGCAAACGGGATCGGCGTGTTCGTAATACGTTCGCAGCCACCAAGAACTTCCGATAGCGCATTAATATCTTTATTAATAGCTTGAAAGAGTACATCACTGATGACTTTTTTATCGCGTAATTCCCCCACCTTTAGGCCAATCTGCAATAATATTCGGCTAGTGGGAAACGGACTTCGGATAACCTCATCAAAAATAGTACGGGGTAATAACCTATACATATCAATGATTGGGCTGGTTTTCCTTAACTCATGTTTAAGGCTCCAACCAAAAGCAATCAGCAAATTAGCAAATTCCTTTTGGGCGGCCTGATCATTAGGTAATAACCCTTTAATATTTCTTAGAATATTTCTTTGGTTAATTAATAACGAAGCCCAGAGTGTGCGAGCCTCAATCAAGCGGCTGTAACATGCATTATTGCGAAAACCTAGGAATATTGCGATGGCAATCCCTAGTAAGCTAAAGGGGGCTATTGTTAAGTGTATACCTAATCGCTCATACCATTGGAAACTTAGTACTGCTACGATTGATATCATTATATTTAGAGAAAGCCGAAATGTTATTTTTGACAGTACAGAGCCATGCCAGTCGAATAACCGAAAAAACCAGTGTTGATGAGGACGAATAACCATAATAAAAAGTATACAATATTAAAAAACGACGTTAACTTATTATTTCACTGATTAATTCAATGCGCTATAGCTAGACAAAAATTAAAGTGAATATGACAATAATTACGACAAGCAGCTATAGCGCTAAATTCATCCAACACGGTTTTTAGCTTATAAATAATATTTGATTTTAATATTACGTATTGAGTTAATTTTTAGCCGCTTTTAAGCGTTCTATTTCATCTTGTAATGCTTCTATCTGCTGCTCTAAACGATCTGCTTCAGTAAAGCTATAACGATGATTTAATTTTGTTGGCCCAGTCGCCCCCGAATAATGGTCGTAACAGTTATTTTGTACATTTGAAATAGCGCGCTCTAACCCCGCAACTCTATTTCGGTTACCATGCATTTTGGCGTATTTTAGCTGTTTCTCTAGTTGATAGATTTTTTTATCACAACCATAATATTGATAACCTGCTTGAGCGGACACAGGAATAATCAGTGTTGATAAAATTATTAACAGTATTTTTTTCATATAACATTCCTTATTCGAAAAATAATTTATCTGTGGCTATTTCATCATGTTGACGCATTATTCATATAGGCAAGCTCCTAATTTAGCTTAAGTAAAACAAATATAATGGATAATTAAAACAAACCCATCTAAAATGATAACTATATTTTATTATTAACAACTTAAATTAGATTGAGTATTTTTTTCACATAATTTATTACAGACAGACACATTTTTCCCTGATACCTTAATATTAAAGGATCACTCTACAAGGATGTAGCTAGTTTTTATATTTCAGAAAGTTAATAAGTACGTGTTTTGACCAAATACTTTATAGAATATATATCAGTTTAATTAATGGTTAACTCGTATTTAATTGTTTACTTTGCACAAATTCTCAATTTATATCGATATTTCTCAAAAATATTCATCCAAAATACCAAAAATTATTATTCTTGATAAAAATTGATTCAGAATAAGTCGAAATATTTCTCCCCCTTCATATTTATTTTGCGACGCTTTACTTAGTGAAGATATACTCTTTAATTAAAAGAAGATAACCTCAAATGAGAGTAGCATGCATCACACTGACTTCGAACTCACGTTCGCAAATGCTAACGAACAACAATTTCATGCTGCATTAAAACAAGCTAGTCAAGAATATCTGCAAACTAAGCAAGATCACGTATTTGCCAGCCGATATGATCTTACTGCAATTGCTATCTTGTTTATTTTTGCTCTTCTGAGTTACCTGCCAACACTCATAACAACATCTACCTCAATTTACATATTATCCTATTTTGTATTTGTTTTACTCATCATGCTATTGAATGTGATTGGCCAGCACGATGCCTGTCATAATACCTTATTTAAATCAAGCTGGAAAAATCGGTTATTTGGCCGTTTAGTGACATTACCTTTAGGTTTAGAGCCAGAGTTTTGGCGTACACGCCATGTTCATTATCACCATCACTATGCCAACATTGAGCATTATGATTTAGATACTGAAGAAAATGGTATATTCCGCCAAACGCCATTTCAACGCTGGCGGCCTTTCATGAAATATCAACATATTTATTGGCCTTTCGTTGCATCATTATCACTCACATGGATAGCACTGGTTTTTGATTGGTCGGACAGAACAGGGAAAACACGCTTAAAAACACAGAAAGTTTTACAGGGTAAACTGGGTTGGACGCTATTTTTAGGTAGCAAAGTATGTCACTTAATATTAATGATTGGCACCCCACTGCTAGTGGCTCACAGCCATGGGATCAGCTTAACAACAATACTTATCACTTACTTATTGAGCCAAATGATTGCATCCATTTTTGTCATTTATTTATTACTCGGTACACATTGGGCAGAGACGCAGTTTTTCACTGCGCCTGAAGATAAACAGATCAAGCATGGTTGGTACCATCATAATTTTGTCACGGCTTGTGACTGGCTACCGACCCCCCATTATTTATGGCGTTTAACTGGGGGACTAAACTACCATCTTACACATCATATTTTTCCTCATTGGCATCACCGCCATTACCCTGCTTTAGCTCGCATCTTAGCCCAATTGGCGCAGCAATATGATATGCCATATCGTTGTATTGATTACAAACAACTCGTTGCGGCTCAAATAAGATTCCTAAAAAAGATGGGGCAGCCGCCATTAAAATAGTTATCTTAGTAAGTTATAAATAACAATTCTCTCAAATGTCCCCTCTATTCCCTTATTTTAGGAGGGACATTATCTAAATAAATCCTTAAGGTCTATCTTCTTTACTTTTGTTACACTTTAAATAAACAATACCCTTATTATTAATGACGAATAATTAAAACGATCGATTGAATTATTGATATAAAAGTGTACGGATATCCGGCTATTATTAACAAAATGAACATTATTTATCTTTTGTTTAATATTTATTTATTAAGAAATTATTAAATTGACCGTTACATTTATTGATGCTTTATTTAAGTTATAAAAAATATAATCAAATAAAAATTAGATTTTAATTACACACTACAATTTTAGAATGGTTGGTGCTCGCATGAAAAAAGCAGAGTATTTTATAAAAAAATTACGTACACTCATAGTGAGTGACAAAACATATCTCACTAATAAATTTACTAAAAAACTCAATTACCGCCCTGATTTTAAAGCCCCAAAAAGTTTTAATGAGAAAGTAAATTTCAGAATGTTGCGAGATAAAAATCCATTATATTCACAATTTGCAGATAAACTCGCGGTAAGGGAATATATCTCACGAACAATAGGAAATGAATATTTAGTACCTATCATCGCCACTTATAAAAGTGTCGATGAAATTGATCTAAACAAACTGCCAGAGCGTTTCGTTTTAAAATGCAATCACGACAGTGGTAGTAGCATTATTTGTCGCGATAAAGCACACTTTGACTGGCTAAAAGCTAAAAATAAATTAGATTTTCATTTAACTAAAAACCTTTACTATATTACTCGAGAACGTCATTATAAAACTATTCCCGCACAAATTATGTGTGAAGAATATATTGATTTATTCGCTAATAAAAACCGGAAGTTAGTACCAGAAACATGCAGGATCCATTGCTTCTCTGGTAAGCCTGCCTATGCAGAGATTGATTACTCAGACGAATTTGGCAATGAATTTATTAATATTTATGATATCAACTGGCAGTTACAACCCGTGACTTTTGGTTATCCAAACATGCTGGAACCCGTATCTGAGCCACCACTATTCAAAGAAATGTTACGGTTAGCGGAAATACTCGTCACACCTTTTGATTATTGCCGTGCGGATTTTTTGATGTCTGATGAAAATACCTTGTATTTCAGCGAACTTACATTTGCCCCAAATGCAGGTAGAACAGAAATATCACCGCTATCATGGGATTTCAAATTAGGGGAGCTTTGGGAGCAACGCATTGTACGTAATACAAAGCATTCACCCATTGAAGCACAACTGTCACCTTCAACCGTCAATAAAAAGAAATAATTAGAACGACAAAAAGGCCCTGTAAGTAATTCACAGAGCCTTTTATTTAGCAGTTTTATTTGTCGATAAAATTAATTTGCTAACACACTGGCTTTACGACGTAAGCTCGCAATTAACATATAAATCGCAGTCACTAACAGCACAATAAAGAAGAAATTCACTAAACCATTATGTTGGCCTAAAAACGTCCCTGCTGCGATAGGCCCCATTGCTGAACCTATACTGTAACTAAACAGCATCACTTGTGTTGCTGCGACGATATAGGAGGAATCTAAGTTATCACACGCCAACGTTATCGCCACAGGATATAGGGCAAAAGTTGACATACCGAGTAGCGCTAAAGCGACAATCATAACTAAGTAGTCACTCGAAATATAAATAACACCCATAGCAAAAACACCTAATAATGAAACCATCGCAAGTAATAAGGTTTTACTCATTAAAACAGATAATTTGCTAACAACTGGCTGTATTAACATCCCACCAAGAATAATTGAAGCCATCAACACACCGACTTGGTCGGTGGTGAATTGGTCTTTTTTCAATGATAACGGCATTAACCCATAGATAGTCCCCATGGTAATACCAGAAACCATACAACCGATAATTGCAGGTTTACTTAAACGAGCAATTTTTTTCAATGACAGTTTTTGATGCGAACCACTTTCTGGCTGGCCTTGACGTACTAATAACGGTGGCATTACCGCTAATAATAATAACCCTAATACCACCATAAACGGATAAGCACCATGGGTTCCAATAACACCAATAGCAAGCTGGCCAAGAGTGGTTCCGCCATACAATGACGTCATATAAAAACTTAAACGTTTAGCACGCTCTTTCGGATTATCGCCAATCAATAACCAAGATTCGACAACCACAAAAATCCCCGCCACTGCAACCCCTGCAACTAAGCGGTTTGGCAACCAAGCTTCAATGGTCGGGGTCCACGGCAGTACAATAACTGTCGCGGCAAGCATCAATAAAAAGCCAATAAAGGCGAGACGATGGCCTATTTTGGCAATAATTGGTTCAATTAACATTGAGCCAATTAATAAACCAATATAATACGCACTCGCTAACCAACCCGCATATTGCGTATCAATACCAAAACTTCCCATCGATAATGGGATTAAGCTCATTAAATAACCCGATGCAATAGCAAAAATCGTTAACCCTGCAACAGGAACGAATGCATTGTCGCGTTTGCGCATGATAGTAGTGGACTGATTCACGCCCAACTCTCCAACTAACAAAATAAATAATATGCGCTGCAACTACATCGTTGAATACGACAACATTGTGTTCTCAAGAAAGAACACATTTCGGCGATTAGTGCAGTAGTAAAAAAACAAAGATAGGACTAATTTGAGCGCAATATAGAACGTTCAATCATGAAGTTAAAATGAGAAAATCTAATGGTGACTAGCAAAATAATTTATGTGAGAAAAATCACGTTTTTTACGATAGTGAATTTAGTGAAAGAACAACAAGAAAAACAAAAGTAATACTTAAAAATCAAAATAATAGATAAATATAAACATCACTGTTTTTTGTTACGATTTGATACAACTTAAGTCATATGGAAAAAATCCTAAAAGCACTTAATAACAAAATAATTTATTTGTCACTAAACACGACTGAATGAATTTAATTCAACAAGTAGTATTCAATGATTCCATGAATAAAAACAACCTAATTATCTCCTTTATGGCACTCTCACTAATCCATTACCTTTTAATCACCCCCCCTCCTGAATGAATACAAATTAATTATTATTTAGTATCGTGATTTACCTGATTTGCTTTCTCTAATAAAGAAAGACGCCGCCACAGGGTTGTTCTGCTAATACCTAAGTACTGAGCTACGGCTTTACGATCACCACCAAACCTATTCATCACGTCAGTAAGCGGTTCCTTACTTTTATCGATAACAACCTCATGGCTTGTTGCATCCCATTTGCGCTCAGGAGATAGACTCGCCAACATTTCCTCACTAATGGCCTTTTCGGGGTATGCGCTACAATAAAGTGCAACTCGCTCCATTAAGTTTCTGAGTTCTCGCACATTACCGGGCCATGAATACTCAACAAAAAAGCGTTTACACGCAATTAACTGCTGTACACGAAAAGAAGGCAACGGCTGCATTAAGCCTGCAAAGGCTAACTTAAGTAACCGCTCCGCTAATACAAAAATATCATCGCCACGTTCATTGAGTGCTGGAACTCGCATTCTCAATACCCCGAGCCGATAAAATAGATCGGCACGAAAATGCCCTTCTCTTACCCAACGATCTAAATCGCAATGAGTCGCACAAATGACTCGTACATTGACTTTTAACGGTTTATACCCCCCAACACGCACGACAGAACGCTCTTCGAGCACTCGTAATAATTTTGTTTGTAATGCAATCGGCATTTCACCAATTTCATCTAAGAACAGTGTTCCCCCATTCGCCAGTTCAAATAGCCCTGCTCGGCCACCCCGGCGAGAGCCAGTAAAGGCTCCTTCTTCATAGCCAAATAATTCGGCTTCTAATAATGTTTCAGGGATCGCCCCGCAATTCACGGCCACAAAAGGCATTTGCTGTTTACTGCGCTTATGTTGATTAAATAAGGTATATTCGTGATGAATCGCTTGCGCCACCATCTCTTTCCCAGTTCCACTCGCACCTTGAATCAATACTGTTGCATCAGAACGTGCGTACAACATAATAGTTTGCCTAACACGTTCCATCGGTAATGACGAACCAATCAGGTCATTAATGGTATAACGGACTTTTGCGGGATTAGGAGGGAGATATTTGTCTTGCGAATGGTTTTCACGCCTCGACATTCGGCTTAATTCGATAGCGTCTGAGAATGCTTGTCGTATGGTTTGTGTGGAATAGACAAAAACCCCTGTCATCCCCATTTCATCAGCTAAATCCATGATGAGTCCAGCCCCTACAACAACAGAAATTCCCATTGCTTTTAATGCCTTAAGCTGAGATCTTGCATCTTCTGCGGTGACATAACTACGCTGTTCAATTTGCAAACCAAAACGTTGCTGAAATTCATCTAATGAGGAAAGTGTTTTTTTATAATTAATGATCCCGACTTTATCGCTAATCTCTCGGGCTTTGGCCAATGCTTGCATGACATCGAACCCACTAATTTTCACGATAATAACAGGAACTGAAACATGGCTTTTTAAATAAGCACCATTTGAACCTGCACTAATGATGGCATCACAATGTCCACCCTGTAATCGTTGATGCACGGCCTCTACCGCCTGCTCAAAACCAAGGTTTAGTGGGGTGATTTCCGCTTGTTCACTAAATTCAGGGCTGATATCTCGAAACAGTGTAAATAACCGAGACACTGAAACAGTCCAAATAATCGGTTTTTCCATCATCGCCATACCTTCTTACCATGTTTCATTTATGTTTCAATTGACAATATCTTGTTTCAACGAAACACACCAACCGATTATTTTAAAATTGTTTTTCCCGTCACAAATCAAAAAAAACAATATCAGTTTGATTTTAAACACATTTGCATACCCATGTAATTTAGAGCCAGATTGGCACGTCAATTGCTATATGACTATAGTTATCTCAATTTCATTACAATTAATTAACATCATATGAGGCTATTATGTCGTCATTTAGTGCAGGACAAAAATTTCGTGAGGCTATCAAGCAAGAATCTCCATTGCAGCTCGTTGGAACTATCAATGCCAACCACGCGCTCCTTGCAAAACAAGCTGGCTATAAAGCTATTTACTTATCTGGAGGTGGCGTCGCTGCGGGGTCACTGGGCATGCCGGACTTAGGTATTTCAACGTTAGATGATGTTTTAATTGATATTCGACGCATTACTGATGTATGTGACTTACCACTTATGGTCGATGCCGATATTGGCTTTGGCCCTTCTGCTTTTAATGTCGCCCGCACGGTGAAATCCTTTTGTAAAGCCGGTGCGGCAGGGTTGCATATTGAAGACCAAGTGGGTGCAAAACGTTGTGGCCATCGTCCTAATAAAGAAATTGTTTCGACACAAGAGATGGTCGACCGCATCAAGGCGGCTGTTGATGCACGAACCGATGACAGCTTTGTCATTATGGCTCGAACCGATGCATTAGCGGTCGAAGGCATTGATGCCGCACTGGAACGTGCACAAGCCTACTTAGAAGCCGGTGCGGACATGCTTTTTCCAGAGGCAATTACTGAGCTTTCTATGTATCAACAGTTTACAAGTAATACCTCAGCTCCCGTACTGGCCAATTTAACTGAATTTGGTCAAACCCCTTTATTTACTCTTGATGAACTACGCAGTGTTGACATTGCCATTGCGCTGTATCCACTGTCTGCGTTTCGAGCCATGAATAAAGCCGCTGAACAGGTTTATACAACATTACGCAAAGAGGGCACTCAAAAAAGTGTCATTCCACTTATGCAGACTCGAGAAGAGCTGTATCAAAGTATTCATTATTACGATTATGAACAAAAACTGGATGCGTTATTTTCCAAGAATAAATCCTAATTTTTAAGCACTTATCATTACTAAAAGTTGCATCGCCTCTGTCCCCTACAAGGAATAAATGATGAATGAACAACTTAGTCGTACTGAAACACCTCAATTTAAACCTAAAAAATCCGTTGCACTTTCAGGTATTACTGCCGGAAATACCGCACTTTGTACCGTTGGGCGTAATGGTAATGACCTGCATTATCGCGGGTTTGACATTCACGACTTAGCCACACAATGTGAATTTGAAGAAATCGCGCATTTGCTCATCCATGAAAGGCTGCCGACAGCAACCGAACTCGTTGCATATAAAGAAAAGTTGCAATCTCTTCGAGGGTTACCGGCAAGTGTTAAACAAACGTTAGAATCCATACCCGCGAACGCGCACCCAATGGACGTCATGCGCACAGGCGTATCAATGATGGGCTGCGTGTTACCCGAAAAAGAATCTCACCCTTTTTCCGGTGCTAGGGATATAGCAGATCGCTTATTAGCGTCACTGGGTTCGATGTTGTTGTATTGGTATCACTTTAGCCACCATGGAAGACGTATTGAAACCCAAACAGATGATGATTCAATTGGTGCGCATTTCTTGCATCTATTACACGGTAAAAAGCCCCCTGCTCAATGGGAAAAATTTATGCATATTGCGGCAATTTTATACGCAGAACATGAATTTAACGCATCGACATTCGCAGCAAGGGTTATTGCGGGAACAGGCACGGATTTTTACTCTGCGATGACAGGTGCAATTGCCGCTTTGCGTGGCCCAAAACACGGGGGGGCAAATGAAGTTTCATTAGAAATTCAGCAACGTTATGCCTCAATGGAGGAAGCAGAACAAGATATTACAGCGCGCGTTAAAAATAGTGAGGTTATCATTGGGTTTGGCCACCCCGTTTATACCCTCGCAGACCCCCGCCACCCTATTATCAAGTCTGTCGCTTTACAGTTATCAGAACAGAGCCTAAATCGACATCTTTATACCGTTGCGGATCGAATTGAATCCGTAATGAAACGTGAAAAAAACATGTTTCCAAATTTAGATTGGTTTTCTGCTGTGGCTTATCACCTTATGGGCATTCCCACCGCCATGTTTACCCCATTATTTGTTATGGCACGTACCGCTGGCTGGTCAGCACATATTATTGAGCAACGACAAGATAATAAAATTATTCGTCCTTCAGCCAACTATATTGGTCCTGAAAATCAATTATTTACTCCTATAGAACAGCGTTAAAAGGTAACCTAATGACAACACAAACCGTGCGTTCGCAACAAATTGAATTTGATAAAGTGATCAGCGATATTGTTGATTATGTAATGGATTACCCAATTATTTCTGACCTCGCCTATGATACGGCTTATCATTGCCTGCTCGATACCCTTGGTTGCGGTATGGAATCCCTTGAATACCCTGCATGTAAAAAATTATTAGGGCCTATCGTTCCAGGTACGATTGTGCCAAATGGCACAAAAATCCCAGGCACCCAATTTCAATTAGACCCAGTGCAAGGCGCATTTAATCTTGGCACAATGTGCCGTTGGCTCGACTTTAATGACACTTGGCTGGCTGCCGAATGGGGCCACCCGTCGGATAACCTTGGTGGTATTTTAGCCACTGCGGATTGGCTTTCTCGTGAAAACATTGCGAAAGGCAAGCCCCCGCTAGTTATTAGAGATGTTTTGACTGCATTAATTAAAGCGCATGAAATTCAAGGCTGCATCGCACTAGAAAATGCCTTTAACCAAGTCGGGCTCGACCATGTTATTTTAGTCAAAGTGGCATCAACTGCGGTTGTTTCTCATCTATTGGGGCTGGAAAGAGAACAAATTCTCAATGCTGTTTCCCAAGCGTGGATTGATGGTCACAGCTTACGTACCTACCGCCACAGCCCCAATACAGGGTCTCGCAAGTCATGGGCGGCAGGTGACGCCACCTCCCGTGCTGTACGGCTGGCTTTAATGGCTCAAAAAGGGGAAATGGGCTATCCAACGGCGCTAACGGCTAAAACCTGGGGCTTCTACGATGTTTTATTTAATGGACAACCTCTGCGTTTTCAACGCCCTTATGGCTCCTATGTTATGGAAAATGTGTTGTTTAAGATTTCTTTCCCTGCTGAGTTTCATTCCCAAACAGCAGTAGAGGCAGCGTTACAACTCCACCAAACCCTCGAAAAATCAGGAAAAACGGCTCAAGATATTGAGTCTATTGCCATACGCACTCATGAAGCTTGTATTCGTATCATTGATAAAAAAGGCCCATTACATAACCCAGCAGATCGTGACCATTGCATTCAATATATGGTCGCTATCCCATTAATTTTTGGTCGTTTAACGGCTGCTGATTATGAAGATAATATTGCCAAAGATGAGCGTATTGATGCATTACGTGCAAAAATGCATTGCACTGAAGATGCACAGTTTACCCGAGACTATCATGACCCTGAAAAACGTTCGATTAGCAATGGGTTAACCATTACATTGAAGGATGGGCAAGTGCTTGATGAAGTTGTTATCGAATATCCTGTTGGCCATAAACGCCGCCGTAAAGAAGGGATGCCATTGTTATTAAATAAATTTAGAATTAATTTAGCAAGGCAATTCCCAGAGGCTCAACAAATTCGAATTTTAAAAGCCTCTCTCGATAAACCAATGCTAGAAAAAATGCCCGTCAATGAATATATGGATCTATTCGTTATTTAAGACTAAGGAAATTATTAACTGGCGAGCATTAACTGGCGAGTAATTCAGCGCCTTAATATAGAGGCGCTGAATATTCACTATTGTATTAGAAAACAAATTGGTAACGCGTTTGGTTTTGATACATTTTTTGAGGAAATGCAATCGAACTGTATTGTTCTCCCCACTCAGGGTGATTGATTGCATCTGCTGGAAACTGAGTTGCTATCACTACCCCTGAATAAGGGACATACGTTCGTGTTTTCCCCGACGTTGCAAGCAGGTTATTTCCACTGTACACATGTAATGCAGGCTGCGTGGTTGCGATATTTAGCCGCACATCACCACTTGGTGCCCCGAGGGTTGCCACCGTCTGCAGACCATCGGTTAATGTATTGTTTAATATAAACGTATGGTCATACCCCCCAACTCGACGTTGGTCATCATCTTGTAAGAAATCTCGGCCAATCCGTTTACTTTGGCGAAAATCAAAATTTGTATCTGCAACGTTATACCACTCTCCCGTTGGGATACCGTCCATATCTGTCGGCAAATATTGGTCTGCATCAATATATAAATCATGTTCCAAAGCCGTTCTGACCGAGTCCTCCCCCGCTAAGTTAAAGTAGATGTGATTCGCAAGATTAACAGGGCAAGCTTCTGTCGATTGATAAGTATGGTGAATAACGACTTGATTATCTTCTGTGAGTTCATAGCTCACTTCAACGTCTAACTGCCCCGGAAAGCCTTGATCACCAACAGGCGACGTCAAAGAAAAAACAGCTTTTTGAGGTGTTGGTTGAAAAATACCCCATATGCGATGGCTAAAACTGTGTTTTCCACCATTCAAGCAATGTACACCTTGGTTATTCGCAAGTTGATAATGCTGTTCATTTAGCGTGAATTGTGAATTGTTTATGCGGTTAGCAACTCGCCCAACGATTGAACCAAGGTATACCCCTTGTTCCATCTGTTTAGCCATATTGGGTGAACCTAAAACAACATCTCGTTTTCCTGTTGCTAGCGGAAGTATACAGCTAACCCAACTAGCTCCTAGGCTACTGAGAATAACCTTCATACCATTTTGATTAGTAAGGGCAATAACCTTTGGGGCGCGAAATGTCTGACATTGTTCTTGAGTTAACCGCATTTTTTCCTCAATCGTTCAATAATCACTATAGAGAGCATTTTTTGGGGTTTGCTACATTTGCCCTATATTTTGAAACAAATACCTTATTGTGCCATCTTGAAACTGCTTATTAATTTTCGCCTTGTTATCAATCAGGTGCAATAATTAATGTGTTGATTTTACATAATAGCTTGCAATAAAAAACCGAGCCACTTTAAAGCTCGGTTTTTATCGAAAAATAAAATAAATGTATGATTAATGCTTAGCGTCTTTGTCATACGGGTCAAGGTGGGTCATAACATCCAAAATTAATGGGTTTTCCATCAATTTTTTACGCACATTTACCGCAATTTCATGGCCAACAGTAATACTCATATTTCCATCAAGCTCTAAATGCACATCCACCAATAAAAAGTCACCCGATTTACGTGTTTTTAAATCATGATATCCCGATAACTCACTAATATTATCCAAAACAGAACGGATTTCCTGCAAAGTTTCTTCGTCTGCGCCTTTATCCATTAAATCTTGCATGGATTGATTGGTGAATTTAAACCCCATCCGAAAAACAAATGTCCCTACAATCAACGCGGCCAGTGGGTCAAAAATTTTAAACCCACACAGGCTACCAACAATACCAATGGCCACCACTAGGGAGGAAGCCGCATCGGAACGAGCATGCCATGCATTCGCCACTAACATACTGGAGTTTACTTTTTTCGCGACATGCAACATATAGCGAAACAGCCCCTCTTTTGCGACTAAAGCAATCAGTGCAACAATCAATGCAATTGAGTGAACTTCAGGAATTAACTCAGGTTTCAGTAATTTTTCAATCGCTGACCAAACCATTCCCACGCCCACAATTAATAAAATAATACCTAATATTAATGAAGCGCCATTTTCATAACGAAAATGACCATATGGATGGTCTTCATCTGGCTTCTTGTGGCTTTTCTTATTGGCTATCAGCACCACAAAATCAGCGACCAAATCCGATAATGTATGAATACCGTCAGCGACTAACCCGGAAGAATGAGAAAAAATACCAACAATTATCTGCCAAATCGATAAGAAAATATTTACGACAACACTGACTAAGGTACTTTTTTTTGCGGCTTTAAATTTTATTTGTTGGATTTCAAAATCACTTTTTTTCTGTGTTGAAGCATTATTCATAGTCATAAAATGGGTTCTTTAATGAAAAACAAAACAATTATCATTCAAATAATACATTTAAATCAATTAGTTAAGCAAATTACCGCGATCTTCGCATATATTTTGTTAAAAGTCTCTGTGTGATTTGTAAATAACACTGAGAGTTGATAATAATTATTCTTTCTTTTCAAAGAAGAAGCTATGTCATTTTTAGATTATCGCTATAAATGCGCACGTTATAGCATTTATTACTTTTCATTTAACTTATAGTATATTGTAGATAACCTTTTGTAATTAATTTTAAATAATACGAAAATGAGGTAGCTATGTATAAAAAAATCCTAGTCCCTATTGATTTGTTAGAAGATGAATTAAACCAAGAGATCATCAAACACGTTGAGGCACTAGCGCAACTAAGCTCAGCTGAAATTCATTTTCTATCCGTTATTCCGAGCCTTGAGTTATTTTTTGGTATTGAAATTGCCGCATTACCAGAAAGCAACAAAGATTCTGCGGAACGCTCAATCCTTGCAATGCGTGCGTTAGAAGAAGTCATTAAAGATATCAAAGTTGCTGATGAACGGATTAACTGCAAAATTGGTATTGGTTCAGCTAAAGATGAAATTTTAGATTATGCGCAAGAAATTAGCGCAGATCTCATTGTTGTTGGCTCCCATCACCCAAGCACTTCAACCTATTTATTAGGTTCAACAGCCTCTGCAATCGTGCGCCATGCGAAAACATCTGTCTTCGTTATTCGCTAAATTGGTTTCTATAAAAAATGCCGCTAAATGCGGCATTTGAGGTTGTTGACAAAGCGGGATAAAAGCGTGGTTTTTCCCGCTTTGTGTTATCAGCCGAAAATCAATAAATTGATTTTCCTGATTTATTTTCAAAACCTATTAGACTTACCGCCAAACATAATATGTTTGTCAGCAGTCTGAATGCCGCTAAACGCGGCATTTTCTTTAATATTTATTTTGTAACTGAATCAATTAATTTATCGTCTGTAGACCAGATACGATATTTTACTTGCATATCTTTCGGAGCATAAACCACAATCGGTAATTTACTGTTATAACGCACAAATGCATCATCGCCTAATTGAGTCGTCACAAAACGGTCTTTTGCAGGCTCAGAGCATCCCATCATAGTAGATGCAGGGCCTTTTACTTCGTCGAGTTTATAATAATCATAGCCCCAGCCTTCCAACGTCTTTCTGTCTAGATCACCCATAAACCATTGGCGGTTACAATCTGCTTTGATCGTTTTTCCAATAACTAACTCAATCATAAAGTCATTTTCATTTTGTTGCTTGGTTAATTCAATCACATGACGAGTCATACCCGATTCTGCTTTTGGGTATGGCGCGATCTTTTCCAAATCTTCCGTTGCTACTGCACAAGATGAAATTAGTGCCGCCGCCATTACAGATAAAATCGCTTTTTTCATTATTTATTCCTATTTAAGAACACAAAACCAATTTTTAAAACCAGTCTTTTATCCATGTTAAGTCATTTACACCGTAATTATCACTATAGATGATTCTTAATTACAAAAATATAGATAACTCAGGTAAAAGCCATGTAATACTACTTAATTCTAGTAGAAGGATCATAAAACTAATAAAAATTATGTAAATTACAAGCTATTTGGATGTACAAAATGCATGCACTGTTTATACTGAAACTGAGGCTTAATATATTCTGAGGAGGTAGTATGTTATCAGCAGATCAAGATTTAGTTTCAAAATTAATCTCTACACATCCCCGTTTTCAAACTCTTTATGAAAAACATCATCAACTCGACAAAGAAATCAGTAAATTAGAAGGGCCTTCTGGTGCTGGTTACAATGAGCATGTCGCTAAGCTAAAAAAAGAAAAATTACATCTTAAAGATGAAATGCAAAAAATAATGCTCTCGAGTCAATAGGTTATTACGATAATAGTATTAGTTGTTTTTCTCAAATAATGAAATTCAAAAACTGGGCTAACATCCTAAAAGATAATGATATTCTATCGATCATTTAATGTTAGCTAGCGTTGTTTCACACTAATATAAGAGGGTATTTTTTTATTACCCTCTTTTTATTACGTCGAAGAACTCACCATTTTATTGAGTCCCATCAATAAAAACACAAAAAAATTATCATAAATCAGCCATAAATTGTATATTAAATATATGTTTTGTTTTTATAGAGAATTTTCTATGGTTGGCAAACGCATACACCGTGAAATTAAAACGATTGAAAAAATGATAAAAATCTATGAGAAAGCCTATCCAGCACCAGCAGAATCACCTGATTTTTATCAAAAACTATTTTCCTATGCCGTTAATAGATTAGAAAAATGCCGATATGGAGAAGAAAAACCAGCATGTAAACAATGTCCAATCCATTGTTACCAACCCAAAATGAGAGAGCAGATGAAGCTAGTTATGCGCTGGGCTGGCCCGAAGATGTTAATCCATCACCCAATTCTCGCTATACGTCATTTACTTGATGATCGTAAACCAGTCCCTGATTTACCAGCTAAAGTAAGCAAGCGAGCAACTCAGAAACAAGAGCCATAATTAGTGAGCCTATAGCTCAAGCTTAGTCCTCTATTTAAAGCAAAGTACAACATGAGGAGAAATAATAAAGCACAAAGATGTTGAAAAATGGCGAACAACAAGTAGTAACTCTAAGGAACTATTTATAAAAATATATATTTAAAATACCTATTAAAGCAATTACAGAAACCTATCAATTAATAAATGAGACTCAAGTCACAAATAAACAGCAATACCCACACATCTTAATAAATTAAATAAATCATATCGATTAAAAAAATAAATAACTTAGATTAACAACCATTAATTACATTAATAAAATTAATAAATAATAGTTTTACCGAAATTTAGAGTCATCATTAGTATAGCTAAAATTCATATTACTATGCTAAAAATGACAAGTAAGCAAAAAGCAGAAAAAAAACACGGTTTAGGTGTAAAAAACGATAACATATTAACATACGACTAATTTTATCAATTCAGATTAAAAATCCAAACTAATTAAAATTATAAGTATAATAATTAAATTACCCCACCAATGACACAAAAAATACCGAGCAATTCACAAAAACAACTCGAAAAAAGTATATTTAGAAACATTTATTTATATTTAGAATTATAATGTGACACAAAATTAATCGATTTATATAATTTCAATCATACTAATAACATCCATGCTTTATATCACCAGATAGGAATAGTTGAATATTTTATTTTGAATTTATATTTAAATACGATTAAAAAGGTATAGTCATGCAAGCAATAAACTCACCAAATCGACACTTCATTAAACAGATAAACATTGATAGTAACGCGGCCCATAACATTATTGACTTAGAAACTAAAGGGCTTTTAATCATAGAACAAGGCTCTGTGTTACTAGAAACCCCAGCTAACTCACAATCTTTAAATGAAGGCGATATTTTATATCACAAGCAGGGAGCTTACTCATTACAGCTCACTGAAACAACAAGTTGCAAATTACTTTGGATATCCTTGGATGATAACTTTTTGCGTAGTTTCATCGCCAATCATGGCACTGAGTTAAGCGAAATAGACCGCAATGAAGGCTTACCCTGTGATATCATTAAATTTAATTCATCCCCTCTCATTGAAGAAATCAAATCAAGCTTAAATACATTTGTTAATAACGAATACCCTGACGTCATTTTCTCACTCCGAGTTAGTGAATTACTGTTATTACTAAGCTACAGTGAACAAGGTGCTTTATTGCTATCTAATTTTAGACAGCTAAGTAGTCGCCAAATAGAACGTCTACAAATGTTTATGGAAAATAATTATCTTAAAGAGTGGAAATTAAGTGAGTTCGCACGTACTTTTGGTATGGGATTAACAACATTTAAAGAACTGTTCAATACCGTTTATGCAACGTCACCACGCGCATGGATCAGTGAAAAACGTATTATGTATGCACACCAGTTGTTAATTAATACTACAATGAGTATTGTAGAGGTTTCTATGGAAGCAGGCTTTTCAAGTCAATCTTACTTCACCCAAACTTATCGAAAACGGTTTGGCTACACACCGAGTCGGTCAAGAATAGCAGCTTAACCGCTCAGTAAGACTCTAACTCATGCCCTGTCAGTTATAGAAGTTTAAACTTCACTATAATCTGGCAGAAAGGCAAACATCAAATCCTTCCTTTAAATATTCACATTCACTTCTTATACTTCTTATACTTCTTATACTTCTTATACTTCTTATACTTCTTTCAGATTGATACATCACAAAAAAGGTAATTTGCCTTTCAGTGACAAATTACCTTTAAGATAACCTTAAATAAAAGCTATGCTATTTCGCTTTGATTATTTTTAAATCAATAATTGACATGGAGTTTGGTGGTACCTCACCTGGTATGCCTTCAACGCCATACCCACCTTCAGGTTTAATATAGACTTTAACCATTCCCCCTTCCCCTGCTCGTTCGACAAAGGAGTTTAATGGTGCAGGTAACTGATTATAAGGTAATGTGACAGGGTTTTGATCGGTATACAACACCGTAACCTTACCGTCAGTTAATTGCTCTCTCATAATAAAAGTCACGTCTTTATTTTTCACGTCTTTTATCGGTGAGCCAACTTGAATGATTTTATAGTAAGTATTGCTATCGAGCTTACTGTATTTTTGAGCGGTAATTTGCTCAATAATTTTTTGGTTTTTCTTCGCATTTTCTGCGGCAATCACTTTTGCATCTTTGCTAGGAGGAATTCGCCCAGCCAGACCAGTACTCGATTTCGAACCACCTCTTGCTTTTAATGCATCATTTTCATTTTGTAATTGAGTTATCTGTCGATTTAACGCCATAATTTGTGATTTTAAAGCTTCATCACTCGAAATGGATTTACTTGAATCCAATTCCGTTTGTAGTTTTTTCAATTTCTCTTGTGCTAATGCCAACTCTTTTTGAGAGTTCGCTTTTAAATCACCAAGAAGTTTATTCGTGTCTGTCAGTTTTTGCTCAATTTCAGACTGTTTCTTTGTTTTAGCCGCAATATCACTTTCAAGTTTGCTGATTTTGTCTTCTTGAGCCTTAGTCTGCTTAGTAAATTGCTGGTTTTGCTGGTCAAGTTTTTTCTTCTCACTTTCTTGGGCAGCAAGAGCGTCACTAATTGATTTTTTCTCAGATTCTAACTTGGCAATAGCGCTTTCTTTTTCTTTCAATAATGTAACTTGTTTATTTAAGTCCGCAGTTAACGCTTTAACTTGCTTGTCACTTGCTTGACCTACTAGCGCTGTTTGTTTTTCAACATCTTTTTGTAATTTCAGCAGTTCTGCATTAGCCTGTTCCAATTGTTTTTGAGCATTAACAAAATTTTGTTCATTTTGTTTTAAGTTTTCTTGCAATTGTTGCTGTTGCTTTTGGCTCTCAACATATTGTTTTGATAAAACATTCTGTGCTGCTTGCTGCTCAGCCAACTGTTTTTTTGCTGTTGCTAATTCAGACTCTAACGTAATTTTTTGTGCTAATTTGGCAGTTTGCTCTGCTAAAGATGCTTGGATCTTATCTGCTTGCTGCGCTTTCTGTTTCAGTTGCGTAACAAGCTGCTGGTTTTTCTCCGCTAACGCTTTTGCATCTGCTTGCTGTTTGGCGAGCGCCTCACGAGTTACTTTACTTTCCGTTTCAGCTTTCTTCAACCCGTCTTCTTTTTGCTTCAGCAAAGCGAGTTGTTTGTTTAAATCTGCCGTCAGCGCTTTAATCTGTTGGTCGCTGGCTTGATTCATTAAAGCTGTTTTTGTTTCAACTTCATTCTTCAGCTTCTGCAAATCCGT